>NZ_QSTX01000007.1:0-115436 GCF_003438785.1 Collinsella sp. OM06-18AC
CCGGGCTGACAATTTCGACTGTAATGGACGTTCTTAAACGACTAGTCAAACAAGAACGTCCCCAACGACCATATTGCGATAGACGACCACGTTTGTCCAGATAAAACCGACCAAATAAACCTGTCCCCTTTTGGTAGGTTTAGATCAAGGCAACGCCGATGCCTTGGTACCGACAGCGAAAACCCGCCAGAGCGAGCAAGGTGCCTTGAAACGAGGCGGCATTGATCTTTTGATCATGCCGCCGAAGTTGAAAGGCAGATTGCCGTTCTGGCGGGTTTGCAGCGTCAACTAGTTACGCGGTTCGTAGAACCGCGTAACCCCTAGAAACGGTTGCCGCGGAAGCCGCCGCCGTTACGGCCGCCACGGTCGCCACCGCGACCGCCGCGGTCGTTACCACGGTTGCCGCCAAAGCCGCCACGGTTGCCACCGCGATCGCCATAGCCACCACGGTTGCCACCAAAGCCGCCGCGACCGCCACGGTCGCCGCCACGGTCACCAAAGCCGCCACGGCCACCGCGATCGCCACCGCGACCGCCGCGGTCACCGCCACGGCCACCGCGATCGCCAAAGCCGCCGCGACCGCCACGGTCGCCGCCACGGCCACCGCGCTCGTCACGGCCGCCGCGAGGACCGCGGTCCTCGTCCAGGCCCATGGCGACGAGCGGAGCGATGACCTTATCGAGAGCGGCCATCAGCTCGGTGGCCTCCTCGTAAGAAAGCTCGGGCAGGAGCTTCTCCTTCTTGTTGGCAAGCTCGACCAGGCCCTCAGCGGCATCCTCGGCAGCAAAGACGACGATCTTGCGCATATCGCCCTCGGCGTCGTCGATGCGGCCGACCAGATCGGCAGCCTCGGCCTCGGCCATCAGGCCATCGAGCTCACGAAGGCGCATGCCCAGCAGGTCGGACATTTCCTTCTGCTCCATCTTGGGCTTGAGGTCAAGAAGCTTGATGGCGCGCTCGATGTTCGCCATGCGCTCGGCCTTGGCCTCCTCCTCCTTGGAAATAGCAAAGCGACGGCTGCGCAGCAGGCGGGCGGCCTTCTGCATCTTGTCCATCAGCTCTTCGTCATCGTAATCAGCGGCGGCCTCGACAACCTCGGCCTCCTCGGCGGAAACCTCGTCAGCAGCCTCAACCTCAGCAGCTTCGGTCTCCACGGTCTCGACTGCCTCGACCTCGGCAGCCATGGTCTCGTTCTCGGTCTCGTTCATGATCTCTTCGTTCTCAGACATGAGACTCCTTCTTGGCCCTCTCGGGCATCATCGCCCCATTCGCGGGGCCCGTCGCGCACTCTTTGCGCTTTATACATTCATGCCTCTCGGCAAAACGTCCATTAGTTTATGGTGTCGCCATCCAATCTAGCTGCAGAATCTATGTGCACACATTAATGCGACATGTGCGACTCGCGGCGAGCGTACACCAGCGACACCGCGAACCCGACAACGGCAATCACGGCCGCCACGCGCACGGCGGCTGCAAATCCTATCGCCTGGGCAACGTCCGACGCAACGCCTGCGGCTCCAGCAGCCACCGCAGAACTCGAAAGCAGGCCGATAAACAGCGACGGACCAAACGACGCGGCAATCATGTTCCACGTGTTAAGCAATGCCGTTCCGTGAGGATGCTCAGCGGCGGGAAGCGTCTCCAAACCGGCGGTCTGCGAGGGGCTCAGTACCAAACCGACGCCGGCATACACCACAACGGTCAGCAGCACGACAACGCCGATGTTCATGCTTGCCGCGGTCATCGAGATTGCCGTCTGCCCCACAGCGATCAGGGCAAAGCCGACCGGCAGCAGCGGCCACGCACCACGGGCATCCATCACGCGTCCGCCCACAATCGAGGTCACGGCGTTGCAGGCGATCGCCGGCAAAATGAGCAAACCCGCGACAAGTGCGGTCATCCCGTATGCGCCCTCAAAATAGAGCGGCAACAAAACGCTCATCGAGAACGTCGTCATCATCGACACCACCACAAGCAGGCATGCAGGCCAAAAACGAACGCTCGCCATGGGACGCACGTTAAGCACCGGATGCTTGAGCTTGAGCTGACGAACCGCAAACAGGCCGAGCACCACAACAGCGGCGAAAAGCGTCGCGATACCGGCCATCACATTGGTCGAGAACTCGCCTACGGAATACACGAACGCCGTAATGCCGGCAGTGAGCAAAACAACCGACAGAATATCAAGCGTGGTGTTCGAGCGCTCTCCGACATTCCGAACGAGCTTTGCTGCCGCCGCGGCGACCACGACACCGCCCACCAGCGGCACTACGAACACCGCTCTCCAGCCAAACAACGTGCACATAAGACCACTAATCACAGGCCCAAACGCCGGCCCTAGCGTAATGCAGGCACCGCCCAGGCTCAGATACAGACCGAGCTTCTCGCGCGGAGCGCAAGATAGCACTACATTCATCATGAGCGGAAACAAGATGCCCGATCCCGCAGCCTGCAAAATACGACTTGGCAGCAAAACAGTAAACGACGGGGCGACCAGGCACAGGACTTCTCCGGCGACCGTGCATCCGCATGCGAAAAACAGCAGCTTGCGCGTCGAGAAACGACCAGAAAGAAAGGCCATGATGGCCGTAAAGATCGACGTCACGATCATGTAGCCCGAAACAAGCCACTGCGCCGTGGTGGCACTCACCGAAAAGGCCGCCATGATGTCGTGCAACGCCACGTTAATGATGTTCTCGTTAAAGGCGGCAACAAAGGCTGCGATATACATTACGGCGAGAAACGCCGAAGTGGCCGATGGCGTTGTCTGAACTTGTTGCTGAGATTTGCTCCCCATGCATTTCCTTCCTCTTGGAACGACAGTCGCATCGCCCCAGAGGAACAGTCCAGGGCGAAAAATGAGCCCTAGACTTACGCCAGACGCCGTACGCGACGAATCTGGCAACATGGTCCAACGTCGAAAGATTGTAACGCAGACGCGCAGCTTTCCTTCCGCGCTATTATTAAAAGTCCACGAAAGCATGAGACATGAGGAGCCCGCCATGATTAAGCCCATCATGAAATCCGAGTTCTTTTTGCGTCTGCCTTCCGAAGACGCAGGACCCGATGATGCCGCAACCGGGCAGGACCTCCTGGATACGCTCCACGAGCATGAGCACGATTGCGTGGGCCTCGCCGCCAACATGATCGGCGTGCGCAAACGCATCATCTGCGTAAAGGACGGAAACAGGGCGCTCCTGATGTACAACCCTCAAATTCTTGAGCAGGTCAATGCCTATCAGACGAGCGAAGGATGCCTCTCGCTTTCCGGCGAGCGCCCCTGTACTCGCTATCGCCGCATTAAGGTTGAGTATTTGGACGAGAATTTCGTCCACCGCATCAAAAACTTCTCGGGCTACACCGCCGAGATCATCCAACACGAAATCGACCACTGCCAAGGAATCGTGATCTAGGTTACTTGCCGACATGAGGGAACCGGAGGCTACCCTATGGATATCAGCCGTTTTGGTGAGTTCGCCATCTTGGCGCAGTCGCGTACGTTTCTCGATGCGGCGGAGCTGCTCTTCATGTCGCAGTCGACTCTCTCCAAGCACATTATGGCAATGGAGCGCGAGCTCGGCTGTAATCTCATCGATCGGAGTCAACACCACGTTACGCTCACCGCGCAAGGCGAAGCGCTCCTCCCCTATGCACAAAAGATAGCGACGCTCCAGCATCGCTATCTCGCTGCCATCCAGATAGCCGCAGATGAACCACTCGAACGCATCACCGTGGGCTCCATCCCCATCATGGCTCCCTATGGAATCACGGACGCCGTCATCGATTTCCAGCAGGCGAACCCCTCGTATTCCGTTGAGCTCATCGAGGGCGAAGGCAGCGCACTCAAGCAGATGCTCTTGCGCGAGGACATCGACCTCGCCTTCATCCGCGACGGCGGCGTCATCGAGCCGGAGTTTAAAAAAATCCCCTTTACAACCGACCGGCTCGTGGCCGTTATCCCGCTCGACCATCCACTCGCCAAGCGCAACGCCATCGAGATCGACGACCTTATCGATGAGAATTTCCTTATGCTTCCCCAAGGCTCGTTCGTGAGCGAACTCACCCTCTCCCTTTGCCGCAAGGCAGGATTCAGCCCACGTGTCACGTTTACCGGCAAACGGGCAGAAAACATCATCTCGCTTGTCGCGCGCGATGCCGGCGTCTCGCTGCTCATGCGCAAGCCTGCCGAATCACTCGCCGGCGGCAAGGTGGCCCTCGTGCCGCTCGAGCCTGCAACGACCTCCGAGGTCAGGCTCTACCTCAAACGGAGCGCTGCGTACTCGCAAGCCGTCGTCTCGTTTATCGGCTTTCTCCCCTATCGCCAGCTTCTACAGGGCGGCCGCATGACCTCCGAAGCGCCGCAGTCGTCGTAATCCCAGCACACACCGCCACTTTTGAGATGCCCCACAAACCAACCGACAACGGTACAAAACGCAAAAGGCCCCGGACAGCACAGCTGCCGTCCGAGGCCTTTTAAATCAAAGCGGGTAGATGGACTAGTCCACCGAGATGTTGAGGGTCTGACCGCCCTCGTCCTTCTTGGTGCCGATCACCATAGCGGCGATAAGCGCCAAAATAAAGGCGACCAGACCGGAGATGACAAGACCGATAAAGCCCGAATCGATGCCAGCGGGGTTGATAAAGCTCGGGAAGCCGAGCGGACCGGAGGCACCGAAGGCATAGAGCTTGGCACCCATAAGGCCGGCAATGGCGCCGCCGACACCGGCGGAAATGAAGGTCGCCCACATGAGACGCTTACGCGGCAGCAGGATGGCGTAAAGCGCGGGCTCGTTGACGCCGAAGATCGACGAGACGAGAGCAGGGATGTTGATGACAGCGTTTTCCTCGGAATCCTTGGTTCGAATGATCATGCCGAGCACGGCACCGGCGATGGCGCACCCACCTGCGTATACGAGAGGGTTGATGAGGTCATAGCCGTAGGTTGCGACATCGATGAACCACAGCGGAATGACGCCCCAGTGCAGACCGAACATGACGAGCAGGCTCCAGAACGTGCCGATGACAAAACCGGCGATGGCGGGCTGGAAGTTGATGAGCGCCAGGATGATTTGGGCAACGATGTTGGAGAGGACCGTCATGACCGGACCGACCACAAGCAGGCCCAGGATGCCGCAAATGAGAAGCGTCAAAATGTTGGAGAAGAACGAGCTCACAAGCGCGGGCAGTGCGCCAGAAAGGAATTTGTGCACCTTCGAGGCGATCCAGACGATGAAAATCGCAGGCAGAATCGTCGATGAATAGTTCTGCATAATCAACGGGATGCCAAAGATATCACCGTAGACATTGGACTCAAGGACCGTACCGGTGCCGAGCGTGTAAAGCGGGTCTCCACCCATAAGGGCAACGAGCGTCGGGTAGACGAGGATGCCGCCGAGGGCCATACCCATAACGGGCTTAAGTCCGAACTTCTTGGCAGCCGTCCAGCCGATGATAAGCGGGAAGTAATAGAAGACCGAATCTCCGATTGCCGAGAGCGTCACATAGGTATTGCTGTCCTTGGCGAGCCAACCGGCAACCGTGCAGAGGGCGAGCATCGACTTGATGAAGCCACCGGCCATAAGCACGCCAAGAACCGGTTGCAGGATCTCGGAAATGATGGCGAGTAGGCGCGAGAACGGATCGCCCTTCTTGACATTGTCGCCCTCATCGATATCAAGCGCGGGCTTGGCGTCGAACCCGCCGATCTGAACGAGTTCATTGTAGACGGACTCGACGGTGGCACCGATTACGACCTGATACTGTCCACCGGCCTGGATGACGTCAACGACACCCTTCATGGCCTTGAGCTCATCGGTCTGGGCGAGCGATTCGTCCTTGAGGTGAAAGCGGAGACGCGTAATGCAGTGACTCACGTCCAGCACATTGTCTCGGCCACCGACCTTTGCGATGATTCCATCGCAAAGCTGCTGGTATTTCATGGTATTCCTCCTTTTTCTGAGCGGGGTATGGCATTGATTCCAGACCCCCGTAGTCGACGTGGGGAGCCACAGAACCCGCCTCCCCTTTAAAATCCGCGGGCGCATATACGTCCGGGATGGGAGATAACAAGGGAAATAAGAACGCCGATCACACGGCCGCGACCCTCATGGGTCCCATGCCGTGGCGGCAAAACTACAGGCGCGAATCTGGCGCGCCGAGAAGGCGCGCGGTTTGACAGAACTTATCGCATAGGCGCTCCGGTTCGCCTTGGGGAATCTGGGTACGTTCGGTCTCAAAGGAGAGGCCGTATTCACGCGCCGGAAGGAAGTACTCGTAATAGCCGTTGGTATAACCGCAGACAATCCCCTCAACCGGACATTCGCGCTTCATGCGAACGCCAAGGTCGCTGCCGAGCTCGCTCGGAAACACAAAGAGGTGCATACCACCCAAGCTGATAACGGCGCACTTGAGCGTGAGCGAAAAATCGTCATGGGCGACGGTGTGATAGAACGTCTGGGGCTCGATACGGTCGAGTTTAACCTCGCGATCGAGCTTGATTTGGGAAATCGCCTCGGCAAGACCGGTCGACACGCGCTCGACCTCGGGGATGCCACGACCTTGGCGAAAATTGCGATCGCTGCAGTCGCCAGCAGCGCCCACGACCATGGCAGGATAGTACCCGAGGCTCGGGGCGAGCTTTTTACCGGTAAGGCCGGCAAGCTCACTCGTGAGCTCCGTACAATCGGGCCCGACGCAAGCGGAATGCACCGCCCAGTTCACAAAGCCCGCAAATGGCTTGCCTTCGGTATCGAAGAACGAAACGACAATGACCTCATTGTCGGCGAGTTCGCCTGGGATGATGCGGTTGTCATAGAAACCGGTGACGACCTGCTTGCCCAGGCGGCAAATCGCGGGCTGCGCATTGGCGCGGCACTCCTCAAAGCATTGGCAAATGGTATCGAGGAGCCAGCGATAGTAGTTCTCGTCGAATTTTCCCGTCCACCAGCTGCGGTGGTAAGCGACGATTGAAGTATGGTCGTGCGTCGCCGAGAGCAGGACGCAATCACGGTCAATGCCGTAGCGCTCGGCGAGCATTGTCTTGACTTCCTCGGCCATGCTTTCCTCGAACTCGAGGACATCGGCATTAAAGAGAAACACCTCGCGTTCGCCTTGCTGGAAGAGAATGGCGTTGGCGTAGACGTCGTCATGGATGCCCGTCGCAGGCTCCAGGCGGTTGGGAAGATTGCGATAGCCAATCAGGTAGATGTCGCCCTGTGGGGTGATTTTGCGGCGCGCGTGTCCAATGTTCATGCACGTTCTCCTTCTGTGTTACGCCGCATTCAAGGCGGCAATGATGATATCGACGAGGCGCTCATGGGAGCCGGCGGCAAAACCGGAGTTCATGGCCTCATAGGTGATCTTTTCGTACGCGTCGGGGGCCGGTAGGTATTTCTGTCCGCCGTTGACGAGCGTGGCAAAGAGCACAGAGCCGGACCGGGCGACGCGCACGGTGGCGCCGAATGTACTCGAGACCTCGGGCTGCACGCCGACAAGCTCGACGTTTCCCAGCCGAAGCAGATAGACCCTCGTGTGCTGCTCACCGGCAGCATGAAACTCATACGTTCGATGCGGAGCCAAAGAGTAAAAATCGGCGCGTGTCTGAGCGGGCAGGAGGACGTCGACCGTGCGAGCATCGATGCCGGCAGCGCTATCCTCACGTGCCATGCGAGCGGCCTCAATCAAAGCATCGCCCAAGACCTGCCCCTGCTGGTGCAGCATGCGGTATCCGTCCTCATGGGCATCGACCGTCCGCTTCACGCCGGCGGCATCGAACGTGACGTTCATGGCGCGCTCCGCCGGACCTTGGTCGCCCGCGGCGCCCGGCAGCAACAGGGCAACGCCGCCCAGCTCACGCTCGAGTGACATGGCGGCAAAACCAAAGAGATCTCCGCTCGCCACGCGTCTCCCCTCGGAGTCGCGCGACCCGTCGAGCACGGAGGACTGGACGTCCGCCGCCGCAAGTACGGCAACGTACTCGCCCCCGGCATCCCTCATGGCGAGCACGGGCATCGCGTGGTCGGCAAACCCCTCGGGATTCGAGCCCAACCACCAGCCGGCCGGCGTCTCGATGTCGCGATTAACGTTCACGGGGCAGTCGCCCTCCGCCGTGGCGAGTGTGACGGAGCGAATGCCCGCAACAGCCCGCTCGACAGCCGTGCGGGCGGCGGCGATGAGCGCTGCGCGATAGCGCTCGTTGCGATCGCGGGCAGCAGCATCGGCAAGATGCCCGGGAGTGCGAACGTGAGGCATGGAAAACGTGTGGGTAGGAACCACCCAAGAGTAAGCGCCACTGCAGCCGGCGGCATCCTCGACGACCTCACGCAGATCGGCGAGCAGAGCCGGAGCAATCGATGTGACCTCAAGCGAAAGAATGCAGGAGCGTCGCCCCGCCCCCTCGATGACAAGAGCACGGGCAAAGACCTCATGGCGGAGTTCGTCGAAACCGTCAAACGGCAATACGCCCCCAAGATCGATGGCCGCACGGGCGGCCCCAGCCCTCATCTCTCCTTTGTCCATGGCAGACACCCCCTCTGATTGCCGCTCACTCGACACCGTACAGTCGCTGCGCCGTGCCGCCAAGCACAAGATCTGTGTCTGCATTGCTCAGACTCGCGGCACGAACGCAGGCGACACCCTCGGTGAGCCACTCGCGTTTAACCGGATAGCTCGTGCCAAAAACAATATGGTCTGCACCCAACACGTTAACCGCGCAGGCGAGGAGTGTCTTGCCCCAAGGCTGGGCATGGGACATGTCGAAATAGATGTTGTTCTCGAGGCGCTTGGAAACGGTCTCGGTATCGACCTGAAAACGTCCAGAGGCATCAGGGCGCTTGGGGCCGTGAGGCAGCAGCATCTCCTTGAACGCAAAGTATGCGCCACCGAGCATGGAGTGGACCATCTTGATATTAGGATAGCGCTCGAAGAAATCACCAAAGATCTCGCGGCCGATCGCCGTAGTTTGGTCGACGCAGCGACCATAAGAGCGGCGAAGGTTGTCGTACGCGAGAAGCGACTCGTTCTCGACCGGTACGGGAACATGGTGGACGTAAACGGTGACGTTGCGCTCGTTCAGGTGCTCGAAGAAGCTCGAGAAAACCCGGTCGTCGAGATAGCGCTTGCCGTAGTGAGCGCAGAGCTGCACACCCGCAAAACCATCGTCGAGCCTGCGGCCGAGCTCCTCTAAATTTGCCTTGGTGCCAAAGGGTGGCACAGCGACAAGCGGAATCAGGCGGCCATTTGACGCCTTCGCGTCAGCGGCCATACCGTCGTTGAAGCGCCGACACATCTCGAGCGACATCCACTCGTGGCAGCCGGGGAGCTTGAGGATCGCCTTGTCGACCCCCGCCTCATCCATATCGGCCAAGCGCTTCTCGAGGGTGTAGTCGCCCTCGATGTAATTAAGGCCCGGAGAACCGGCGGGCATCTCGATCACGATCTGTCGCTTGCCGACGGAATTCACGGTCAGATAGCCTTCGGTGTCGTAGGCGCGGGGCACCTCGGCCAAAAACTGTTCGCAGAGCGTCTCGTCATGAAAGATGCGCTCGTCGAACCAGTAGGAATTTGCATCGATAATCATTGGTTGGAACCGCCTTTCATCTTGTTGAGAACATTCTAGAAAAGCGGGTACCCGGGCATCAATTCCAGCTTAAGCCTACTGTATTCCATTTTGGAATAGAACTTACCGCTCACACGCGAACCTTGCTCGCTCAAAGAGACAAAGCGTTAGCAGCACGGGCTTAGACAGAAAACGGCCGGCCCGCATCCGTTGCGGGCCGGCCGTTTTAGTACAGGCTACCTTTGTCGTTACGACTGGCGGTAATGATCGAAGAAGTCGGCGAGATCTTCGAGGGACTCTTTGAGCACTTCCATGCGCGGCAGGTACACGATGCGGAAGTGATCAGGCTCATCCCAGTTAAAGCCGCCGCCGCGGGTGATCAGGATCTTCTTCTCGTGTAGCAGGTCAAGGGCAAACTGCTCGTCATCGGTGATGTTGAACTTCTTAACATCCATCTTGGGGAAGATGTAGAACGCCGCACGCGGCTTGACCACCGAGATGCCGTCAATCTTGTTGAGCGCCTCATACACAAAGTTGCGCTGCTCGTAGACACGGCCGCCGGGACGGATGTAGTCGTTGACGGACTGGTGTCCACCGAGTGCCGTCTGAACGATCGATTGAGCCGGCACGTTGGAGCACAGGCGCATGTTGGAGAGCATGTTGATGCCCATAATAAAGTCGCTCATGCAGCGCTGGTTGCCCGAAAGCACCATCCAGCCAATACGATAGCCCGCAATCATGTGCGACTTGGAAAGGCCGCTAAAGGTGACGCAGGGCAGGTCGGGAGCGAGCGAGGCAATCGAGACGTGCTCGTAGCCGTCCATGCACAGGCGGTCGTAGATCTCATCCGCAAAGATCATCAGCTGATGCCTGCGTGCAACCTCGACGATGCCCTCGAGCACCTCGCGCGGATAGACGGAACCCGTGGGGTTGTTGGGGTTGATGATGACGAGGGCTTTGGTCGCGCTCGTGATCTTAGACTCCATATCCTCCAGATCGGGATACCAATCCGCCTGCTCATCACACAAATAATGTACGGGATGACCACCGGCAAGGGTTGCGCACGCCGTCCAGAGCGGATAGTCGGGGCTGGGGATCAGAATCTCGTCACCGTTATCGAGCAGCGCGTTCATCGAAAGCTGGATGAGCTCGGACACGCCGTTGCCCGTGTAGATGTGCTCCATCTGAACATTGGGCAGGCCCTTGATCTGCGAGTACTGCATGATCGCCTTGCGCGCGGAGAACAGGCCGCGCGAGTTGGAATAGCCTTCGCAGCCGGGCAGCTGCTGGCGCATGTCCTTAATGACCTCATCGGGCGTGCGGAAACCAAAGGGCGCCGGATTACCGATGTTGAGCTTGAGGATGCGCTCGCCCTCGTCCTCCATACGGGCAGCCTCGTCGACGACGGGACCGCGCACGTCATACAGGACGTTATCGAGCTTGGTGGATTTAGAAAAAGTACGCATGGTGGTGCTCCTTGGAATTTGAGCTGAAGGACTAGGTTCGAATTTGGCAACGTTATGGGACGAGGACGTCTCGCCTTGATCGGCGTCACCGGCGAGCAGCCAGGTAACATCGACCTCCAAAATACGGGCGAGCAGCTCTGCCACATCACGCCGCGGAATCGTCTTGCCGCTCACATATTGGCTCATCTGACTCTTGCCGAGTTTTTTGCCGAGCATCTCCGATGCGCGGATCACGTCCGACTGGCGAACGTCGCGATCGGACATAGTCTGTCGCAGGCGATCGCTAAACGTCTCTTGGGCCACAGGAACCTCCTTGCTGGCAAAGTTCAATTTATAGGACACGAATTGAACCGTAGTTCAATTTAGCAAGCAGTATAGCGCGGTGCTATTCCGAAAAGTTCAATTCCAAAAATAAAGTGAGCCAAACCCCGAGATTTATCCCAAGTCGACAACGACGTACGCCCATTTAGAGGTATTCAAGGAATCGAGCAGCAGCAAGCGAAACGTCGGCCGTTCGATATATGGCGTTAATCTGCCGATGGGGACGTCCCTCGAGCGGACGAATGGCGACATTGAACTGGCAGCGCCGCAAGATGAGCGCCGGAAGGATGCTCACGCCCAAGCCGTCCTCGACCATGGCCATAATCGCATAGTCATCCCAGGTCGACAGTTTTGAGCGCACCGTCAGCCCCGCCCGACGGAACAGCGGCGTAATCTCGTCATCGGTGCCGCGTTCCAGCAGAATAAACTGCTCGTTGGCCAAGTCGGCAAGCGAGACGGCCCCCTCACTAGCAAGCAAGGAGTCTACCGGCACTACCGCCATCAACTCGTCGCGCACCAAAGATCGCGATGTCATCCCATTTCCTCGGGGCTCATGCGGGATAAAGCCCAGATCACAACGGCCCTCCGCCACCCATTGTTCAATCTCTGAATAGTCGCCCATCAGTAACTCGTAATCAACGTCCGGATAATCGGCGCGAAAGCGCGCAATCACCGGCGGCAGCACGTGGGTCGCCACACTCGAAAACGTACCGATGCAGATTTTGCCGCGCATGAGCCCACGCATCTCATCCACCCGTCGCTGCAAACGAACAAATTCCTCGCATAACGCCTCGACCGCCGGCATAACTTGCCGCCCATCGGCAGAAAGCGTCACGCCCTCGCGGCTGCGATCGAGCACCTTAAAGCCCCAGTCGGCCTCGAGATCGGCCACCATACGGCTCACGCCCGACTGCGAATAGTTCAGCCGCTCGGCGGCGCGCGTAAAACTGCCGGCGCGCACGGTCTCGAGCAGCACCTGCATCTTTTGAATATTCGTTTCCACGGCACGCCTCCATCTTTGCATGAGTTTTTATCATGTTAACCATGCATTATATTCGCTTTTCTTCTAAAGCCAGTTCACCCATAGTGAACATGCTCGGATATAGAGGGGATGTCAGCGCATGAACAACGGACTGTTTACATACTTAGCAGCATTGCTATTGTTTGGCTCCAACGGCATCATTGCCGCGGCCATCGCGCTGCCGAGCTCCGATATCGTGCTGCTGCGCACCTTTCTGGGAGCCTTCTCGCTTGTCACCATCCTCGCCATCACCCAACGCCATAAACTGCAGGCGCCATCCCGCCCTCGCGAAGCTGCGGCCCTGATCCTCTCGGGAGCTGCGTTGGGCGCCAGCTGGATTTTTCTGTTTCGAGCCTATCAGACGATCGGCGTCGGCGTATCCTCGCTGCTGTACTACTGCGGCCCCATCATCGTCATGGCCCTCTCGCCGTTTATCTTTGGCGAAAAACTGACCGGCGGCAAAATCGCCGGCTTTATCGCCGTCGCCTGCGGCGCTTTTCTCATTGCAGCGCAAGGTCTCGGCGGCAACATGCCCATTGCGGGCATCGTCTGCGGCATCGCCTCGGCATTTTGCTATGCGCTGATGGTCATCGCTAGCAAGGGTGCGCCACGCATCGAGGGTCTCGAGAACTCTGCGCTCCAGTTAAGCGCCGCCTTTGTGACCGCGCTGGTCCTCACACTCGTCACCCAAGGCACCCCCTCGTTTTTCTCCCCCGGCATCGCCACAAGCATCGATTGGCGTGCCGTCGCTATGCTCGGCGTCGTCAACACCGGCATCGGTTGCCTGCTTTACTTTAGCGCCGTCGCCAAGCTGCCTGTGCAGACCGTCGCGGTTGTCGGCTACCTCGAGCCGCTTTCGGCGGTCGTGTTCTCGACCGTCCTTTTGGGTGAAGTCATAACGCCGGTCCGCCTGATGGGCGCCGCGCTTATCATCGGCGGCGCGCTCTTTTGCGAACTCGCCGGCAAGCGCGCAAGTACAAAGGCTGGCACTGCCCAGGCAGCGCGCGCCTAAAAGCCCCTCTTCAGTTTCCACCGACGAGCCCTATCGATCCCACCGAGCTGCTCGAGAGCGTCGCCGATACGCCCGAACAGCAACAGCTCGACGGCCTCGAGAGTGCCCAGCTCAACGACGTCAACTTCTAGCGACGTCACACATCGATGACAGTGGCCCTGCACCTCACGGGAGATGCAGGGCCATTTTGCATTGCAGTAAAGCTATGAGCTACGAACGGCGCGGCTCGGGAACCACGAGCCTATCGGGGCTCGCGCCCTCGGCATCCATCAGGCTCACGTAGCGAATCGACGGATCCCCATACATCGCGTAGTAATAATTGCCCGTGCGCGCGCTAAAGCATCCGGTGTAGATAGTCTTCTCGAACTTGCCATCGCCCATCCTGGACGCTCCCTCGATCATCACCACGCCCTCGAGCGAGCGGAACATGCGAACGACGTTTTCGGTCTCGCTCTCCTTTTGCGGGTAATTGGCATTGAGGTACGCCGCCTTTACGAAACGGCTCGGCGAATAGCAATCGCCCGGAATGCCGCGCATGCCGGCACCGGCTCCATAGGGCTTAAGCTCGGCGCCACGCCATGTCGCCGTCTGCGGAAAATCGCTTGTGGCGGTGATATAGGTGCGCAGGTTTTCCATGTGCCACGGGAAGGTCGGCTGGTTGGCAAGGGTGTCGACCGGATCGTCGTATACATGCAGGCCGTCAGCCATCATCTCGACCACGATGCTGCGCCGGCTGTCGCCGATAATCCAATGGAGCAGCGACACGCCCAGCCCCTCTCCGGCAGATTTGGCGACAATCACCGTGTCGCGCAGCGCGGCCTCGACCTCGTCGACCGTCGAGAACGTCGCTGCCACCCACAGGGGAAACTCATAGGCCGCGATATTGTTCTTGCCGTCGACAGGGCCCTCGGCATACTCGGCATAGCCGGGAAAGTTGAGCCCCGCCACAGCCAGACCCGCATCGTTACCACAGTCGAAAAACATGGGATAGTTCTTGTAATCGATGCACATGCCGATTACCGCGTGTGCCGCCGACGCATCGTCGATAAACGAATACGGAATGTGGAACCCGCGCGGCATCACGCGAACCTGTTGGCCGTAGTCAAAGCTCCAGTCGAGGTTGCGGCCCAGATACATGTGGCCAGAATTATCGGTAAATCGAATGCTCGTGCACATAGCGCCTCCTAGCTTTACGGTCCTGCTAAGGTTATTGTCACCAAACAAAAAGGCGCTAAACACAAAAGCCCGGACATGACAACAATGTCACGCCCGGACCAAAAACGACGAAGTGCGGTGCTGTGGTCGCCCTAGACAAGCTTGCCAAGACAGTGATCGATCATATGCTGAATCATCTGCGCCTCGAAGCCGACAAAGTCCTGCTTGCGCTCGCGCATCTTGCCATCGACGATCTGGTCAAAGGCAACCTTGCACTTGATATAGCGCGTGGACTTGGTGACCTCCTCGTGCGTCAGGCAGCTCTCCTCCATCTTGCTGGCGCCCAGGCCAAACACCAGACGGGGGTTGTAGAGCACGTGGGGCTCGCCGGCGTCGTCCAGGTAGACGCAGACCTTCTTGGTAACGCCAATCTGGTTAGCGGCAAGGCAGCCGGCATCGTCGAGCGACTTGATGGTATCGATCAGGTCCTGAGCAACCGACTCGTCCTCGACGGTCGCAACCTCGCAACGCTGGGACAGGATAGCCTCGTCGTGGCAAAGCTCTTTAATCATACGTTCCTCCATAGGGGTCGTTGTAACCGCTTAAGTATACGGTACCCACACATTTTCATGCGATAAATACCGTCCGTCTGTTACAAAGCGCCGAACATCAACATGCGAGGAACAGCAAGGTTGTAAAGACGATATAGTAAGTGAGTTCGTGTCAATCGGCCTAAACTCGGGGCCGAACAAGGAAAGGGTATGCATGGACGAACTTTTTCACGTCAGTGAGCGCAAGTCCACAATCGGGACCGAACTTCGCGCTGGACTGACAACATTCCTGGCGATGGCCTACATCATCGCCGTCAACCCCGCAGTGCTCTCGGGCGCTGGCATCGATGCGGGAGCGCTCGCCTGCGCCACCTGCCTGGGCGCCGGCATCATGACCATCTGCATGGGCATCTTCGCCAACCGCCCGCTCGCCTGTGCGTCGGGTCTGGGCATCAACGCCATGATTGCGGGCATCGCCACCACCATGTGCGGCGGCGACTGGCACGTGGCCATGAGCGTTATCTTCCTCGAGGGCGTCGTCATCTTGCTGCTCGTCCTTTGCGGCCTGCGCGAGGCCATCATGGACGCCATCCCCGTGGTCCTGCGCCACGCCATCTCGGTGGGTCTGGGCCTGTTTATCGCCATGATCGGCCTGTGCGACGCCGGCATCATCACCGCTGGCGCCGGTACGCTCGTCGGCCTGGGCGACATCGCCTCCCCCACCTTTATCGTCGGCATCATCTCCATCGTCGTGACGGTTGCCCTAGCTTCCCGCAACGTGCCGGGCTCGCTGCTCATCGGCATCATCGTCGCCGTTATCGCCGGAATCCCGCTGGGCGTCACCCATGCGCCCGAGGGCCTCATCGCACCGCTCGACTTCTCGACCTTCGGCGCCCCGTTTGCCAGCACTGCCGACGGCAACCTTGCCATCGTGAAGGTCCTGACCGACCCGATGCTGCTCGTCGTTGCCTTCTCGCTGCTCATGAGCGACTTCTTCGACACCATGGGCACCGCGATGGCCGTCGCCAAGCAGGGCGAGTTCTTGACCGAGGACGGCAATGTCGAGGACATCCGTCCCATCCTGGTCGTCGACTCCGTGGCCGCTGCTGCCGGTGGCTTTATGGGCGTCTCCTCCATCACTACCTTCGTCGAGTCCACCTCTGGCGCTGCCGACGGTGGTCGCACGGGCCTCACCTCCGTCACCACCGGCGTGCTGTTCATTCTCGCCGCGTTCTTCTCCCCCATCGTCACCATCGTTTCCAGTGCCGCCACCTGCGGTGCTCTGGTCTACGTCGGCTACCTCATGATGAGCGAGGCCTCCGAGATCGACTGGTCCGACGTGTCGCAGGGCTTCCCGGCGTTCATGATTGTCGCCGGCGTGCCCTTCACCTACTCCATCTCCGCCGGCATTGGCCTGGGCTTTATCGCCTACGTGATCGTCGCGCTCTTTAAGGGCGAGGCCTCCAAGATCAAGCCGCTCATGTGGATCGCAGCCCTTGCCTTCCTCGTCTACTTCTTCGTAGCGTAACGGCAAAGCTGCCAAAGCAGAACACCAAAGCGCGGAGTCGCATCGAGCGGCTCCGCGCTTTTCTTTTAAGCCCAGGCAACGCACGGATGCGCGATGTATTGCTTCCCAAGTTTTGGACATTTTGCCCTCCAAACGGCACTACCGCCGGCTACATCCTGCAGATATGCTGGGCGTAATCGCATAGGCCCTATGAGGATGGGAGTAACCATGGCCGCCTTGTTCACGACCCCCAAGCGCAATGACAAAACCTCTGGAGCCCATTTTATCGAGCCCGACGTGCGCCGTCGCACGTTGCTCGCACACGGCAGCTGGCGCCGCGTGACGCGCCGCATCGTTGTAGGCGCCGTATGCGCGCTTACGGTAAGCTCGCTGCTCATGCCGAGCGTCTCGCTCGCGGCGGAGTGGGTCAACGTCGGCGGCGCCCAGTACAACGCCGGCACTGCGGCGGGCGACGCCGCCGGCACCTGGTCATGGGACGGTGCCGACGACATGAAGCTCAACGGCTATAACGGCGGCGCGATCGAGGCAGCGGGCAAGCTCAACGTGAGCTACGAGGGCAACAACACCGTCACTAACGACAACGGCCGCGGCATCAAGGTTAAGGATGGCGCGAACGAGAACGCCGAGCTTAATATTCAGGGCGACGCGTCCAGCACGCTCAACGTGACCTCTTCTCGTGACGCCATCACTTCCGTCGGCAACATCAACATCGACGGCGCTGGCACTGTCAACGCCACGAGCACCGAGCACGATGCCATCGATGCCGGGGGCGATGTCACCATCAAGGGCTCGGGAAACGTTAACGCCACGGGCGATTCTGATGGCGTCAGGGCCGACGGCAACATCACGATCGACAACAGCGGAACCGTCACCGCCAAGGCCACCGACGATCAGAGTATCGATGCTAACGAGAACCTCATCATAAAGGGCGGCGGCAAGGTAGAGGCAAGCTCTATCAAAGACAATGCGATTTGGGCCGACGGCAACATCGAGATCTCGGGTGGCAGCCAGGTCAAGGCAAGCTCCGAGGAAGACGCCGCCATCGACGGTAAAAACAGCCTCACGGTCACGAACGCTTCCCTCAACGCAAGTGGCGTTGGGTATGGCATCTATGTCTACAAGGGCATCACGCTCGATGGCGCGACCGTGACGGTCCGCGCAAGCTCAGATGGCGGGGAAGCCAGCGCACTCTTCACCGATGAGGACGACATCGTCATCAAGAACGGCTCGACTGTGGATGCGCTCGCAGAAGGCAGGTTCTCGGTTGCAATCTCCACCAGTAATTTCTACTCCGACGAAGCGGGTGGCCATATCTACATCAGCGACTCCGTTGTCAAGGCCATAGCCCGCTATGCCGAGACCGGCGGCGACGGCCCCGACCACTACAGTGGAGACCAAAACGACGAAATCATCCCTGAGTCCGAGGGCCTGAACATCGGCATCTTCGCGCAGACCGAGAAGGGCATCACGCCCGCGACCATCTCGATCGTCCGCAGCAAGGTCACGGCCGAGGGAGACACGGCGGCTATCTTCGCCCTTGCCATGAGCGCGGACGGCAAGGCGATCGGCACCATCGAAATCAAGGACGCCATCATCCAGACGCCTGCAGGCGGCAAAGTCATTGACTATCGCAACAAGGAAGAGCTCAGCGACGGCATCGTCTACGAGGCGGGGCAGACCATCGGCACGGGCGATGCCACGATTGACTCCCCCTACGATGCAGCTGTCGCCAAGAGCACGGTCATCGTGCCTCCCGAGGAGATCAAACCCGAGGAGAAGCCAGGCGAGACCAAGCCCGAGGGTTCCAAGTCCGAGGGCACGAAGACGACCAAGACCGTTGCGGCTGCAACCGCGGGAGCCAAAACCACCGGCATCCTCGCCGCAACCGGCGACACCTCGAGCGCGGCCATCATAGCGACCGCCCTTGTAGGAACGGCCGCTATCGTCACAGGCGCCCTGGCGAGTCGCAAACGCTCGTAAACACTTTTTCGCACAGGACGGGTGGATCACGGCCCTTGCCTTCCTCGTCTACTTCTTCGTAGCGTGAGGGCAAGGCTGCAAAAGCTGAACAATAAAGCGCGGAGTCGCCATGCGGCCCCGCGCTTTTCTTTTAGCGCCGATCCCTGCGCCGGCGTGCGGCCTATTTCTCCCCCATTTTGGCCATTTTGCCCTCCAAACGGCACTACCGCCGGCAACATCCAGCAGATACGCTGAATCTAGTCGTATAGGCCCTATGAGAACGGGAGCAACCATGGCAGCCTTGTTCACGACCCCCAAACGCAATGACACTACCGCCGGAACCCATGTTGCCGAACCCGACGTTCGCCGTCGCATAAGACTCGCGCACGGCAGCTGGCGCCGCGTGACGCGCCGCATCGTCGTGGGAGCCGTATGCGCGCTCACGGTGAGCTCGCTGCTCATGCCGAGCGTCTCGCTCGCAGCGGAATGGGTCAAGGTCGGCGGCAACAAGTACAACACCGCGGCGAGCGACGAAGCCGGTACCTGGTCGTGGGACGGCGCCGACGACTTGAAGCTCAACAACTATAACGGCGGCGAGATCCAGGCCGCAGGCAAGCTCAACGTGAATTACTCAGGAACCAACATCGTCACTGCCGAATGGATCGAAAGCATCAACGTTTCTCATGGCACTAACGAGAATGCCGAGCTCAATATCCAAGGCGACGCGGGCAGCACGCTCAGCGTGACATCTACTGAGGACGCTATCCTCTCCACGGGTAATATCAACATCGACGGAGCCGGATCCGTCAACGCCACGAGCACTGGGTTTGATGCCATCAATGCCGGGGGTGATCTCGCTATCAAAGGTTCGGGCAACGTCAACGCCACGGGTGCATCGGATGGCATCAGGGCAAACGGCAATATCACGATTGACGACAGCGGAGCCGTCACCGCCAGGGCTACCGAGGACAAGGGTATTGGAACCGACAAGAACCTCACCATCAAGGGTGGCGGGACGGTCGAGGCAAGCTCAGCTGATGGTGAGGCCCTTTGGAGCGGCGGCAATATCAACATCTCGGACGGCAGCCAGGTCAAGGCAAGCTCCGAGAAAGACGCTGCCGTCGAGGCCAAGGGCAGCCTCGCGGCCACAAACGCCTCCCTCAACGTAAACGGTGTTGAATATGGCGTCTATGCCCACAAGGGCATCACCCTCGATCATGCAAACGTGACGGTCCGTGCAGGTAAAGGCAGATACGGTGGCGCCATCGCCCTCTTCACCTACCAGGACGACATCGTCGTCAAGAACGGCTCCACCGTGGACGCGTCTGCGGAAGGCGAGGTTTCGGCTGCATTCTCCACCAGAAACGATCGACCCAACGAGAAGGGTGGCCACATCTACATCAGCGACTCCGTTGTCAAGGCCATAGCCCGCTATGTCGAGAACGGCGACGGCCCCATCCCCTACAGCGAAAACCAAGATGGCGAGACGAGGCGCGAACCCCAAGGCGAGAACATCGGCATCATCGCCCAGACCAGCGAGGGCGTCACACCCGCAGTCATCTCGATCACCCGCAGCAAGGTAACGGCCGAAGGATATACAGCGGCAATCTTTGCCCGTGCCATGAGCGCTGACGGCAAGACAATCGGCACCATCAAGATTGAGAACGCCGCCATCCAGACGCCCGAAGGCGGCAAGGTCATTGACTATCACAAGCTCCGTGACGGCATCTACGAGGCAGGCCAAGCCATCGGCACGGGCGACGCCACGGTCGACTCCCTCTATATCAAAGCAGTCGCCAAAAGCACGACCATCGCACCTCCCGAGGTAGCCAAGCCGGAAGACCCCAAGCCCGACGAGACCAAGCAAAACCCCAAGCCTGAGGGCTCAAAGCCGACCAAGGCCGTTGCGGCTTCAACCACGAAAGCCAAGACTACCGGCGTGCTCGCGGCAACCGGCGACACCTCGGGTGCGGCCATCGTGGCAACCGTCCTTGCGGGAACAGCCGCTATCGCCGCAGGCACCATGGCGAGCCGTAAGCGCTCTTAGACGCCTCTGCGCACATGGCAGCTCCCGCGAAGGCCCCGAGCCCCAGCACCGTTTAACAACGCCACCGCCGAGCTCCCCTCCGGCGGTGGCGTTTTCCATATGTGTCCGCAGGGTATGCACGAGATTGTCTTTGGTCTAGCCCAACCTGCATGAGCCGGCGTGCGACAATGGGGGCCGTCGATATCACAACGCCGAGAGAAGCCCGTCATGGAAGCGCATCAAAAGCAGATAACCGTTCATGCACAGCATGCCGAAAGCGCACCAGTCATCTATCTTCCCGTGGTCATGGGCGACGGCACGGAGGTTTATGAACGCTGCCGAGAGCTCGACTGTCCGCCATTCGCCCTCGTCACCATTGGCGGGCTCGATTGGAATCGCGAGCTGAGCCCCTGGGCATGCGACGGGACCGTACGCGATGCCGAGCCTTTCGGCGGCCAAGCTGCCGATTTTCTTGATGAGCTGCTGAATCAGATAATCCCCCAGGTCGAGTCGTCGCTTCCTCAGCCGCCCACCTGGCGCGGCATTGCCGGTTACTCGCTCGCGGGCCTCTTCGCACTCTGGTCCCTCTGGCAAACCGACGCCTTTGACCGCGCCGCGAGCGCATCGGGGTCGCTATGGTTTCCCGACTTTGTCGACCGTGCCAGCACGGCCCCTTTTGCCGGCAGCCCGCAAGCCGTCTATCTGTCGCTCGGCAAAAAAGAGACCAAGACGCCCAACCGCATGATGCGGCATGTGCTCGACGACACGCGCGCAATGGAAAAGCTGCTCGGCGAACGTGGTATTCCCACGACGCTGGAGCTCAACCCCGGCAATCACTTTTCCCAGACCGACTTGCGCATGGCCCGCGGCATCCACTGGATACTGACGCATTAAAAATGGTGCCCACGCGCATATACGCATGGGCACCATATCTTGTTTTAGCTGAACACAGCTGCTACTCAGCAGCCTCCTCAAGCTCGGAGACATCAAACTCAAAGTCGTTACCCGGCAGGATGGCGTTGAGCACAATGCCCACCAGCGAGCCCACGGCAAGACCGGAAAGCGAAATCGTCACGCCGCCCAATTCCAGCACGATGGCGCCGGCGGTGCTGTACGCAATGCCGAGCGAAAGCACGAGCACCAGGGCGGCCACCAGCACGTTGCGGTTATTTTGGAAATCGACCTGGTTCTCGATGAGGTTGCGAACGCCCACGGCGCTGATCATGCCATAGAGCACGAGCGACACACCGCCGATTACACACGCCGGCATGGCCGCAATGACAGCCGCGAACTTGGGGCAGAACGAGAGCACAATGGCACAACATGCGGCAATGCGAATCACGCGCGGGTCAAACACACGCGTTAGGGCAAGCACACCGGTGTTCTCGCCATAGGTGGTGTTAGCCGGAGCGCCAAAGAGCGATGCGAGAATGGTCGCCAGGCCGTCGCCAAGCAGCGTGCGATGCAGGCCAGGATCGGCGATGTAGTTACGCTCGCAGGTGGAGCCGATAGCCGAGATATCACCGACATGCTCGATCATGGTCGCAAATGCCAGCGGCATAATGGTGATGATGGCCGTCATGGCAAGACCGCTATCGAACTGCGGCCCAAAGAGTGCAAACACGGTGTTGTCCCACACGATGGGCAGACCGACCCACGGAGCGGCGGCAACGCCCGAGAAATCAACCTCGCCGAGCGCAGTCGCAACGGCATAGCTCACCACAACGCCCAGCAGAATCGGCACGATCTTGACCATGCCACGGCCCCAGATGTTGCAGATGACGATCACCGCCACAGCGACAACGGCAACAAGCCAATTGGTCTGGCAGTTGGCGATGGCAGAGCTTGCCAAGATCAGGCCGATGGAAATGACGATGGGGCCAGTCACTACCGGCGGGAAGAAGCGCATAACGCGCTTGGCACCAAACGCGCGAAACAGGGCCGCCAGCACCGGATAGAGCAGGCCGGCACAGGCTACACCTAGGCAGGCGTAGGGCAAAAGCTCGGCCTCGCCGTTGGGCGCGATGGCGGCATAGCCCGCGATAAAGGCAAACGAAGATCCCAAAAACGCTGGCACCTTGCCGCGCGATAGGAAGTGGAAGAGCAGCGTGCCCAGGCCGGCAAACAAAAGGGTCGCCGACACCGAGAGACCGGTGAGCACGGGTACGAGCACCGTGGCACCGAACATCGCGAATAGATGCTGCAGACCGAGTAGGAACATGCGCGGGCGACCGAGCGACGACGCATCGTAGATGGCATCGGCGACGGCGGGCGTCGAGGATTGGGACATGGATGTCCTTTCATAATGGAAGGGCGCCCGGGCATATCGGATTACCTGCCCGAACGATACGATCCGAACCATTGTACGCGATGCATGCCGCTCCGACCACGACGCCCCTGCGAACGGCAGCACTACTTCCAGATGCGCTCGGCGATGCGTTTGACCAGGGCGATCTTTGCCCACTGCTCGTCCTCGGTCAGCTTGTTGCCAATCTCGCAGCTGGCAAAGCCGCACTGGGGAGACAGATACAGGTTCTCGAGCGGCACGTACTTTGCGGCTTCGCGGATGCGCTCAACGATAACGTCCTCGTCCTCGAGCTCTGCGGCCTTGGTGGTCACCAAGCCCAGCACGACCTTCTTGCCCGGGGCAACGTAGCTGAGCGGCTCAAAACCGCCGGCGCGCGGCGTATCGAACTCCAGGTAGAATGCGTCGACATCCTCATGTGCAAACAGGTACGGCGCGATGGGGTCATAGCCGCCCTCGAAAGCATAGGTAGAGTGGTAGTTGCCGCGGCACACGTGCGTGTTAATGACGAGGTCGTCGGGCTTGCCCTCGATGGCGGCGTTGTTGAGCGCCACGCCCAGCTCGCTCACCTTTTGCAGGTCAACCGGGCTCATGCCAGTCTTGGACACAAAGTCGGTATCGCAATAGATGCCCCAGGTGCAGTCATCAAACTGGATGTTGCGGCAACCCGCTGCGTACAGGTCGGCGATCACCGTGCGATAAGCGGCTGCAATTGCGTCGGCAAGTTCCTCATCGGTCTTATAGACAGCGCGCAGGCTCTCCTGCTGGCCATCGCAGCGGTCGAGCGTAACCTCCGAGAACGTCTGGATCGGCGCCGGAATGGTCTGGCGTGCAACGTGGCCATCCCCCTCGAGCGCCTTGACAAACTTAAAGTGCTCGACGAAGGGGTGGTTCTCGCCGCTGATGGGGCCGGTCACCACGGCGGTGTCAGCCGTGGTCTCCTCGTCGTGGAACATATAGCCCGTACGCGAGGTGCGGCGTTCAATGCCGTTGAGCCCCCACATAAAGTCGAGGTGCCAGTAACTGCGACGAAACTCGCCATCGGTAATCACCTGCAGGCCAGCGGCCTTTTGCTTGTCCACCAGGTCGCGAATAGCCTCATCCTCGACGGCCTTAAGCCCCTCGGCATCAAGCGCGCCTGCCGCATAGGCAGCGCGGGCATCCTTTACGGCCTGCGGACGAAGAAAGCTGCCGACGATATCAGCGCGAAACGGCGCGTTCGGTTGAATTGAAGTGCTCATAGATATCTCCCTTTGCATTGGTTGCTTTACTGGGACAGAGTATGAGCGCTCATATAGCCATCGTAAAATATACGTTTATAACAGTTTGATATAGATGCTTCCTATATCAGTTGGGACTGCCATGAAGAGATTTGACCTGTGCAGGACGCAGCAGTCTAGATATGCTGACGGATCGCGTCGATATAGGCTTGACCGTAGCGCGTAAGCGTCGTGTTCTTGCGCGTGATGATGCCGATCTCCATGTACTCATCCACATCGAGCGGAATCGAGATAATGCCGGGGCCGTTGAGCTCGTGGCTGATCACGCCCGAGCATACCGTGTAGCCGTTGAGGCCCATGGCCAAATTGAACAGCGTCGCACGGTCGCGCACGCGGATATTCTTGCGACGCTCAAACGTCGAGGTCAGCTCCTCGGAATAGTAAAACGAGTTGTAACTGCCCTGCTCGTAGGACAGGAACGGGTAGTCTTCCAAGTCCTCGAGCGTCACGCTGGAGCGGGCCGCCAGCGGATGGTCGGCACAGACGAAGACATGCGGCGTGGCGCAGAAAAGCCCCTCGAATACGAGCTCGTTGGCCGCCAGCATGCGCTCGATAACCTCGCGGTTATGCTCGGATAAGTACAGGATGCCCAGTTCGCTTTTCATATGCGCGACGTCCTCGATAATCTCGTGAGTCTGCTCCTCGCGCAGGGTGAAGTCGTAACGTGCGGCATCGAACTCGCGGATCACGTCAACAAACGCGTTAACGGCAAAGGAATAATGCTGGCAGCTCACACTAAAGTGCGGCACCTGCTCGGACTCGCCCTTGTACTTGCCTTCGAGCAGATCCGCCTGGTCGAGCACCTGGCGCGCGTAGCCTAAGAAGGTCTCGCCTTCCTCGGACACAATGACGCCCTTGTTGGTGCGCTCAAAGATGTGCACACCCATCTCGTTTTCGAGATCGCGAATCGACGCGGTAATCGAAGGCTGCGACACAAAGAGCCGGCGCGAGGCCTCGGTGATGCTGCCGCATTCGGCAACTTTGACGACATACCTGAGCTGCTGAAGCTTCATGGCTTTCTCCCTAGACGTTCGTGACGTCGAAACCCGTCGTGCTCATCTGACGCATAAACGACGGCATCTCCCCCGTCGCGGCGCAGGCGGCAATCTGATGCAGAGCCCCGGCAACCGCATCGTCTGCCGCAGCGCCGATATGCCAGCGCGCGGCAGCCGTGACGGCCTCGTTGGCATTGGCGACTGCAACGGAGTTGGGGACGGCACCGATCATGGGCAGGTCGTTATCGGAATCGCCAAATACGGCCACCTCGTCGGACGTCAGGTCCAAAGCGCGCGCCAGCTCCAGCGCAGCGCAACCCTTGTCCCAACCTGCTGGAAGAATGTCGAACAGGCGCACACGATTGTTGGGAAACACAAGCGAGAGTTCCGGCACCTCAGCGGCAACGCGCTCGCGTAGCTCCGCGAGCTCCTCACGCGAACGAGCACTCCAGATATTCGCCTTGAACACCGACGCGTCATCGACGACAGGACGGCACGGGGCCTCTTCGCCCTTGAGCCATGCGTTGCCGCCCGACTCCATGGCGCGGCGCACGCGCTCGGGGTCGCTCGTCACACAATAGGCATCGTTGCCCCAAAAGTCATCACCCAGGCCGTAGACCTTCAGATACGTATCGTCGGTCTCTTGCTCCAAGTAGTCAGCCAAGCGCATCAGGGCGGCGTTGTCGGTCGCATGCGAGGCTACCACCTCGCCGTCCACAAACATGACCTGGCCGTTGCAGAACGCGCCGGTCGAGAAGCACTCGGCGCGATTGCGGAACATCCAGCCCATCGCGGAGGGCTGGCGACCCGAAACCGGGCCAAAGTGCAGACCCGCCGCCTGCATGGCATGAATGCCCTCGATGGCGTAGTCGCTGGCGCCGTCATGCCCGGCTGGAATCAGCGTATCGTCCATATCGGTCAGCACAAGTTTAATCATAAGGCCCCCTCGGTCATTCTTAATCCCGTCTATTGTACCGACCTGCCAAAAAGAGACAGGTTTATATTGGCAGGTTTTATCTGGGAAAACGCAAAGCCCCAGTTGTTACCTGCCAAAATAAACCTGTCCCTTATTGGCAGGTGCGCTAGTATAGGGAACAACAGATTCGATGCGGGAGTGCCGGCGGTGCAAACCACAAGGCTGAGAGGGCATAGGGCCCAATCCTTTGAACCTGTCAGTTAATGCTGGCGTAGGGAGCATGCCGCCTTTTTAGGGGCGCTGTCTATGCACAGCGCCCCTTTTCTATGCCAAGGAGGCATGTGCAGTGATCGATTCGGAACAGCTTAAGCAAAATGTGGTCAAGGCCGTGGAGAAGATTCGCGCCACCAATCCCATGGCCGGCTCCATCACCAACACGGTGACGATTGACTTTGTCGCCAACGCGCAGCTCGCCGTGGGCGGTTCGGCCGCCATGGTCTATCTGCCCGACGAGGGCGAGGCGCTCGTTGCCGGCGGCGGCGCCATCTATCTGAACATGGGAACGCTCTTCCCCATCTACGAGCAGACGATTCCCCGCGCGGCCAAGGCGGCACACGACGCCGGCAAGCCCTGGGTGCTCGATCCGGTGGGCCTGGGCATCGGCAGCCTGCGCACCCAGCTGGTAGGCGAACTCAAGCAGTACAAGCCCGCCATCGTGCGCGGCAACGCCTCCGAGATCATTGCGCTCGCCGGCCTATGGGGACTTGAGGGCGAAGCGGCCGATCTGAGCCGCGTGCGCGGCGTCGACACCACCGATACGGTTGACGCCGCCCGCGATGCCGCCGCGGCGCTCGCCCGCTACACCGGCGGCGCCGTAGTGGTCTCGGGCGAAGTCGACCTGATTACCGACGGCACGACCGTGGCCAAGTCCCACGGCGGCAGCCCGCTCATGTCCAAGATCACCGGCTGCGGTTGCTCGCAGGGCGGCGTGTTGGCCGTGTACGCCTGCGCCACCGACCCGTTTACGGCGGCCATCTGCGGCACCGCCGTATACAACGTTGCCGGTACGCGTGCCGCCGCCGTTGCCGATGCCCCGGCAAGCTTTAAGGTCGCCTTTATCGACGAGCTCTACCGCGCAACCGCCCGGGACATTGCCGACAACCAACTCGAGCTCGAGGAGGCATAAGGCATGTCCGAGCCCGCAACCAATGCCGGCATGAACACCCTGGTCGCCGTGGCCATCGCCCCGTGCGGCACCGGTGACGAGCTATCCGCCGAGGTCGCCGAGGTCGTGCGCGTCATTCGCGAGAGTGGCCTTCCTAACCGCACCACCTCGATGTTCACCGAGATCGAGGGCGACTGGGACGAGGTCATGCAGGTCGTGCGCGACGCAACCTTTGTGTTGGCGAGCAAAGGTATCCGTACCGAAGTCGTGCTCAAAGCCGATATTCGCCCCGGTTTTACCGATACCATGACCGGCAAACTCGAGCGCATGGAAGCTCAGATCAAAAAGCAGGAGGAAGCACGATGAGCATCCGCGACAACCTTGATATCTCTGCCTATCTGGTACTCGGCCCCGAAAACACCCTCGGGCGACCCGTGGGCGATGTGGTGGCTCAGGCGCTCGACGCCGGCTTTACCTGCATCCAAGTGCGTTCCAAGGTGGCAAGCGCCCGCGAGATCATCGCACTGACGGGCGATGCCGCGCAGGCCATCGCCCAGGCCGGCAAAACCGGGCAGGTCGCGCTGCTGATCGACGACCGCCTTGACTGCGTACTTGCCGCACGCGAGCAGGGCATCGCCGTCGACGGCGTGCACGTGGGCCAGAGCGATATCCCCGTCGAGGTCTGCCGCAAGCTGCTGGGTCCCGATGCCATCGTGGGCCTTTCCGCCCGCTGCGAGGAGATGCTCGAGTACGTCAAGACCGCCGACATGAGCCTGGTCGATTACCTGGGCGTAGGCCCGCTCCACGAGACCGAAACCAAGCGCGACTGCGGACGTGCGGCCGACGGCTCCATCATCACCAAGAGCTTTGAGGACCTGGCTGCCCTCCATGCAGCAAGCCCCGTGCCCATCGTGGTGGGCGGCGGCGTCAAAACGGCCGATCTGCCGCAGCTCAAGACTACCGGCGTCGACGGCTTCTTTGTGGTGAGCGCCGTCTGCAGTGCCGACGACCCCTACGCCGCAGCCAAGGAGCTCGTCGATACCTGGCAGCAGGCATAGACTCATGCCGAGCAGCTGCTCCGCAGCCCTATATCTTCAACAGCGGAAAGCGCATCCCAGTTTGGACGTCCATTCTGGGATGCGCTTTCCATATAGAGGGCCAGCGGAAAACGCATCCCATTCCAAGCGCAAATTTTGGGATGCGGTTTCCGCGACCGCCCCCTCGCGGAAACCGCATCCCAGTCTGAGCGCATATTCCGGGATGCGCTTTCCGTAGCAGCCCTTACCCCGCCAGATACGCTTCCAGCGCTGGCAGCGTCGCCTCCGCATCGCGACGGCCGATCTGATAGATGCGTTCGAGTTCCTCGGGCTCGCGGCACAGCGACGGCACCTTCACCGATTCGCTCGGCCGCACCACAAAGATCTCGCCAGCGGCCTCGCGACGCGCCAGGTCGTCGAGCGTGGCGTTATATACCTCGTGCCGGTGCTCAAGCGCCGCAACAAACTCCGGATAGTGACGATACACGCGACGCAGCATAGGCATCACGCTATTGGGCTGCTTTACAAAGCCCGCCGGCTGCGTCAGCACCACCACGTTGCGGTCATAGCCCTGCGCAAACAGCCATGCGCTGGGAATGGAATCGGCAACGCCGCCATCCAGGTACTTGTGCCCCTCAATGGCAACGGGTCGTGTTGCCACGGGAATCGCCGACGACGCCCGGATCCACTCGATATCATGCTCATCACCGTAAGGCAGGTCATGGTAGACGGCCCGCCCCGTCTTAAGATCGGTGCACACGCAGGTAAACCGCATGGGGCAGGCACGATAAGCCTCCAGGTCGATGGGATCGCGCTCGATGGGAACCTCGTGATAGGCAAACTCGGCATTGAACATGTCGCCGGTTCGCAGCCAGCTCGTCACGCTCGCATAGCGCTTGTCGGCGCAATAGGCCTTGTTGTAGCGAATGGCACGGCCGATCTGGCGCGATTTAAAGTTGTAGCCAAACGCCGCGCCCGCCGAGACGCCCACCATATGGTCGCAGGTCAAGCCGTGCTCCATCCATACGTCGAGCACGCCCGCCGTATACATACCGCGGTAGCCGCCTCCCTCGAGCGCGAGCCCCACCGTGCGCGTCGTATCTGGCTGTGCCATGCGACCATCTCCGTTCCTGCGTTTTAAAACGAAACAAGTATACCCGTCAACATATATCGCCTCAGTCGCATTTTCATCGAACATCGTCGCGTTACCGTTTGGCGAATAATGGCCGCCCGCAACATGGGCACCCCTACATAATTCCATACACTTGTTTATACTACTCAGTAGTTATCAGCAACGAACGTCAGCCGACAAATAAACCCAACGACGCAGCAAGGCGGGGGCTTGGAAACACGCGAGGCGTTGAGCAACAACGCGTGTGCACAACGAGCTCGCCCGACGCAATCCGCCCCGACCCCAGAAAGCCGCCTACAGCATGGATACCCCCAGCAATTACACTGAAACGCTCGAAAAGACCGTCCGCGACCTTCTCAAGCGTCAGGAGGATCTGGTCAGGACCGCCTTTACCGACCAGCTTACCGGGCTTGGCAACCGCGGCGGCTTTGCCCGTTCCCTCGAGGAGCTCTGGGAGCAGGACACCCCCGTTACCATGGCGTACATCGATATCGACAATCTCAAGCACTGCAACGACGTCTTTGGCCATGACGAGGGCAACCGCTATATTTTGCAGGTAAGCCTCTATCTCAAGCTGTATATGGAGGTGGACGAAGCGGCGTTTCGTCTGGGAGGCGACGAGTTTGCCATCCTGTCTACGATTGCAACCGAGGACGACCTCGCCGAACGTCTGGAACGCTGCCGAACGGTCCTGCTCAAAAACAACGATGCCGAGATGCCTCACTCGTTTAGCTACGGAGTGGCACACGCCGACCCCGCCCTGGGCGAAGCCCCCAATCGCTTGACGAACGATGCCGACCATCGCATGTACGACTACAAGCTACGTCATGCCGTGCACCTTGATCGACGCAATATCGCACAAGCCCACACCGACGACTTCGAAATAAGCGATCGAGTTTTCGACGCCCTTTCGATGCTCAACGAAGGCCGCTATTTCTTTATCGAGAACTTAGACAAACATCGAACCCTTTGGTCACAAGGCGCCTTGCGCGATCTTGGTCTTCCTTCGGAGCATATAGACAACTGTCACGATTATTGGAAAACGCGTGTCCATCCCGATGACCTTGAGGCCTATACCAACGACATCGACCAAATCTATGACGGCTCCAAACATCGTCACGTCATGCAGTACCGCGTGCGCAATGCCGCCGGCGATTACATCCTCGGCCGTGCTCGCGGGTTTCGTATCGACGGCGACGGAAATGTCCCCTCGCTCTATGTCGGCGAGCTCGTCAACCACTCGCTTGCCGAGACCGTCGACGCCGCCACGGGTCTCGGAACGCAGCGCACGCTGATCAACGCTATCGATGCCTGCCGTCGCGACCGTTGCGAGACGGGGCTTATAGCAGTGCGCGTTCGCGGCACGGCAAAGCTCAACGAGCTCTACGGGGCCGAGGCCGTCGACAACATGCTCGCCGAATACGCAGGCCGCATGCTGTCGATTACTCGCGGCAGGAGTCGCGTCTTCCGTTCACGCAACGCCCAGTTCGTCGTGCTTAGCAACAATTTGGATCACGAAGCATTCGAGCAACTGATCCAACATCTCAAAGAGGCCGTTTTCGCTCCCGTTCGAATCGCGGGCGACACTATTACCCCCGTCTGTCTTGTCGTTCCGGCCTTTTACGAGCACCTGACCAATCAAACGGCCGCCGTTTTAGGCGAACTCGACCGTCGCATTCGCACGGCCGGCGGGCTTGTTCCCAACGACAGCCTCCCCATACCCGAGGTGGAGCGCAAAAGCGCCATCGCCGAACGCATCGATCCGCTCACGGGTCTCTATCGACCCAGCGAGTTTATGCGCCGCGCCAACGAATTTCTCGAGACAAGGCGCAACGGCGCCTGGTGTATCGCCACCGTCGATATGGGGCACATGCGACTGTTCAACGAATGGCACGGACAGGCCGAGGGCGACCGCGTACTCGCCGATGTGGGCACGGTTCTCAAGGACATCGAGAATGCCGCCATGGGCGTCGCAGGGTACTGGGGCCAAGACGACTTTTGCATACTCATCCCCTTTGAGCACGACACCGTCCATCAAATCTATAACAGCGTTCGCGAGGCCGTGGCCAAGCATGATGACGGCGTGGGTTTCTGGCCGTCCATGGGCGTCTACCTCATCGACTCCAACGAGGAAATCACTATCGATGCGCAGGCCAAGGCCATGTTTACCAATCGGCGTGCAAAAAACGACTTTAAGGAGCGCATTGCCATTTTCCGCCCCGAGGAGTACGAGCGCGAAATCTCGTTCCACCGCACGCTGACCGAATTCCAGTATGCGCTCTCAAACGGCCGCATTACCTACTACCTGCAGCCCCAGGTCGACATGGAAACCGGCGAGATCACTGGCGCCGAAGCGCTCACGCGCTGGATTGACAAGGATGGCTCCCTCATTTCACCCGTCACCTTTATCCCCGCTCTCGAGGAAAGCGGTTTTGTGGTGACGCTCGACAAATACGTTTGGCAGGGCGTTGCCTCGTGGCTGCGCGGGCGCATCGATCGAGGGCTTCGCGTGGTTCCGATCTCGCTCAACGTGTCGCGCGTGGATATCCTTGCCTGCGACGTTGCCGAGCATATGGGGGCACTCGCCGACCAATACAATCTGCCGCCCGAGCTCATGCGCATCGAGATCACCGAGACGGCTTATACGGGAGAGTCCGAAGCTGTGGATAAGCTGACGGCCGACCTGCACAACCGCGGCTTCTCGACCTACATGGACGATTTTGGCACCGGCCAGTCCACGCTCGCGATGCTCAAGAACGTCAACGTCGACGTCATCAAGCTCGACCGCACGTTTGTGCCCGTCGACGGCGATCAAGGCCGCAGCGTGCAAATCATTTCATCAATGCTCGAGATGGCGCAGTCGCTCCATCTGCCCGTTGTGGTCGAAGGCATCGAGACAAATGAGCAGGCAAACATGCTACGCCAAATGGGCGCCCGCTACGCTCAGGGCTTCCTCTACTACCGTCCCATGCAGGCGGAGGATTTTGAGGCACTGCTCGATGGTGGCGACAGCAACTAATGCGCTCGTGCGCAAACGCCACCGTCGAGGGAGCGTTTGTTCCCATGAGCTAACTAATACCCCAATCTAAACCGAATTGGGAGTAAGATACAAACCATTGTTCCATCCAAGGAGGTCATCCATCATGAACGAGTCGTATCGCCTGGGCGAGCAATCAATCATCGCTCATCTTCAGCGACTTGCGAACGGGGCCTCAACCACCGAGCTCGATGTTGCCGCGCTGCCCCCGGAGTTGCGTGCCATTGGTGAGCAACTGCAGAAAACGCTCGCCATCCTGCAACAAGAACGCGAGCTGCTTGAGCACGGCGCCTATATCGACTCGCTCACCAATCTTGGCAACCGTGGCGGACTCGACCGCCATGTCGATCAGCTCTGGCGCAAAGGCACCCCCTTCACCTGCGCCTATATCGATATCGACCGTCTTAAGCATTGCAACGATAAGTTTGGCCACGCCGAGGGCAATCGCTACATTCTGAGCATCTGCCGCGCACTCACCGAGACAATGGAGCACGATGAGCTGCTGTTCCGTATCGGTGGAGACGAATTTGTACTTATATCCCCCACGACAGACGAAGCCGAGCTCGAGCAGCGCCTGGAGCGGACGCGTGCCAATCTTATCGAGGCAACATCGGACGGCAAGGCGCCCATGATCGCCAGCTTTAGCTTTGGCTGCTCGCGTGTCGACCCACTTGCAGGCGATACGCGTCGCCAGATGACAAAGGACGCCGACCGCAAAATGTATCGCTACAAGCTCATGTACCGTGTGCAACAACCGGAAGAAGGCGATGCGCTGCAACGCCCGATCACCGAACAACCCCCCCCCTGCAACGACCGAGTGTTCCAAGCGATCTCCATGAGCTCCGAGACACGCTATCCGTTCATCATTAACCTCGACACCGGCGAATCGCAATGGTCGGTTAATGCCGTGCGCGATTTTGACCTACCCTCCCAGCATCCCTACAACTCGCTCGATATATGGCTTGCCCGTGTTCACCCCGAGGACCGCGACAACGTACGTGCCGAGCTCGATATGGTGGTAAACGGCACGTGGCACTTCCACTGCATGCAGTATCGCGTCATGAATACCGCCGGAAAATACGCGCTTTGCGACTGCACAGGTTACCGCCTGGACGGCACCGATACCGAGCCCAACATGTATGTGGGCATTGTCACCAACCGAAGCTTGGCAGATACGACCGATTCCGTGACCGGCCTGGGCGATATCCACGCCCTGGTCAACGCCATTGGCGAGATGCGTCGCGTGGCACGAAACGCGGGCTTGATCGCCATTAAAATCGACGAAATCGCACAGGTCAATGCCCGCTTTGGCTTTGATGCAGGCGACCGCGTTTTGGCAGAAAGCGCCGCCTGCCTCATGGATTGCTCGCGCGGCAAGGGTCGTCTGTTCCGCTCGACCGGACCGATGTTCGTGGCGCTCTTTGACGAGCTTGATCCCGAAGAGACCGACGCGGTTGCAGACGAAATCGAACGGTTCTTGGGATCGCCCGTGCTCTTGGGCTCATTTGAATATCAGCCGCCCCTTCGCGTGGCCACGCTTCATCTGGACACCGTCGACCGACAGCCCGTTTCCATTCTGAACGAGCTCAATGCGTTGCTTAAAGAAGCGCCGCAGATACCGGGCACCAAGCTGGACTAGCGACGTAGGGCGCGATGTGAAACACAAGCCGTTTCGCATCGCGCCCCGCGCCATCTGCCCTCTCGTGCGATAATCCTCCGCAGAAGTCACCGACAGCAGAGGGAGTTTGTGATGAAGGTTCTTTTGGTCAATGGCAGCCCCAAGGCAAACGGCAACACCGCCCGCGCACTCGCCGAGGTCGCCGAGCAACTTAGGGCCGAGGGCATCGATACCGAGACGTTTCAACTGGGCGCCAAGCCCATCCGCGATTGCATCGGTTGCGGCCAGTGCGGAAAGCTCGATTGCCGCTGCACCTTTGACGACGATGTGGTCAACGAGCTGATTGCCGCCGCCGAGCAGGCAGACGGCTTTGTCTTTGGCTCCCCCGTCTACTACGCGCACCCCAGCGGACGCATCCTCTCGGCACTCGACCGCGCATTCTATGCAGGCAGCAAGGCCTTTGCGCACAAGCCGGGTGCCGCTGTGGCCGTTGCCCGCCGCGGCGGCACGTCGACCACCTTCGACGTGCTCAACAAGTACTTCACCATCAACCAGATGCCCGTGGTGGCCTCCACATACTGGAACAACGTCTTTGGCGCCATGCCGGGCGAGGCCACCCAGGACGCCGAAGGCCTTGCCACCATGCGAAACATCGGCAAAAACATGGCCTGGCTTCTGCATTGTATCGAAGCAGGCCAGGCCGCCGGCATCGAAGCCCCCGAAGCCGATCGCGAGCGCACCAACTTCATTCGTTAGAACGGCGGGGCCATGAATACTCAAATCTTCGGGACTAAGAAGTCCTTCGACACCAAGAAAGCACAGCGCTATTTTAAGGAGCGCCGCATTAAGGTGCAATTTATCGACCTGAAGGAAAAGGAGATGAGCAAAGGCGAGCTCACGAGCGTGATGCAGGCGGTCGGCGGCATCGACAAGCTGCTCAACCCCAAGGCCAAGGACGAGGAGACGCTCGCGCTCATCCAGCACCTCACCCCTAGCCAGCGCTTCGACAAGTTGCTCGAGAACCAGCAGGTTCTAGCCGAGCCCATCGTGCGCAACGGCAAAAAGGCCACCGTCGGTTATTGCCCCGATGTATGGGGAGCCTGGGAGTAGCCTGTGTTATTTGCCGGCGCGTGGGTATAAGAGCAGGCGTTTGGCATAAGATTCAACTGTAAGCCATGTCTAACAAAGGAGGGCACATGCCCAACAAACCCGTGAAGATCATCATGCTTACCGGATACCTCGGTGCCGGCAAGACCACACTGCTCAACCACATCCTCGCTAACGACGGCGGCATCCGCGCCGCCGTGATCGTCAACGATATCGGCGAGATCAACGTCGACGCCAGCCTCATCGCCGACGGCGGCCTTTCCGAGACCGACGACCTCATCCCGCTCACCAACGGCTGCATCTGCTGCACGCTTTCGGACGACCTTGCCAACCAGCTGCAGGGCATCGCCGATTCGGGCAAGTTCGACTACATCATCATCGAGGCCTCGGGTATCTGCGAGCCTATCCCCATCGCCTACACCATCTCAAGCTTCTGCGACGAGGCCAAGGTGGGCGGCCAGCCCAAGCTTGCACTCGACAACATCGTGGCCGTGGTCGATTGCGCCCGCATGTACGACGAGTTCAACGGCGGTCGCGACCTGCTGGCCGAGGATATCGACGAGGACGACATCGAGAGCCTGCTCATCCAGCAGATCGAGTTCTGCTCCACGCTGATCCTCAACAAGACCGATACCGTGAGCCCTGAGCAGATCGCCGAGCTCAAGGCTATCGTGCGCAGCCTGCAGAAGGACGCCGTGATTGTCGAGGCCCAAAACGGCGAGGTCCCCATGGAGGAGCTGCTCGACACCGACCGCTTCGACTTTATGCGCGCCTACAACTCCGCCGCCTGGATCGAGGCCATGGAGCATCCCGAGGAGCACGACGACCCCGAGGTGCTCGAGTACGACATCGAGACCTTTGTGTACTCGCGCCGCAAGCCGTTTGACCTGCAGAAGTTCACCGATTTTGTTGAGCAGGAGTGGCCCGACGAGGTCATCCGCGTCAAGGGTCCGCTGTGGCAGACCGGCGATCCGGACATGTGCTACATGTTCGAGCAGGCCGGCCACCAAATGCGCCTGATGGAGAACGGTCTGTTCGTTGACTCCGCGCCCGAGGGCGAGAAGCAGAAGATCATCGACGAGAACCCCGAGATCATGCAGATTTGGGACGACGAGACGGGCGACCGCATGACGAGCCTGTGCATCATCGGCCGTCACATGGACAAGGATGCGCTCATCGCCTCCCTCGATGCCTGCCTGACCGACTGGCACCGCGCCTAGATTTATCCAAGCGGGCATTTTTCCGCCTACGTAACCGCCAAACCACCACGAAGGTGCCCTTCGTGGTGGTTTTTCGTTCTGAGCCAAGGAGATTCATGTTCAACATTGTGCTGTATGCGCCCGAGATTCCGGCCAATACGGGCAATATCGGCCGCACCTGCGTGGTTACCGGCGCCCGCCTGCATCTGGTGGAGCCGCTGGGGTTTTCGCTCGACGACAAGACGGTGCGTCGCGCCGGCCTGGGCTACTGGCAAAATTTGGACGTGACGACCTATGCCGGCTGGGAGGATTTCCTTGCGCGCAACGGCCTCTCCCCCGCCGACGAACGCCTGCATCTGCTGACCAAAAAGGCGCGCCGCACCTATGCGCAAAGTACCTACCGCGACGGTGACTTTTTGGTCTTTGGCAGCGAGAGCTCGGGGATTCCCGAGCCACTGCTTGCCGCGGCGCCCGAGCGCTGCGAGCGCATCCCCATGTTGCGCGATTGCGACTCGCTCGAAAACGCCGACGCCTGGGAGGCCCACGAGGAGTCGCTCGGGCATACCGAGGACAGCCACGAAGCCATCCTTCGACAGGATATCTGCGGCAACTTCGTCAATCCGGACGACTACCGCATCAGCGCACTCAACCTCTCCAACAGCGCCGCCATCGTCCTCTACGAGGCTCTGCGCCAAACAGGCTTTCTGGGAATGTGACAAAGGGACGGTCCCTTTGTCACATTCGGTTATAGGTAGCGGCCGGTGATGCTTGCGGGGCATGCCACGATGTCGCCCGGCGTGCCGACGCAGACGATTTGCCCGCCTGCGTCGCCACCACCTGGGCCCATATCGATTGCGTAATCGGCGTTACGGATAAGGTCGAGGTCGTGCTCGATTACGACGACTGTGGCGCCCTTGGCAACGAGGCCGTCGAACACACTCAGCAGCACCTGAACATCGAGCGGGTGCAGGCCAATTGTGGGTTCGTCGAACACGAATACGGCATCATCCTGCACGCGGCCCATCTCGCTCGCGAGCTTAAGGCGCTGCGCCTCGCCGCCCGAAAGCGCCGGCGTGGGCTCGCCGAGCGTGAGATAACCCAAGCCCAGGTCGTGCAGGGTCTGTAAGCGCGCCTGAACTTTCTTGAGCCCCACCGTAGCGTCGAGGGCCTCGTCCACACTTATGTCCATGAGCTGCGGCAACGTAAGCAGGCTCCCGTCCTTGCCCTCGCGATGGATATGCGAGGCCGCGTCTGCATAGCGTGAGCCGCGACATGACGGGCAGACGATCTCGACATCGGGCAAAAATTGCACGTCGAGCGATATCGAACCCGTGCCATCGCACGTAGGGCAGCGCAAGGCGCCGGTGTTGTAGCTAAATGCGCCCGCCTTGTAGCCAGCTGCCTTGGCCTCGGGCGTACGGGCGAAGGCGCGACGCAGCTCGTCATGGATGTCGGCATAAGTCGCCACCGTCGAGCGCACGTTGGCGCCGATGGGCGTAGCGTCAATCAGGTTGGCGCGTGCGATGCCCTCGGCATCGATCCAGCGCACATGGCTTGGCAGGCGCTCGCCAGTTGCCTGAGCCTTGAGCGCCGGGATGAGCGTCTCGAGCACCAACGTCGTCTTACCCGAACCCGAAACGCCCGTCACCGCGACGAGACGACCGCGCGGTATATCGACTTCGAGCGGTTTGACGGTATGGATGGCATCGGTCGCCATGCGGATATGGCCCTGGTCGAACATTTCGTCGTCAGCCACCTGCGGCCGCAAGCGCTTGGGCTCCGAGCGCAAAAACGGGGCGATGCGGCTGTCCTGCGATTGCTCGACCTCATCCACCGTACCGGCGGCGATCACATTACCGCCGCCCGCTCCGGCAACGGGGCCCATCTCGACCAGATAATCGGCTTCCGCCAATACGCGCGTGTCGTGGTCGACAACGACCACGGTGTTGCCGTCATCCACCAGATCGCGCATTACGCCTACCAAGCCGTCAACATTGGCAGGATGCAAGCCGATCGAGGGCTCGTCGAGCACATACAGCACGCCCGTCGAGCGGTTGCGCACCACGCGGGCAAGCTGCACGCGCTGGCGCTCACCCGTGGAGAGCGTAGCACCGGCGCGGTCGAGCGAGAGGTAATCGAGCCCCAGGTCGACCAGGCGACGAGCCGCGCTCAAAAACGAATCGCAGATATCCGTCGCCATGGGCTGCATCTCGGCCGGCAAGGATGCGGGCACCCCGCGCGCCCACTCAATCGCCTCACCCAGCGTCATGGCCGCGGCCTGCGCCAGATTGATACCACGCACCTGGGGCTGGCGCGCAGCCTCGGAGAGACGCGTGCCGCCGCAGTCACGGCACGGGCCCTCGCGCAAAAAGCGAGCCACGCGCTTAAGTCCCTTATCGTCCTTAACCTTGGCGAGCGCATTCTCGACCGTATAGACGGCATTGTAATAGGTGAAGTCGAGCGGCGTGGCGCCCTCGCCTTTTTTGGGAACGTAGAGAATGTGCTTCTTAACCGCCGGACCGTGGAACACAATGTCGCGCTCGGCGGGCGTGAGCTGGTTAAACGGCACGTCGGTGCGCACGCCCATCTCGCCGGCTACCTGCTTCATCAGATCCCACATGAGCGTACCCCAGGGAAGCACCGCGCCTTCGTTGATGGTCTTTGACTCGTCGGGCACCAGGCTCGCTTCGTCCACCTCGCGCATGACACCGGTGCCGCCGCAGGTAGGGCACGCACCGCCGCTGTTAAAGGCAAGGTCCTCGGCACTCGGCGCGTAGAACTCGCGGCCGCATGCGGGGCACGTGAGCGACAGGCCCGCAGCCACGTTAAGGCTCGGCTCCACACGCGCCCCGCAATGTGGGCACACGTGATGGGCACAGCGGCTAAAGAGCAAACGCAGACTGTTGTTGAGCTCGGTCATGGTACCAAAGGTCGAGCGCACGCCTGGCACACTGGGACGCTGATGCAACGCGAGTGCCGCCGGTACGTGCAATACCTCGTCCACCTGGGCGTGCTCGGCCTGCGTCAGGCGACGTCGAGTATAGGTGCTGAGCGCCTCCAGGTAACGGCGCGAGCCCTCGGCATAAAGAACTCCCAGCGCCAGCGAGCTCTTGCCCGAGCCCGACACGCCGGCAATGCCCACGAGCCTCCCCAGCGGAATATCGATATCGATGTCCTTGAGATTGTGGACACGTGCACCGCGCACCTCGATAGCCTGCGGGCTCATCTTCTGTTCCGTCACCTTTATCACCCTACTCATGCCATAAAACGCGGTCGCGGATATACTCGCCCAGCATGGGCACGGTAAACCGCACAAGGCCGTATCCGGCGGCCTCGATGACGCGCTCGCGAATCAGGCTTGCGCGATATTTACTCGCCCAGCTCTGGGTACGGTCGCAGCGCTCAATGATATCCGCCGTGCGCGTCGGCTTGTCCTCGTCAACCGCCATAGCCTCGATAAAGAGGCGCTGAGGGCTGCGCAGACCGTAATACAGAGGTGCGTCAACCGCTTCGTAGAACTCGGAGACGGCATCCGCATGGCCATTCTCGACATCGCGCCTTTCGATGACCTGCGAGCCACGCCGGACAGCAGACCGCCACATGTAATAGCCCACCAGCTGAACCATATAGGGATGCCCCATGCTCTTGCGCGCCGCAAGGTCCGCCGTCTCCGCGTCAACGTAAAGACCAGCGTCTTTGACCGTCTGGATATACGAATCGCGCACTTTGGGCAAAGATATTGCCCCCAACGTACGCTGCTGGGCACGCCGCAAAAACGTCACGCTCGGCTCTTCGAGCAGATCGTCAACCATACTGGGCAAGCCGGCGAACGCCAGCGCAAGACCGCGCTGGTCGCTATCGGGCAAGCCCGTGGCATCCTGGTCTCCGAGCACCTGCTGATAGAGGACGGCAAGAGCCGCCAGTTCCTCGATAGACACCGATTGTGCCTCGTCAATCGCAAACAAGACGCCCTTGCCCGGACCGAGCTTCTTGAGACGCTCGTTGACCAGCCCTCGCAATGTCTCGCCTTTTGCCCGCGCCGCCTCGACCGACATCCGGCCAAACGACGGCCCAAACTCCATTGACGTCACAACGGGTTTATTCGAGCGAAGCGCGTCGGCCAAGCGGTCGCACAAACCAAGCGAAGCGGAATCGGAGACAACCGCCCATCCGCGCTCGCTGGCTAGACGTTGCAGCTCCCGCAGGAGAACCGTTTTGCCATAGCCGCGGTTTCCCGTAATGAGCATGAGCCTGCCCGGCGCTCCGGCGCCGTTGTCGAGCCCTTCCTCAAAATCTTCGATGACCGACTCGCGACCGATGAGTATCGGAGGCCGCTTACCAGCTGTGGGCTTAAAGGGATTTGGATTCATATCGGCCTCCTCGGATTGGCAAACCCTGGTAACAGTTATACCAACTTATACCGAGTTATACCAATAGCATGTGACAAAGGAACTGCCCCTTTGTCACATGTGGCCGAAAAACTCGGCGTCTGCTGCTCGCCAGGGGCGGAAGGTGGCGGGATCGACCTTTACGTGCGCCGCAAGCGGGTGCGTCGTACCATTTGACCGTGTAGCCGGCGCCGTGGGCGCAAAAGACCGAGTCGGGCGTGTTGGGCAGATCGGCCTCGGGCTCGTAGGCGGCAGCCTCGATTACGCGCTCGCCATCATGGCAAGCCGCATAACCGGCGAACTCCAGGTACAGATGCCCGCGACCGCTCGTGTAGGCAGCCACCTCCAGCGCATAATCTTGCACCTCGGATGCCGGAACGCGACCCACAAGCTTCGCCCGGTCTCCCGCCATCGTCGGCGGCTCGTACTCGGCACTCATGCGCGTGGCATCCGAGAGCGCCCGGCCCACGCACTCCCCCGGCACCTCGAGCTCAAAGCGATACCACGGCTCCAACAACACCGCCGCGCCGGCCTCGCGCGCCTGCATCAAACCCTGGCGAATCGCGCGGTACGTGGCCTGGCGAAAATCGCCGCCCTCGGTGTGTTTGGCATGCGCGCGGCCGCCCGCGAGCGTAATGCGCACATCGGTGATGGGCGAGCCCGTCAGCACGCCCAGGTGGTCGCGCTCCATAGCGTTGGTGAGTGCCAAACGCTGCCAGTTAAGATCGAGCTCGTCGGCCGAGGTCACGGTGCCAAACTGCACACCCGAACCCGCCGGCAACGGCTCCAGGCGCAGATGCACCTCGGCATAGTGGCGCAGCGGCTCAAAGTGGCCCACGCCCTCGACCGGCCGCGAAATAGTCTCCTTATAGAGAATGCCGCCGGGCTCAAACTCAATCGAAAGGTCAAAGCGATCGGCCAACACCCGCTGCACGACCTCGAGTTGCACGGCGCCCATCAACTGCAAGTGAATCTGCTCAAGATGCGTATTCCAGCTTACGCCGAGCATGGGGTCTTCGTCCGTCAGCTCAGCCAGCGCTTTAAACACCGCATGGACATCATGTTCGCCCGGGAGCACCGTATAGGTGAGGACCGGCGCAATGACGGGCGCATCGCACCCGGGCTCCGCACCCAAGGCATCCCCCGGGCGAACGTGCGCAAGACCCGTCACGGCACAAATACCGCCAGCGGCAACTTCCTGGGCAAGCTCGTACTTCTCTCCGTTATAGATGCGCACCTGATCGACCTTTTGCTCCCATGCCTCGGCGCCGGAACGCCCGTCAATCATCTGTTTGGCATGCAGTGTGCCGCCGGTCACTTTAACCCAAGCCAAGCGCTCGCCACGAACACCGCGGCTGACACGATAGACACGCGCGGCGAACTCCGGCGGCCACGCCTGCTCACGCATCAGCGTGCACATACCATCCAGCAGCTCGCCCACGCCCTGATCCTTGAGCGCCGAGCCGGCAAAGCAGGGAAAGAGCCTGCGCTCGGCAACCATGCGCGAAAGCGTTGCGACGGAAAGCTCACCCGTCTCAAGAAACTCCTCGAGGGCTGCCTCGTCCAACGCGGCAGCGTCCTCCCAAGCGGCGCCGCCCGCCAGCAGTTCGTTCGCATCGAGGCAGCCCTCGGAAAGACGCTGCCCAAGTTGTGCCAGCAAAACATCGCGGCCGGGATTCTCCAAATCGATTTTGTTGATATAGATGAACGTCGGAATGTCATAGCGCGCAAGCAGGCGCCACAGGGTTTCGGTGTGCCCCTGCACGCCGTCGTTGGCACCTACCACCAAAATCGCGTAGTCGAGCGCACGCAACGTGCGCTCTGCCTCGGCCGAAAAATCCACGTGTCCGGGAGCGTCCACGAGCATGACGCGGGTATCACCGTGGTCGAACACGGCCTGCGACGAGAAAATCGTGATGCCGCGCTCGCGCTCGATGGCGTTGGTATCCAGGTGCGAGTCGCCATCGTCCACGCGGCCGCGCTTGCGAATGCGACCCGCGCAGAACAGCATGGCCTCGGCCAGTGTGGTCTTGCCGGCATCGACATGCGCCAAGATTCCAACGACCGCTTGCTTCGACATGGCTCTCCTCTTATTGCAAGCCCGTCGCACTCGGCAACGGGCATCCTCGTTCCACACTGGATGATACAATTTACGGGCCGGCGGGCGAAGCGGGCCCTATCCCCCGACCAAGCTCATCGCCCTGCGTTGCCGCGCGGCGATTTTCGTAGGTTCGCGCCTTACGAAAGCCGGCACCTCCCCTTTTGTCTGCCCGGTCTCATCTGAGGCGGTAACAATGCGAGTCCCACAACGACGCGTTTTACCAAAAATGGCCCCACGCGGGGCCATTTTCATTTCGATGAAACGCTGGTATGTGACTCGGCCCTTATGCCTCGCGCAGCCAGTCGAACGCAACGCGCGGCGTGCCGTCGGACACATACACGACGCCGGCGCGCTCGAACCCTGCCTTGAGGCTCGCACCCTGCATGGGCAGGTTGTCCGCGTGCGTATCGATACGCAGATGGTCGGCACGCTCCTTGGCAAAGGCAAACATCGCGGCCGCGATACCGTGCACGGTGCCGTCGGACGCCACGCGGTGCAGCACGGCGTACGGAGTGTCGCTGCGCCACTGACCGTCCTCGATGACGTCATAGCACTCGTCCGGGCCCGGCAAAAAGGCAAACGTCGCCACCACGCGACCGTCGACTTCGCACACATAGCTGCCACCGGCGGCGATATCGGCAGCCAGCTGCTCGGCCGAAGGCGTGCCCTCGGGCCACTGCGTGGCGTTGCCATGCGCGCGCATAAAGGCGCGGGCGGCATCATAGATAGCCATGACGGCGGGAATGTCGGTCTCGAGGGTTTTTCTGATCATCACGCGGCGACCTCACGTTTATTGGTATCACTTTGATTGAGCAATGATACCAGCGTTTGGAAAGGGCAAGGAGCGGATGGGAAGCAAAAAGCGAGCCGCCTGGTCAAAGGCCAAAAGCGAGTTTTTGGGCGCTGCCACCGGCGGCGATATGAGCGACCTGTTTGCGCGCGAGGACGAGCGCCGCGATGCCCTGGACGCCGAGCGCGATGAGGCTTGGCGCTACAAATCGTGCGAGCGCAAAAACCGCTACGACACACGCGCCGAGGCCGAGGCCGTTATGGCCGACTGCGAAAACCGTGGACGGCGTGGTTTGGCCTGCTACAAATGCGAATACTGCGGCGGGTGGCATCTGACGTCGCATCCTTGGAAATAGGCTCCGCAACGGAGCGGCGCTCACGCAGCGGCACGGCACCGACACATCGCCGGCCATCACGCGCAGGCTACGGGCGCGGCGGCACCAAAACATCGTAGCGGACGGCCTTGCCCGCAAGCTGATAGCTCGGCTTAACGCCGGCAAGCAATGGGCCCTTCACCGGCCGTTTGATAACGACCTTGCGCGGCCGCACTGCAAGCGCAGTTTTAACCAGCGTCTCCTCATCGGCACACGGCTGTTCCAGATGGTGCAAGAGCTGGAACTTCTTTTTGACCGCCGCGCTCTTGGTGCGCTCAGGAAACATGGGGTCCAGATACACCACGTCGGGAGCCGCGAGCTCATCGCGCTCGACCAGCTCAGCCGTATGGCGAAGGCCGGCAATGCTGTCCTCGCCCGCATGTAAGTGCATGCGCGCCACGGCGGCCGCAAGCGCCGAATCATCTGACGCGCGATCCAGGGCATCCTGGAGCAGCGCCGCGATCACGCAATCCTGCTCATACAGATCGACGGTAAAGCCCGCTGCCGCCAGCAGCAGCGAATCCTCGCCAAAGCCTGCCGTGGCGTCAATCGCCCATGGTTGTTCGATGCCTTTTGTGCGCACAGCCTTTACCAACAGCTCTTGCTGCAGACGACCCTGCTTGAGCCGTGGAAGCATGCGGCCAAAATCGGCACGCAACTCCATCGTGCCGTCGGTGAGCGTAAGGCCCTCGGACGTCCGCACGAGCTCGAGCCCAGCAGCCCGAGCAACAGAAAAGGGATCGACGACGCCCATGGACACTCCTTAGCAAACAAAACGAATACATGGGCGCCATTCATGTCGGCACCCAACCGTCCGTTATTGTCCCACATGCGACATGGTCCACAGCATCCCAATACAAAGCACCGCCATCAATACCGTGCACACGGCAGCGATCACAGAATCACTCATGCGCCTTCCCAGCGACCGCGGCTCATCCACTTGCTTGACTCCGTACATCATGGCTCCTCCTTCGGTCCAGCTCTTACCATGGCCTCATCATCGCAGCGCCGCGCATGCGCTGCCATCGATTTGACTTACGTCCAGCTTTCCTTTTTGAAAGGTTGAACCGTGCAGGCAAGAGACGCTTTCAGGCGCATGCATCGCCGCGTTGAACTACAATGTGCTTCACCATATGTGCAGCACATAGGGTGCGCCAGGTTGGCGTACTCGTATCGAAAGGACCAGCCATGAGCTTCACTCGCAAGACACTCAAAATCCTTGCCCTGATTTATTTTGTTCTGGGCATCGCCAGTCTCGTCATAGGAATCGCCGGCATCGCGACCGGCAAGTTCGAGTCCACCTACGGATCGAACGCCATGCTCGCCGCGGCCGTGATTATCGCCAAGGGCCTCATCGATCTTGCCGCGGGCGTTGCGGGCATCAAGGGTGCCAACAAGCCTTCGCAGGTTGACGGCGCGTTTAAGCTCGGTATCGTTGCTGCAGTCGCCACGCTTGCCCAGGCGGTGCTCACGCTTCCCGCGTTTGGCGGCGACGCCATCAACTTTGGCGCCTTTGTCATCGTGGTGTACGACCTGTTCTTTGTTCAGCAGGCGCACGCCGTCAAGGCCGAGAACAAGGACCGCCTGTAAGCGCTCGCTTCTCATAGCCTCTGCAGCCAAGCAACTAAAAAGGGCCGATCGCACATCTCCGCGGTCGGCCCTTTGCATTTGCCCAGATAAAACCTGCCAAAATAAACCTGTCCCTTTTTGGTAGATTAGTGGCGGTACTCGGCGATGATGAAGTCGATATCGGTTTGAAGGGTGTCCAGGTTTGCCAGGCGCTCTTTGTCGGCGGGGCGCGTACGGTAGTAGTACGGCGTCATCTGGAACACCGCCTCGATGTCAGCCTGGGTCTGGAGCGTAATGTTCGCAGACACCCGCTGCGTTCCCACCAACTCGAGCTCGGTCGTCTTCGGCAGCTTCTCGTCGTTAAGGTACGGCGTGTCGTAGAGCACCTCCTTGAGCCCAAACAGATGACGGGCACCCGGCACCACGGTGTAGAGCGAGCCCTCGGGCGCCAGCACGCGGGCAAACACGCGCTCGTTAAAGGGAGCGAAGAGCTCGGTCACCATATCGAAGGCGCCATCGGCCACGGGGATGTCCTTCATATTGGCCACAAAGTAGGTCGCATCGCCGCGCTTGGCGGCCAGGCGCACCATCTCCTTGCCCAGGTCGAAACCGTAAGCATCCACGTCCGGCACCGCACCCATGGCGCTAGTGTAGTAGCCCTCGCCGCAGCAAATATCGAGCAAGGTCATGGGGACGCCTGCAGACGCCGCGCGCCCAGACACCTGCTTGCGCACCAGCTCGACCATCGCATCGCGCAACGGCGCATAGTAACCGCGGTTCAGAAAGTCGCGACGACTACGCGCCTGCGACTTGGGATCGCCCATGGAGTCGCCGCTCTTGGACGAGCGCAGTAGATACAGATAGCCCTCGCGCGCACGATCAAACCGGTGTCCGCCCGCGCACACAGCACCGCGCTCATCGTCCACCAACGGCTCATGGCAAACGGGACACAACAACATGGCAACTCCTTAGCGCGAACAACACAACGCCCACCATTGTCGCACGCCTTCCCCATCTAGTCATAGAAGAGACAAGGAGTGTCCCCCAGCTGCCGGCAGAAAAGGAATGTCCCTAAGTGCCGACTAGTCGATTAGGAGTATCATCGTCTGCGCAAATAAGCACGAAAGAGCATATTAGAGATTGAGAGCGTATGGCAGACACCGCATCTAAGCACATTGACATGACCACCGGCTCGCTATGGCGCAATATTCCCCTGTTCGCCTTCCCCGTGGCCGCCACGAGCATCTTGGAGCAGCTGTCGAACCTCATCGCCACGGTCATCATCGGTAACTTCTCGGGCGACCAGGGAACCCTCGCCATGGCGGCGGTCGGCTCCAATGTTCCGCTTACCAGTCTTATGCTCAACCTTTTTATTGGCATGTCGCTTGGCTCCAACGTGGTCATCGCCAACGCTATCGGCCGCAACGATCAGAACATGGTCAAACGCGCCGTCCATACCTCGATTTTAATGGCACTCGTGGGCTTTGCCGTCATCGCACTGGGCGAGATCTTTGCCGAGCCCATGCTCGCTGCGCTCAACGTGCCTGCCGAGACCATGCCGCTCGCTTCGCTCTACCTGCGCGTCTTTTTGCTCAGCATGCCCTCGATCTTGCTCTACAACTTTGAGGCCGCGATCTTCCGCTCCGTCGGCATCACCCGCATGCCGCTGCAGGCGCTTGCCGTGTCCACCGTCCTCAACATTGGCCTGGACCTCATCTTTGTCCCCGTACTCCACTGGGGCGTCGCGGGCGTCGCCATCGCCACCGCCATCGCCTACACCGTCAGCGCCGCAACCCTCTTTGTCCGTCTGCTCAAGACCGACTCCGTCGTCCGCGTCACCCCACGCGACCTTGCCATCGACCTCGTCGCCCTCAGGCGCATCGTCAAGATCGGCCTGCCCGCCGGCATCCAGAGCGCCGTCTTTGCCGTCGCCAACATCATCATCCAGTCCGCCATCAACAGCTTGGGCACCGAGGTCATGGCGGCATCCAGCGCTGCCATGAGCCTGGAGTACGTGTGCTACAACCTGCTCAACAGCTTTAGCCAGGCCTGCACCACCTTTGTGGGACAAAACCACGGTGCCCGCCAAATCGACCGCTGCACCAAGACGCTCAAGGTCTGCCTGGTCGAAGGCGGTATCGTCGCGCTCACCACCATCGTCATCATCGTAGGCTTGGGGCGCGAGATCCTATCGCTCTTTAACAGCGACCCCAACATCGTCTCGATCGGCTACATCCGCGTGTGTTCGATCTTCCCTGCCTACGCCTTTAGCATGTTCTACGAAAACATGTCCGGCTACCTGCGCGGCTTTGGCATCTCGCTCATGCCCGCCCTCATCACCATGATCTGCGTCTGCGGTATTCGCTTCTATTGGGTATTCTGCGTGTTCCCGCACTTCCGCACCTTTGCGAACATCATGATGGTCTACCCCATCAGCCTGGGCACCACGGCGTTCTTTATGGTCGTGGCGGTACTACTCTGCCACCCGGCACGCACCTATCGCGCCGCCCAAGCCAAAGCGACAGCCCGCTAAACACCGCACTCAACGCCATGCCAGTCATTAATTGACAATATGCGAGCTCATATAGTCGATAAAGTGCCTCGTGGCGATAGGCATGGTGTCCCAGCTGCGCCAGGCTGCCACTACGTCACGCGAGGGAGCATGCACGATGGGACGCACGCGAATATCGGCCCTCATGCCCTCGACGGTACGGCGATACAGCATACTCACGCCTAGGCCCTCCTCCACCATCGCCATGATGGTGTAGTCGTCGGTCACCTCGCTCGTCACGCGCGGCGACAGCCCATGCGCGGCAAAGGCATCGAGCACCAGACTCTGTTCGCCCTCATCCAGCAGCACAAACGGTTCGGACGCCAGGTCGGCGAGCGTCACCTTTTCCTTTGCCGTCAGCGGATGCGCGGCCGGCAACAGCGCCACCAGCTCGTCGTGATAGACCACGCGCTTCTGAAGCCCCGTGGTAAATCCGCGTGCCGTAAAGCAAAAGTCAACCACGCCATCGTGCACCCACTGGGCGTTGCGCGTGTAATCGCCCTGCTTGAGGGTAAAGCGTACGCCCGGATGCAGGGCCCCAAAGTCGCGGATCACGCGCGGCAACACGGTACGGCTCACATTGGTAAACGTCGCAATGCGAATGTCGGCCGATGAAAGCCCCAGCAACTCCTGACGCTTGCCCTCGAGCTCGGCCTCGGCAGTTACAATCTGGCGCAGATACGGCAGGGACTGTTTGCCGTCGCGCGTAAGCGACACGCCCTGCTTGCCGCGCTCGATAATCGTGGTGCCCAGCTCGCGCTCGAGCGCTTTGACGGCCTGGCTTACCGCACTTTGCGTATAGCCCAGCTCGTCGGCCGCGCCCTTCAGGCTGCCGCAATCGACCACCATACATACAATCTGATACCGCGATGCCATCGTGCCTCCACATCGATGTAGCCGTAAAACGTTTTGCCAGCGCTTTTTCCGCCTACATTAGTATTACTTAATCATACTGAAGATACATTCGCTTTACTACATCTAAATCTGGGAGCAGAATCCTTTTTGCGAAACCGTTCTGTAACAAAAGGAGTCCCATGGATCGCAAAAAAGCAATCGCGCTCTCGTTTTCCGTTCCCGTCGCATGGGGCTTTTCGTACCCCCTCATGAAGATCGGCATGGACAGCATGAACGCCACGAGCATCGTTGCGCTGCGCTGCATCATCGCCTTTGTGGCCTGCCTGCTGCTCTTCCACAAGCACGCGCTGCGCATTAACCGCGACCTGATGGTTCGCGCCGCCATCATCGGCGCCATCATGGCAACCGAGCTCACCTGCATGTGCTTGGGCTCCAGCCTCACCTCCGCCTCAACCGCCGGCTTTTTGCAGAGCCTGACGGTCGTAATCGTGCCGTTTGCCAACGCAGCTCTGCTGCGTCGCGCCCCCGAGCGCAAGGTGCTCATTGGAACTGCCATCGTCACCTGCGGTATGCTGCTGCTCTCGGGCGCCGACTTTACCAGCCTGAATCCCGGCGCGATCATCATGCTGCTCTCGGCCTTTATCTATGCCGGCCACATTATCGTAGCCAAGCGCTTTGTCGAAGAAGTCGATCCGCTGGCCCTGGGTGTTTGGCAGCTGGGCTTCGGCGGCCTGTTCTCGGGCATCGCCGCATTTACCTTTGGCGGCTTTACGCTTCCCAGCACGCCGAGCGAGATCGTCGTTGTCGTCGCACTCGCACTCATCTGCTCTGCCTACGGCTTTATCACCCAGACGCTCGTACAGCCCCACGTGCCCGCCGAGACCACGGGCTTTGCCTTCTCGCTCGAGCCGGTCTGCTCCGCCGTCTTTTCGTTCTTCCTGGTCGGCGAGGTCCTGAGCCCCATCGCCTTCTTTGGCGCCGCCCTCATCCTCACCGGCGTCATGGCGGCAACCGTCGAGCTCCCGCGCCTTCGCTCGCAAGGACACGCTCACATGGCAGGAGCACCCGAGCACGTCTCGTAGGCCCCACTCTTCATACAGCCGCGGCATAAAGGCAACCGGTGCGCCTTTACAATAGATGCCAACAGAGCATCTGCCATAAAGGAGCCCCATGGACACCGCAACTCGCGACCGCAACATAGCAACTTGGTTGGGCGATGCGCCGCAGCCGGTACGTGACACGACGGACCAGCTGCTCGAGCGCATCGCCCTTTTACGTGCCGAGCAAACCATTTACCCGGCACAAGACGACATCCTCAATGCCCTCGCCTATACGCCGGCCGACCATGTCAAAGTTGTCATTTTGGGTCAAGATCCCTATCACGGACCCAACCAGGCCATGGGGTTATCGTTCTCGGTTCCCGCGACGCAAACCAAGTTGCCGCCGAGCCTGCGCAACATCTATAAGGAACTCAAAGCCGATCTGGACTGCCCCTTTCCTGCCACGGGAGACCTAACCCCATGGGCACAACAGGGCGTCCTGCTCCTTAACACCACGCTCACCGTGCGCAAGCATGCCGCCAATTCGCACGCCAAGCTGGGCTGGAGCACGCTCACCGACTATATTATCGAACGCTGCTGTCAGCTGCCCCAGCCGGTAGTCTTTTTGGCATGGGGTCGCTTTGCCCAGCAGATGGTCGAAGGCAAGCTCGCCGCGACCGGCGCAGGCAAGGCAGCCGGTAAGTTCTGCCTGGCCTCCACACACCCCTCGCCGCTTTCGGCCAACCGTGCCACGGCAGAACTCCCCGCTTTTATGGGGTCGCGCCCCTTCTCGGCATCCAATCGTCTACTCGAACAGCACGGCTCGATCCCCGTCAACTGGACTTGCCTCGGCTAAAAATCGATACATCAAAAACGCGTCCGACGGCTTTCCATCGGACGCGTTTCCTATTCGGGCCAAATAAACTGGGTACGGTCTGCCTCGCCACCGTCAATGAGCAGGCTCTGCCCGGTCATAAACCGGTTGGTCACGCCCACAAAGTAGATCCACTCGGCGATCTCTTGGGCGGTGGCCCAGCGTTTAAGCGGCGTGAGCTCCATAATCTGGTTCCACAGGTGTTCGTCTTCCATCACGCAACGGTTGAGCGGCGTGATAACGCCGCCCGGGTCCACACTGTTGGCGATGGCCTGCGGCGCCAAGCGGTTTGCAAGGTTCTTGGTGTAGGCGATAACGCCGCCCTTGCTGGCAGCATAGGCGGGAAACTCCGATCCCGTATGCCCGCTCGCCGACCCCACATTGACCACGGATGTAATAGCCGGCGCCGGCTTGGCGGCAAGCCCCTCCCCCACAAAGGCGTAGCGCTCGGTCACGTTGATGGTGCCGCACAGGTTGGCGGCAATATCGTCGGCCGAGTCCTGCGTACCAGCAACATTCACGATCACCTGGGGTTCAAGCTCGCCTGGAAACGAGTCCGGCTCGCGGACATCGACGATCAGATGGCGATAGCGCTCGTGCTCGATCGCTGCCGGCAGCAAATCAAAGCCCACGACCTCGTGGCCCTCGTCCAAAAAGCATTGCACGCACGCGGCTCCGATACCGCCCGAAGCGCCCGTGATCAAAACCCGCATACTTGCTCCTTAGGCGGTTGCGTGGCGCTCGAGATACTCGGCGCCCACATTCTCGCGCTCCCAGCCGCGCACGACCTTGTAGCCCACAGGGCTCAGGAAGACCTCGCACAGCAGCTCGGCAACAGCGCCGGTCAGCGAGCACATAAGGACCTGCACCCAGGTCCAACCAAAGAACGTGTGGCTCACCACAATGGCAAAGACCAGGTTGTCGATAAACTGGCCAACACCCGTGGACACATAGGAACGGAAGGCAAAGCTCGCAAAGTTATTCTTTTTGAGCATACGGCCGAGCGACTGGTTGAGCGTGGAATTAACCACGGCAGAAACGAGCATTGCCAGCGAAGAGCCCAGCACCACGTACCAGGTGCCGCCAATGGTGGCGTTAAGGGCGCTGTTGACCTCGATCATGCCCGTGTCGTAGTAGGCGCCCCACATGCCGGGCGTGAGCGAGCATGCCCAAAAGCACAGGCTCACGGCCAGGTTGACCAGCAGCGCGAGGACAGAGATTTTGATGGATGCCTTGGCGCCAAAGCGCTTGCAGATCATGTCCTGGCACAAAAACGAAACCCAGCTCACCACAAAGCCGCAATCGAGTGCCAGATACGGCAGGCTGATGAGCTCTTTGTTGGCCAGCAGGTTCATCATGATGACGCTCACGAAAAACAGCGAAACCGTTGCCGCGGGAATGCTCCGCAACAGGACCTTGTAGTCCTCCATGACCTTCTTGATCATTATGTACTCCTTTGGTTTTAGGTTTAACGAGCAGGATATCGGACCCGAACTGCTCGGACGCCCCGGTCTTGAGACGACGGTGGGTATGATAGCCGCTCATACGGCATCAGGCAAGTAAACGGCGCGGCAGCCCCGCAGGGCCACCGCGCCGATGCGCTAAAAGGCCACGTTGCCAAACTCCGACAGGATAAGGTCGGGGTTGTGGTCAGTTGCCCAATCCACGTTCCACGGGCTCGTGAACAGCAGCAGCTTACCGCCGCGCATGTCCTCGACGCGCAGGGTGTCGCGCGTGAGCGAAAGGCCCGGGATATCGATGGTATCGGGGTCGTTCTGAATCCAGCGGATGTCCGTATAGGGCAGCGGCTGGCGGCGAACCTCAACACGATATTCGGCCTTGAGGCGGCGCTCGAGCACCTCAAACTGCAGTACGCCGACCACGCCCACGATGACGCTCTCCATGCCGGCACCAAGCTCGCGGAAGATCTGGATGGCGCCCTCCTGGGCAAGCTCCTCCATACCCTTGACGAACTGCTTGCGCTTGAGCGTGTCGACCTGCGTAATGCGAGCGAACATCTCGGGGGCAAACGTCGGGATCTGCGGATACTGCACGTGGCGCTTGCCGGAGCACACGGTGTCACCGATGCTAAAGATACCCGGATCGAACAGGCCCACGATATCGCCCGCGTACGCCTCGTCCACGATGGCGCGGTCATCGGCCATCATCGAGGTGCCCGTAGCCAGCTTGAGCTTGCGGTTGCCCTGCACGTGGAAGGCGTCCATGCCACGCTCGAACTTGCCCGAGCAAATGCGCACAAAGGCGATGCGGTCGCGGTGGTTCTTGTCCATATTGGCCTGGATCTTAAACACAAAGCCGCTAAAGTCGTTCTCGGCGGGCGCGACCGGCTCGCTGGTGAGCGTATCGGTATAGGCACGCGGCGTCGGGGCCAGACGCAGGAACTCTTTAAGGAAGGGCTCCACGCCAAAGTTGGTGAGCGCCGAGCCGAAGAACGCCGGGCTCAGCTTGCCGCAGGCCACGGCATCCAGGTCGAGCTCGTCGCCGGCGCCATCGAGCAGCTCGATGTCGTCCATCAGGTTCTTGTGGTTCTCCTCGCCAATAAGCTCGTCCATGGCCGGATCGCCCAGCTCGGCCTCGACCTCGGCGACCTTCTTGGTGGCGTTGGCGTGGCCGTCGCCCTCAAAGGCAATGACGCGACGGGTCTGACGATCGAACACGCCGCGGAAGTTGCGCCCGCTGCCGATCGGCCAGTTCATGGGATACGTATTGATCCCCAGAACATTCTCGATCTCTTCCATGAGCTCAAAGGGATCGCGAGCCTCGTGGTCGAGCTTGTTCACAAAGGTAAAGATGGGAATATGGCGCAGCGTACAGACCTTAAAGAGCTTTTTGGTCTGGGCCTCGACGCCCTTGGCGCCGTCGATGACCATGACCGCGGCGTCGGCAGCCATAAGGGTACGGTAGGTATCCTCCGAGAAGTCCTGGTGGCCGGGGGTATCGAGGATGTTGACGCAGGCGCCGTTGTAGGTGAACTGCAGCACCGAGGAGGTAACGGAAATACCGCGCTCCTTCTCGATGTCCATCCAGTCCGAGACGGCATGCTTGGCCGAGCTCTTGCCCTTGACCGAACCGGCGGTCTGGATGCTGCCGGTATAGAGCAGCAGCTTCTCGGTAAGCGTGGTCTTACCGGCGTCCGGGTGGCTGATGATCGCGAATGTGCGGCGCGACGAGATTTCATCCGACAGGCTTGCCATGCGGATCCTTTCTTGCATTGAGTGCATTACGTCGATGTAACCGCACTATTGTAGCCGCGAAATCCCGCTCTAGGGCGCCTATCAGGACAAATTCATCAGTTGGGGCCTGGGTAGCCGGCCCAATCCGAATTTGTCTCTTGCGTAACTGTGCATAGTGTATATATACTGTGCTTACCGGTTATATACACGTGTAGCCCATCAGCTAAGGAGCCGCTGTGGACATCATCCTATCCAATTCGAGCGACAAGCCCATCTACGAGCAAATAGCCTCGCAAGTCAAAGCTCAGATCCTTTCGGGCACGCTCGCGGCGGGAGCCAAACTCCCCAGTATCCGTGCACTCGCGAGCGATCTTGGCGTGAGTGTCATCACCACCAAGCGCGCCTACGCCGACCTGGAGCAACTCGGCTTCATCTGCACCGTGCAGGGCAAGGGCTGTTTTGTCGCCGAGGGCAACCAGGAGCTCTTGCGCGAAAACCAGCTCTGCCATATCGAAGAACTGCTTGCGAAAGCGGCGAGCCAAGCCGAAGCCCTGGGCGTTACGCGCGACAAGCTGCACGAGATGCTCGACCTGGTAGCCCCCGAAACCATGCAGTAGCCATCTGCAAGAAAGGCTATACCATGCAAAACCTTTTAGAACTCAAAGGCATCTCACGCCGTGTGAGCGACCGTTTTTCGTTGCGAGTGGTCACACTCGCCGTGGAGCCCGGCCAGATCGTTGGCTTTGTGGGCGCAAATGGCGCCGGCAAGACGACGACCATTCGCGCCGCGCTTGGGCTTATAAAGCTCGATGCCGGCGAGGTGCATCTGCTTGGACAGCGCTGCGACGCCAACGCGCCCGACGAGACGCAGCGCCACCTGCGCTCCCGCATCGGGCTTGTCCTGGACACGTGTCCCTTCCCCTCCACGCTCAAGGTGGGCCAGGTCGAGAGGCTCGTAGGCCCGGCATACCCCACGTGGAGCTGCGAAACGTTCGCCGGATTCATCGACCGATTTGGCCTCGATCCCAAGACGAAGGTCAAGGACCTCTCCCGCGGCATGGGCATGAAGCTGCAGCTCGCCTGTGCGCTCAGTCACAATGCTAAGCTGCTCGTTTTGGACGAAGCCACCGCGGGCCTCGATCCCATGGCGCGCGAGGAACTGCTCGACGAGTTGCTCGCCTTTGTCGCCGACGGCCAGCACAGCGTGCTGCTCTCAAGCCACATTACATCCGACCTCGATCGCACTGCCGACCGCGTCATCTGCATCGATAACGGCTCGATTGTGTTTGACCTGCCGCGCGAGGACATTACTGACCGTGCTGGCATCGCTCACTGCACTCAGGCACAGGCCGCCGAGCTTATGGCTTGCGTCGAAGACGCCCGCGCCGCCCACCACGCCTACAGCGTGGACGTGCTCGTGCCCGACCGTCGCGAAACGCTCGAGGCCTTTCCAGAGATTCCCTGCGATCGGGCAACCATTGATGACTATCTTCGCCTCATGCTGAAAGGGGCTTCGAAATGAAACGCGCCTTTATGTCCGAGCTCGCCATCGTTCGCACGCTCGCCCCGAGCATCGCGGGCGTCGGCCTGTTCATCTTCGTCGTACTGACCCTCGCCAACGCATCGGATGGCGATTCCGGTATGAGCGCCGGCGCCTGCGCGGTCAGTGCCATGTCGCCCATCATGGTCATGAGTTCGCTGGCCGGCTTCGACAATCAAAACGGATGGGAGCGTTATCGGGCGACGCTGCCCATCTCGCGCAAAGACATCATCTGTGCACGCTACCTGAGCATCATTGCCTTCTCGGCCGTTATGACCTGCGCCGCCGCGCTTTTGAGCATCATCACCTTTCCGTTCTTCGATCACATGGGCATGCCCTCGACGGGACAGATCGTCTTTGAGACCACGATAGCCTCCGCCGCATCGATGCTCATCTCCCTCATGATGGTGTTTTTGGCACAGCCGCTGTTCTTCCGATTTGGACACATGGAGGCGCTGCGCTTTTCCGTCGGCCTGTTTGCCCTGCTCGGATGCCTTGCCATGGCCACGCTGAGCTCCTCCAACCCCATCAGCAACTGGCTCATGTCGATTGCCGGGGCAAATCCCGATCCCGCCGTCCTCGGCTGCCTGTGCGCAGGAATTGCCGTCCTGGCCCTCGTGCTATTTACACTGAGCTGCGCTATCAGCACCAAGGTCTACCGAACACGCGACCTGTAGCCACGCGAGCCTCGATCCACGAAGGACGCGGTCGTCCCCTCCCCGCAAATCCGTGGCAAACGGCATGTCCCCGGGTTGCGCTCCCGTGCTACTTGCGCAGCGGCTTGGGCAGCGGAATGCCCGCCGCAATGACGGCGGCGATGATCATGCAGACGATACCCTTGAGTGGGAAGCACATGAGCAGCAGGCCCACGACCATGACCGGCTGACGCATGACGGCGCCCATCGTCGAGGCGGTACAGACGGCGACGCAAAAGACCGGATCGGCGCCCGTAAGGATGGCAAGACCGTAACCCAGGCTCACGCCCGAGAAGATAACCGGGAAGAAGTGGCCGCCGCGCCAGCCCATGTTGATGAGGGCAGGCGTCAACATGGCCTTGACAAGACCGGTTGCAATAAGCACGCCGGCGGGAATGGTCATATAGGTCTCCATGAGCACATCGGCTTGTGTCTCGCCGGCAAACATGGTGTAGGGCAGAACCGTGCCGCAGATGGCGAGCGCCAAACCGGCCAGCATGGCCTTGACGACAGGGCGCTCCCCCACGGCATGAGCCAATGCCTCACTCGCGTGCTCCGAGACAAAGTACAGCCAGCCACAGGCCGTGCCGACGAGCGCCAGGGGAATAAGCCAGGCAAGCTCGAGGTTGCCCACCTCGGCGGCCTCGAACCTGGGCATGCCCATGCCGCCGCCCATGAGCTGGCCGAGCAACAGATAGGTGCCCAAGCCACCGGCAATCGCGATGCCGTAGACCACGGTCTTTTGCGCCTTGGGCAGCTTGATCGTGATCTCGTCAGACGCGGACTCATCGTCATTGGCACCCTGACCGTCAGCACTTCCGGCGAGCGGCGCCACAAAGCCAAACACGGGCGCGGTAAAGAGTGCCGTCAGAGCAGCCTGGGTGCCCAGCAGCGTGAGCTCCCTAAACTCAGCTCCAAAGCGACGCATGCGATCGCCGACCCAGCTGCACAGTCCCGCGATAACGCCGGTCAGGCCGGCCTCCGGTCCAATACTTCCGCCAAACAGCAACGGCAGCAGCGCCGCGAGCGAAAGCTTGCCCAGATTGTCGTACGGGTAGCGACCGTCTTGCTTGACCTTGGTCATGACCTGGTTGAGGTCGTCGGTCTTGGCGCCCGTAATCTTTTCGTACAGACCGATCAGCAGGCCGCCCAGCAAGCAGACAAAAAACGGGTACGGCAAAAAGCCAAACGGACCGCTGGCGAGTTCGGGCGAAGAGACACCCAGCATATGCGGGACCTCGGTCCACAAATAATCAATGCCGTGCTCCATCGCAAAGAAGAATAGCCAGACTGCAGCACCCGCGAGTGCACCGGTCACGGCAACGCTGACCAAAAACAGCGCGCGGTTTGTGGGTTTGGCAAGGTTATCCATCGGGTCCTCCCGTGGTCAAAATCGACAAAGATACGTTTTATTGTAGAGCGAGCGTTGCCCGAACGAGCCAACCGTCTGCACCGCAAACGGCACCATTGGGAGTCATAGTGGGGCAGGCTCAAGACTCATCCATTAATAATCGAGGCAATCTCGCGCAAATCGTCGGCAAAGTAGATGCCGTGCTGGCGCTGCGGGCTCGAAAGTCCTTTATCAATCATGTGCTCGAGCAGCGCCTTAAGATCGTTGTAGTAGCCCCCGAGGTTGCACAGGATGCACGGCGCACTCAAGTGCCCCAACGACACGGCGGACATGACCTCGGCAATCTCCTCGAGCGTGCCCGTACCGCCCGGGAAAGCGATGAACGCGTCGCCGAGCTCGATCATCTTGGCCTTACGCTCGGCCATGTCACTCGTCACGATGAGGTCGTCAATACCGTCGTGTTGAAACTCTGCCTCGATAAAAAAGCTCGGCTCAACACCCGTCACGTGTCCACCCGCCTCGAGCACGCTATCGGCAAGCGCGCCCATCAGGCCCGACTTGGAGCCGCCGTATACCAGCGCGTGGCCGTTGGAGCCAATCCACGTGCCGAGCTCTCGCACTGCAGGCAGAAACGCCGGGTCGTTGCCGACGCTCGCGCCCAGGTACACCGTGATGTTCATATGCAATCCCCCTCGTCGTGACGCGCGGCACCCGTTCTATCGTTGCCGGCGACGGTACTCGCGCACGCGGCGCGACAGGTCAGCGAGCTCGTCACGATCGAGCTCTTCCAAATGCTCAAGATCGTCCATAAAGCGCGCCATGGTGTCCTTTTGGCGCATCTTGATGAGCGTATTGCAGTAGTTCACCGCCACGCCCGTGAGCACGGCGATGTAGAAGATGCTGATGACGCTCAAAACGACAGTGATAGCGCGGGCAACCGGCGTCTCGGCCGGGATATCGCCAAAGCCGATGGTCGATACGGTTTCAAAGCTAAACCAGAGGCCGTCGCCAAACGTAAGGGTCGTGGGCTCGGACAGCCAGACGGCCGTCGAGCACAGCAGATAGAAGACGAGAAACAGGCCCGTGATGCGTGCAAAGCCAGCCTGGCGCAACACGTCGGCAAGCGTCCTCAACTTGTTCATCGCGACCCCTTTTCCAGACGCCCAATCACATTCGCTCGGTATTGTCCCACGCCTCCCCCGCAAACGGAACCAGTCATTGGGGACGTTCTTGTTTGACTAGTCATTTAAGAACGTCCCCAATGACTACCCAACCGGCAGTTAGGGACTGTCCCAACTGCCGGGCGGGACCGTTTAGCGGTGCGGCTGCCGACTAGGCAGGCTGAGCTGGTATCCTTGTGTGATACTGTCTCGACTCGATAGGATTTCATGTGAGACCTTCTGCCGTCCTTCGCTTAGCCCTACGTCGCACCCTGGCTGTCGCGCTTGCCGCACTCGCCATACTGAGCACCATCATGCCCGCCCCCGCCTTTGCCGCCGACTCCGACCAGCAGGTCAAGACAGTCCGCGTTGGCTGGCTCGTCAACAACAAAGGCTTCCAGGAAGGCATGCCGGGCGAGCGACTTTCGGGATGGGGTTACGAGTATCTTCAGACCCTCTCGTATTACACAAAGGGCTGGCAATACGAATACGTTAGCGGCACCTTCTCCGAGCTTATGGACATGCTCGAGGCAGGCGAGATCGACCTCATGCCCAACATCTCGTATTCGGCAGAGCGCGAGCAGAAGCTGCTCTTTTCCTCGAACCCCGAGGGCACCGAGCGCTACTACATCTACGCCAGGCCCGACCGCGACGATCTGGCCAAGGGTGACCCTCAGGCGCTCCAAGGCCTCACCATCGGCTGCAACTCTGGCGTTATGCAAACTATCGTCGGCCAGCAGTGGCTCGCCGACGAAGGCGTCACCTGCACCTATAAAGAAATCGACACCGGCAGTGCCCTCTTTGAGGCGCTTGCAGACGGCGAGGTCGACGCCGTCATCATGAACGATACCATTTCGTCGCCCGATGCGTCACCCATGTTCTACGTAGGCTCGAGCGACTACTATTTTGCCGTTCCCAAAAGCCGCCCCGATCTGATGAACGACATCAACGCCGCCATGACGACCATCGCCCGCGATAACCCGCGCTATAACGAGGAAGTCAAATCGAGTTACTCGACCCAAAACAGTGGCTCGTCATCGCTCACCGGCCCCGAGACCACCTGGCTCAAAGCAAACGGCAATACCATCACGCTCGGCTATCTTAAAAACCAACTTCCCTACTGCACGCAAAATGACGACGGCGAGATGGAAGGATCGCTCGCCTCGCTTGCAACGACGTTGCACGACAAGTTTGGTATTACGGTCAAAACAATCGCACTCTCGAACAACAAGCAAATGATCAAAGCCCTTTCCAACGGAACCATCGATGTCGCCCTGCCATTGTTTCGCGACTACTGGCTCGCCGAGCAGACAGGGGTCATCCAGTCAAACTCGATGGGAACGGTTTCGCTGACCGCCATTCACAGTGGCAAAAACCTGAACAGCGACCTTAAGAACATCGCTTGTACAAAGAGCACAATCGTTAACCGTTTTGAGCTCGAAAGTCTCTTCCCGAACGCAACAGTAACCGAGTACTCGAATGACGGCGAGGTGCTCAAAGCCCTCAATGAGGGGAAGGCACGTTGCATCATTGTCCCCAGCACGCGCCTGGAAACTCTCCGCGACACCTACGACATCGAGGATTTCGAAACACAGGAACTCACCAACACGGCGCAGCTATCGTGTTTAATTTCGCGCGGCAAGCCCGAGCTGCTGGGAATCATCAATAAGGGCATCGTCAATGCAGGTGAATCGCTCTCTGCAAACAGCTATTTCCCCACATCGTACTCGGCGCAAGAATCGGATGCGTTCCGACTTCTCTACCGCAACCGCATCGTCATTGCGGCAGTCGTCATTTGCATTTTGCTCACCGGCATCGTCATCCTTGTCTGGTCGCTTTACCGCGCACAGGAGGAACGGCAGAAAGCCGATGCCGCCAACGCCGCCAAAACCGCTTTCCTCACGCGCATGAGCCACGACATCCGCACGCCGCTCAACGGCATCCTGGGCCTTATCGAAATTGAGGAATTGAGAGAAGGCGACATGCAGGTCGCCCGCGAAAGCCGCGCCAAGGCGCGCGTTGCCGCCAATCACCTGCTGTCACTGATTAACGACATCCTCGAGATGGGCAGGATCGAGGAGCGCAAAGTGACGCTCGAGCACGAATCATTCAACCTTAAAGAGCTGTGCGACAATGCGCTCGTACTGTGCAAGCTCCGCGCATCGGACCGCGGCATAACCATGCTCGACACCAGCGAGCCCTACGCTGTCGACCAATATATGATCGGCAGCCCCACCCATATTCGGCAGATCCTTGTCAACCTGCTCGACAACAGCATCAAGTACAACAAGCACGGAGGCACCGTCACGTTCTCATCGACCATCAAGCCGGTCGACGACGAGCACGCCGTGTTTTGCTTTAGCGTCTCGGACACCGGCATCGGCATGTCGCCCGAGTTTCTAAAGCACATCTACGAACCGTTTGCCCAAGAGGGCAACGATGCCCGCAGTAAATTTCAGGGAACTGGCATGGGCATGCCGATCGTCAAATCGCTCATAGACATGATGGGCGGCACGATTGAGATTTCGAGCGAGGTCGGCATGGGAAGTACGTTCAACGTCCAGATTCCGCTCGATATCGACAAGAACCCTCAGGCAAGAGAAGGTGCGGACGAGCAGGCGATCAGCTGCTCGCTTGCCGGCATGAACGTTCTTTTGGCCGAAGACAACGAGCTCAATGCCGAAATTGCCCAGGCCCTGCTCGAAAGCGAAGGCATCGTCGTAACTCGCGCCGCCGACGGCAAAGAAGCGGTCGAACTATACACTAGTCGTCCCGCCGGCAGCTTCGATGCGATCCTGATGGACATCATGATGCCGGGTATGGATGGCTACGAGGCAACTCGCGCGATTCGTCTGAGCGAGAAGGCCGATGCAGCCGACATCCCCATCATCGCGCTCACCGCCAATGCCTTTGCCGAGGACGCCAAGGCGGCACACGATGCCGGCATGAACGCCCATCTGCCCAAACCGCTCGACTTTAACAAGCTCAAAAACATCCTCGCCCGCATCAAGAAAAACGGAACTGTTTCGCTATAGTTTGTGCCCACCCACCATGCACAGTTAGAAAGGAAGCCAACGATGTTTAGGCCCTTACGTCGAAAGAAACGCGCCATCACTGACGAGGAAGCGCGCGAGTTGCTCGCTATCTGCAAGCGCGGTGTCTTTGCCGTCAACGGCGATGGTGGCTACCCGTATGCCATTCCCGTCAACTACTTCTTTGACGCCGAGCACGACAAGATTTATTTCCATGGTGCCAAGGCTGGCCACAAGGTCGATTCACTCAGGCGTGATGATAAAGTCTGCTTTACCGTTTACGGCAACGAGTGGTACAAGGACGATGACTGGGCTCCCTATGTTATGAGCACCGTGGTCTTTGGTCGTTGCCGTCTGGTAGATGAGACACCTGCGTTTATCGAGGACAAAGTCCGCCAGCTCGCGCTTAAGTACTACCCCTCTGCCGAAGAAGTTGAAGAGGAAATCGCCAAAGACATCAAGGGCGTCCAACTCTACGAGATTTCGATTGAGCATCTTTGCGGCAAGCAGATCCATGAAAAGTAAGCCCAAAAACAGGTCCTGCAAATAGCAAAATGGCTCGGTTCCAACCAGTATTGGAACCGAGCTATTTGTTTATGAAGCGTCGGCGGCTATGTGCGCAAGCGCCTCAACGAGATCCTGAGAACTCACGGGTTTGCTCAGATGCGCGTTCATGCCCGCCTCGCGCGAAAGCCTACGGTCGTCGGCAAAGGCATTGGCGCTCACGGCGATAATCGGCGTGGTCGCGGCGTCCTCGCGATCGAGCGTCCGAATCTGCCGCGTGGCCTCAAGGCCATCGATGCCGGGCATCATGATGTCCATCAATACCACGTCGTACTCGTGCGGCGTGCTCGCGGCAAACGTCTCGACGGCAGACTCGCCATCTTTAACATGTGTCACGACGGCACCGGCGCGGTCGAGCGTAAACTGTGCGATCTCGGCATTCAGGTCGTTATCCTCTACGAGCAAAACACGCAGGCCCTGGAGCACGTCGCTGTCGCCTGCATCCACGCGAACTGCCTGGGGAATCTCGGAACTCTTGCACTTCTCAAACGGCAGGCAAATGGTAAACGTCGTCCCCTGCCCCAAGGCGCTCGTAAAGCTCATGGTTCCGCCCATAAGCTCGACCAACTGTTTGGCAATAGACGCGCCCAGGCCAGTTCCCGATGAAGCGCCTTCCACCTGTTGTTCCTCGCGGCTGAACGGCTCGTAGAGGTGCTGTTGAAACTCCTCGCTCATGCCAATGCCGTTATCGGCGATCGCGTATTCATAGACGGGGACACCGTCCACCGGCTCCACCTCGCGGCATGTCAGGCGAACATAGCCGCCCTGGCGGTTGTACTTGACGGCATTACCGGCAATATTGAGCAACAGGCGCTTGAGGTGCGTCACGCTCACCCGGGCATAGGGATGATCAAGAGTCCGTTGGTCGCAGATAATTGTCACCAGGCGCTCCTCGGCCTGGCGCTCCAGGATATCGCACACCTCACGGTTGAGGGCCACCATATCTGTAGGCACGAGATTCAGGTCGACCTGCCCGCTCTCCAAGCGGCTCATATCGAGTGCCTCATTCGCAAGGTCGAGCAGCAGTCCCGACGCCGTCCAGATCTTTGAGCGGCACTCAGTCTGCTTTTGCAAGTCGTTCGCGTTGGCATTGCCCACCTCGACCATACCGCGAATGCCGTTGATGGGCGTGCGCAGGTCGTGACTCATGCGACGCAGGAACTCCGTCTTTGCAGAGTTGGCAGACGAAGCTTCGCGCGCCGCTTTTGCCAGCTTGTCGCCATAGTCGCGCTCCTGCAGCAACAGGTCGGCAAAGCGTTGGCTCTCGGCGCGGCGGCGCACCAACACAACAGTGGCTATAACACCGCCGTAGAGCGCCAACACACTGGCAACAACAGCGGCAACAACCTCAAAGTAACGCTGCGCGGGAGCATAGGTGTACACGTAAAAATCGCGCGCTTTACCAAATGTGCCCAGATACCACTCACCGCTGTCGTTGACCAATCTGACCTTACCAGCCAGGCAACGCTCCTTAATGCCGTTGACAACGATGGCATCCGTCGCAGGCAAATCGAGCACGCCTGACACGGCGGGCTCAACAGCGTTGGTCGCAACGACCTTACCGTCGTTTTCAATCACGATGTTACCGCTATCGATGGTCTCATAACCATCGAGCAAGCTCTGCAACTTGAGCGTATTGCTCGCGACCGCCTTGGCGCTCTGGTGCCTCACCGCGACAACGATGCCCTCACCGTCCGGCCGGGCCACGCAGCCAATGTCTACGACCGAATCGTCCGCAAGCGTAATGCGAGCGGTATAGGACTTAAGCGGATGGGCTGCCACCTCCAGCACAGGTGCCTCTTTGAGATTCGCAGCGAGCGACTCGTAGCCCACGTCATCCTTCGAGGACTCGGACACCAAGTTGCCCGATGCATCCGTTACGATCAGCGCTGTCACATTAAACTGGTCAGCATATTGCTCCAACGTAGCGTTATCCACCGAGCCGTCGCGCTCCATATCGCGCGCCGCCTCTCCGGCGATCTCCATAACGCGAATCAGGTTTTTGGTCGCATAGGCGCTGTTGAACGCATCATAGGAAAGGCTCTGTGTCGCCACGTAATCGACAACGTCGGCAAAGCGCTGCTCGGCCTGAGCTGTCGTGTAGGCGTAGCTCGTCACGCCGGCAACAATCGAGAGCGCTATCCCCAACAGGACGACGATGAGCCATTCCCGTGCCGAACGGTCGCCCCGCTTCTCTGTGGTGTGGTCGGGTGCATCGATCACGACAGGCCCTCCATATTCAAAAAGGGCGAAGGGTCATCAAAATACTTTGACACCAGGCGCTCCATGGTGCCATCGGCAAGCATTTCTTGGTAGGCATGGGTGAGCTTAACGTCGATGCCGCGTGTGTCGTTGATATCGAAAGCGGTGCCCAAACCAACCTCTAGCAGCGGCTCAGACAAAATGCGATACGTCACGCCATAGTCTTTTTCGTAGGTGAGCAGCGAGGACTCATGCGCGGCGATGGCATCGACCAAGCCCTCGACAAGCGCCGGGTTCAGGTACGAGCGGTCCGAAAAGCTGTAGAGTTCCTTAATCTGCGGAACGTTTTCATTGGTGTGATTGAGCAGAATCGATTCGGGCTTGGTGGTGGACTGGACCGCCACGACCCTACCCTCAAGATCGGCAAGCGTGTATATATCGCTTTCGGGATCGACGGCAACCACCTGTCGGCTTGCAAGATACGGTCCGGCCCAACGATACTCGTTTTCGCGGCCCGTCATACTAAAGCTGCCCATGACGCAATCGAGCTCACCGCTCGCCAGCAGTTCTTTCTTCTTTTCCCAGTCGATCAGCTGGTATTTTGGCTTGTACCCAATGCGGGCCAAAGCCTCGGTCAAAATCTCGACATCCAGGCCAACGATATTGCCGTACTCGTCGCTATACACAAACGGCGGATAGAGGTCGCTGCCAACGTTGAGCGTCTTAAGGCTGCCGTCTTTGACCTGCGAGGCGGCCGGGTTTTCTGATGCAGACGCCGCGGCCCCGTCATTCGACCCGGAACAGCCAGCTATCGCCACGACAAAGGCGCTCACCACTGTAAGCGCAACAAACAACGATATGGCGGCCGAGCGACGAGGTCTTTTCATCGAGCTCCAGACGATCCTGTTTACAGACTCAAGAGCAAAGATATTAGCAGACAAAACCGCACTTGTGCTCAATGGTTACAGATGCTTTACCATACGGGGCCTTCCAGCCAATCTGGCAGACAACCCCGCATGCAGCGCTCACTTATTGTGCATTAAAAACGTAGCGGTCCAAGCGCTCGCACGCCTCCCTTACGCGCGAAAGCGGCAGCGCCAGATTCACGCGAATGTGGCAAGGCCCGTGGAACGGACGGCCGTCCTGATAGCCCACGCCCACACGCGCCCCCTCGTCGAGCAGCCACTGAATATCGCAGCCATGCTCGCGGCACCACTATGGGAATGCGGACAAATGGCCGGTTAGTCCTGCGTGTCGTCGACGGCGGTTACCGTCAGCCTGGTTCCGTCAACCGTAAACGATATATCGAGCCCGGCGTAAGCCAAGTGGTACACGCGGTTTGGCTCGTGCTTGCTGCCCGCGCGGCGCGGATCTTGGCGAAGGACCTCTATCAAGCCGGAGAGCTTTGTGGGCGGGACCATCTCCTGCAGCGTTTGCGGGAAGTCAACGTCGAGCTCTTGCCACGGCGCATCCTCAATCCAGCCGCCGGTCGCATCCGGGTGACAGTCCGCAAACGGAATGTAGGGCTTGATGTCGTAGATGGGCGTGCCATCGCGCAGATCCGCTCCCAGCACATGGATGATGGGACCGTCGTCGGTAAGCTCGACACGATCGAGCTTGACGCAGGTAAGACCGATGGGATTGGGGCGAAACGGGCTGCGTGTGGCAAATACGCCCACGCGCTCGGCTCCACCCAAGCGCGGCGGACGCACGGTCTTCGACCACTTGGCGTTGGTGCCGGACCTGTCCTGCGTCTTGGCATCGGCGGCGATGTCTTCGGCCGTGCCACCGGGCGTTCCGTTTTCAAAGCGCCAGAGCAGCCACAGGTGAGAGAAGGAGTCCAGACCCTCAACTGCCGCGTTGGAGGCAAATTCCGGCTCAAAGACGATGCGTCCCTCAAGATGGGGCGCCAAAAAGCTGTTGCGCGGGATGCCGAACTTCTGCGGCAGGTCGGTATGTATGTGTGCAATAGGTTCCATGCCGGTCATTGTACGGCATGAGGGCATGGACGCTGCGTGCAATCCCCCACCACGACCGCCCTTTTTGCAACCAACGGTTGCTTGGAAGGGCATCGGCCGCCGCGTATGCTTAAAGCCGCAAGCAGCAGAAAGGAACTATCATGGCCTTTGCAGAAAAACTCATCGCCGTCCGTCGTGCCAACAGCCTCACCCAAGAGCAGCTCGCCGCCAAGCTCTATGTCACGCGCCAGGCCGTGAGCCGCTGGGAGCGCGGCGAAGTCATCCCGGGCATCGACATGATGAAGCTCATTGCCGCCGTAACCGGAGAACCGCTGTCGCACCTGCTCGAAATGCCTGAGCACTATTGCCAGAGCTGCGGCATGGTGCTCACGCCCGACGACTGCGGTACCGATGCCGCGGGCGCCGCGACCGACCATTACTGCAAGTGGTGCTACGACCGCGGCAAGTACACCTATGAGACCACGATGGAGGCAATGATCGAAGATTGTGCCCCGCGGCTGGCACAAAGCACCGGCATGTCGCTCGATGAAGCCGTCTCGCTCATGGGCGCCGTGCTGCCGCAACTGGAGCGCTGGCGCTCCGTGCACGAAAACGAGGAGCGCTACGGTGCCGAGGCGCGGGCGCGCTATGGCGATGAGGCTATCGATACGGCAAACGAAGCGCTGTTGGACATGGACCCCGAAACCTGGAACGACATGAAAGAACTCGAGCGCGCGATTTTAGGCCAGCTCTCGATTGCCATGGACGACGGCGATCCAAAGAGTAACGAAGCCCGCAAGCTTGTCGCAATGCACCGCCGATGGGTTGGCCTTAACTGGGGACACGAGCCCCAGGACGAAGCATACCTGGGCCTCGCCAATGGTTATCTTGCCGACCAGCGCTTTGTTGACTACTACGACAAGCCCTGCGGCACCGGAGCCACGGCGTTTCTGGTACAGGCAATCGAGTCGTCGTTGACGCGTGCATAGACCGCGGCGGCTTTGGGTATTTCAATCGAAACCTCAACCGATTGGAGACCTATGGCTACTGATCACGAGCTCGCGCTCTACGTTATGACCGGCTGCCCGTATTGCATAAAGGTCAAGCGCTTCCTGGCCGATAACGGCGTGACCATCCCCGAGCGTAATATCTCGACCGATTCCGATGTCGAGCAGACGCTCATCGCCGTCGGCGGAAAGCGCCAAGTTCCCTGCCTGTTCATTGACGGCACGCCACTCTACGAGTCGGGCGACATCATCGCGTGGATACAGAAGAACCTGCTCTAGCGTTCTATTGCGGTCGGCCGGCCCCAACGCACAAACCCATACGGCACAAACATGTACGTCAGCATCCAAAGTCGATATTTTTCGACATCTTTGGATGCTGACGTACAGCTATTTGTGGGCAGTCGTTGGGGACGTTCTTAAATGACTAGTTACTTGTATTTTTGTCTACAAAATTGTATACAAAAAGAGAAGCCGCCTCATGGAGCTCATCGCTCGATGTTGCCCCGATCGGGATGGTTACATCATTTACCACGCCCTTGTCCCTCCTACGCGCAAGGTGCTCAGGGAAATCGGAATCGATCGATAGGAGGCGCTATGGACGCTAAACAGCTCGAAAAGATGATGGGGTTTGCTCCCGGTGAGCTAGAAAAAGCCGCAGCGGCATACGAAAAAGATGAGTGGCCGAAGGGCCACACCGTCAAGTTGGGAAGGCCGCCGATTTCCGATGAACCAAGCGTTGTTTTATCGGCACGTGTGGGCGAATCGGTTCTTGAAGCATTTGACGCAAAGGCAAAGCGCCATGGGCAAACGCGCACGGAGCGACTCAGGGAACTCATTACACTCGATGCAATGATTGCCTAGTCCCCTGCCGAACCAAACATGTACGTCAGCATCCAAAAACGATATTTTTCGACATCCTTGGATGCTGGCGTACAGTTTTTTGCATGGGTCCGGCACAGGCGATCCGTTCTTCTCCGTCCCCAAGGGATCATTTAGCCACAAAAGCGGGCGATGGGCGCAAGCTGCTGCTCGCGAAAGACACGGTCGACAGCGGCACGGTATTCATCGACCTTTTTGGTCTTGCGTACGAGTTTGTGAACGGTCGCGGGATCGGCGAAGGCGCATTTGGCGTAGAACCACCACTCCTTCATGCGAAAGACCGCGTTGCCCCCAATCTCGTCCGCATAGGCCGCAAACAGCATGTCATGGAAGCGTTGCAGCTCAGCGGCGGTAGCGGCAGGGTCGCCCTTAACCATGCGAGCCAGCGCGGGATTCGCAAGCAAGCCGCGCCCCAACATTACGTGGCGTGTTCCGGGATAGGCCTTCACCAGCGCATCCATGTCCTCAAGATCAAAGATGTCGCCGTTATAGGCCACGGGGAACGGCGCCCGTTCCAGCGTCTCGCCGTAAAACTCTTTGCGCGGTGAGCCCGTATAACGGTCCTTTTGCACGCGCGGATGCACGATCAACTCCGCCAGCGGCATTCGGCAATAGAGGTCGAGCACGCGCTCGTACTCGTCATCGCATTCGAGCCCCAGTCTGGTCTTGACCGACACCGGCAAGGGCGAGCGTTCGCACACGTCGCTCAAGAACACCTCGAGCTCATCCAAATTGCGCAGAAAGCCCGAACCCTTGCCCTTCGCGACCACCGTACCCGAAGGGCAGCCAAGGTTGAGGTTGACCTCGCGGTAACCCATATCGGCAATCACCTGCGCCGCCCACACAAACTCGTCCGCATTCTTGGACATCAGCTGGGGCACCACGTTAAGTCCCTGGTTGTTGGCAGGATCGACCTCTTTAAACGCCTTGCCGCCAAAGCGATTGCCCACCCGCGGCGGCGGCAAAAACGGCGTGTAATAACAATCGAGCGCGCCGAAGCACTCCGCATGCACGCGACGGAACACATGCCCGGTAATCCCCTCCATAGGAGCCAGCGATAAATACATCAACATCCATTCTCAAATCAATGTGACAAAGGGACTGTCCCTTTGTCACATAATACGCCCACCGAGGGCGGGGGTTCTCTATACTGAGTCACATATGACGGTATCGCGCCAAAGGAGAACGCCGTGACCACGTCGCAGATATCCCTGCTCGCGCTCATCTTGGTTGGGGGCATCGGCATCCTGCTTATCGGAGTGAGCGCGCTCATGAAAGCCGCCGCTCGCAAGAAAGCCAAGGCCTGTACCGCCGTGACCATGGGAACGGTCATCGACCATCGCTTTATGGGCGAAGGCAGGATGTATCCCGTTTTGGAATACGCCGTCGACGGCACGCAATACCGCGCGAAAAAACAATTCCGTGGCATAAAGACCAAAAGCTTGTCGGGACTCCCCATCCGCACGCAAGCCACCGCCTACGAAGACGCCAAGGGCTGGCTGCACGTGCAGACAGGCCCCATCGCCCGCCTAGGCACCCTCGCGGAGCAGCTTTGGCCCCTCGGTAGCCAAATGACCGTGTACTACAACCCCAGCAACCCAGACAAAAGCTATGTCGAACGCCCCATCGTGGGCAACTTTGCCACACTGATGTTTAACATCGCAGGCTTCTTGCTCATCGCGATGAGCATCTTGCTCTATGTTCTTATCCAGCGCTAGCTCAAACTGATGCGCCCCGCGCCCCATGCGCCGCAACGACCGTTACGACACCAAGGATCAGCCATGGCAACACTTTCCGAACAAGAACGCAAGCGTATCCAGCGATACTGCATCTATCCCAAGATTGCCGGCGCAGCGCTTGCCATGGCGTTTGTGCTGCCTTTTTTGATTATTCCCTTCGAAATGATTGACGATATCGTCTTCCATCATGAAAGCTTCCAGGAGACGGGCATGATGACCGCCTTGGCGCTCACCGCCGTCGAGCTCGCCATCTTCTGCTACTGCGCGCTCGCGCCGCGCTTTGGCATGCGCGGCAAGCAGTGGAAAGAAATGCAGCACCGACTCGTCGTCGAGCAGGCTGAGAAAGACCGCTCGGCACAAATCGCAGGTGTTATCGGTACGCAGGCCGCCGCGCGCCTGCTCAAGAACAGCGACAACGAGACCGCACGCAACCTGGGCGGCGCGGCAGAAGTCGCCGCTGCCGTAGGCGCCGTCGCCACCGCGGCAGACGTGCTCGCCGAAAGCTTTGCCAACGCAAAGGCCATGGCAGAGGCCTGTGGCGTGCCTATCCCCCGTGCAAAAAAGTGGATCGTCGCGCTTGTGGCGCTGCCCCTCGCGATCGCGTGCGGTGCCTATATCCCGCAGCTGGCGCAGGGAAACATCGAGATGCAACAGAACGCAGCGGCCGCGGCCGAGCAGATCGCCATCGCTCGCAAGGCATTAGAGCCCGCATGCGAGCACGTGTCCGCCGATGATCCCTACGAGCGATATCAAGATTACGGCTATCACGTCCGCGGCTACCTTCACGACGGCGACTCCGATACCCAGAAGACCTATACGTACCTGGATTTCGACAACAAGGGAACGCTCAAGGAAGTGAGTTACATAGCAGAGATCGACCCCGACGCGAGCCTTGAGGACAACCTCGCCCGCATCGAGCTCGACTTGGACGAGCTTTCCTCTGCCGTTCAAACCGTTGACGTCAAGACGGTGAGCCCCGAGCTCTTGGCACCGCAGAAACTCCCCGAAGAGTTTAGGCAGGCATTTTTGAACGGCTCACTCTACGAGAGAATCTCTATCAGGACGAGTGACGACCTCATCAAAACGTATTACTCGTTTGATACGGATCCCGAGGACGAGTTTGACGAGTACACCCATCCAAGCGTCCGTATTACGCTGATGGGCAAAACAAACTAGAAGGCGCGGGAAGGGGCCACCCCCTTCCCGCGCCTTTTCATCCAATGCGACAAAGGGACTGTCCCTTTGTCACATTATTCGGAGCGTAGGGCTTCCACAGGGTCTTTCTTGGATGCGCTGCGGGCCGGCAGCAGGCCGGCAACGACCGTCAGCAGCACCGAAACTGCAATAAGCACCAGCGCATCCTGCACGGGCAGGCTCATCAGATTGGGTACCTGCTTGGCCGCAAGCGCCCAGGCATTAACCGGAAGGCTCACAGCCACCACGACGACAATGGCAAAGACGCCGGCAATGAGACCTTCGATAAAGGTCTCGGCATTAAATACGTTGGCCACGTTGCGCTTTGACGCGCCAATCGCGCGCAGGATGCCAATCTCCTTTTTGCGCTCCAGCACGCTGATGTAGGTGATGATGCCGATCATGATGGAGCTCACCACCAAACTGATACTCACGAATGCGATGAGCACCAAGCTGATGGTGTTCACGATGTCGGTCACCGAACCCATGATGATACCCATGTAGTCGGTGTACGAGATCGCCTGTTCATCATGGCCGGCGGCTTTGACCTGCTTGTTGTACGCATCGATGTGATCGAGCACGCGCTCCTTGGCCTCAAAGTCGCGCGGGAAAATCTTGACCGAGATGGGGTCCGCCTCGTCCGCATAGCCCAACGTGGCCAGATTGTTTTCGTAGGTGAGCTTTGACGCCTTGGCATAGCTCATCATGAGCGAACTCAGGTCCTCAGCGTCCATGCTAAAGTGGATAGCGCGAGCAAAGGCGTTTGCATCCACGCGCATGGCGCTCGCCAAGTTGGCAAAACTCGAAGACATCTGCGTCGCCATTTGGTCCATGAGCCCTGCCGCACCCGCCTTGAGCTGGGTTGATACCGTCGTCGCAATCTGCTCGCTGACCGCCTTCATCACCTGATCCATAGACTGCTGCAAATACGGAGCCAGCTGCTTTTGCACATAGTCGCCCATCACCTGCTGCAGACGCTCGGCCAGGGCATCGCCGCCGAGTGCCCTGAGCTGAGCCAGGTATTGCTGGGCCGCGGCATCATTCTCAAGATACGCCGAGAATGCGGCAGCAAGCTTTGACGCATCCTTAAGATCTTCGGGCGACAGCGCCTTAAACTGATCGGACTGCATAAAGCCCTCAAACAGCTGATTGGCAAGCGTTCCCACCTGCTGCATTTGCTCGGGCGTGAGCTCCAGACCGTCAAAGATGCCCGAGAAATCCGGGGCCGGCGCCTTGGCCATGATGTCACCGAAGTCGATGTCTCGCCCAACACCCGAAAGGTCAATATCCAGCCCGGACAAATCAAGGCTAGAAAGGTCCATGCCGCCGGCCGCACCCGAGAGCGCAGACGAATCGAGAGAGAACGCGCTCTTCAGTGCCGCCTCGTCTACGCTGAACATACTGCCCAAATCCACGCCCTGCTTGGCTTCGCCCTGCAGCTCGTCGAAGGTTTTGCCCGTAAAGACATCCGTCTCGGGGTGGGTAAGCTGTTCCTGCACAATCTGCGAATCGGCAGCACGCTCCATAAGCTGGCGAGTCAGCGCATGCGTATAGACAATGCCCGGGGACAATGCGCTCGCGTTTGCCGTCTCGTTGGGTCGCACCACGCCCACAATGCGCACGTCAATACCGTCGGCAACCTTGGCTTTCATAAAGTCGGCGTCGCCAGACATGTCAGTCCACATGCCGGTCTCTTCGTTTTTGCGATAGGCATCGGCCGGCGACAACACCTTAAACGTCGTGGACAGTGCATCGTCGTAGGTAAAGTCGCTGCCGGTCTTGGGCGTCTTGACCTTGCCGTCGGCCGTCATGGCACTGTTAACCAGGTCGTTGAGCTCATCGATATCCAGCGCGCCGATACTGTAGAGCGTGTAGTCGCCCACCGTTCCGCGGCTCGAAAGCACCATCACGGCCTCGTTGGCGGACGTAGGCCAATGGCCGGCAACGACATCGTACTGGCTGTCGAGCAGGCTCTGGTCGTCAATCATCTCGTTAAAGACCGAGGTTCCCATGGAATCCATGCTCACCGTTGCCGCCGAGCTCGCGCCTCCGCTCATGGCCTCGGTCATGGCGTTGGGCACCAGCCGGACAGGCTTCTCATCGCCATTCCCGGCACGATAGACAACCGGCGTCACGCCGTAGCCGTACTGAATGGCGTTGACCTCTTTATCGATGCCGTCGCCACCGGCATCGAGCCATGCCTTAAAGCTCGTCATGTCGTTGGACTTAACGCTTGCGAACATATCCTTTACGGCCGTGACCACAGGGATCTTATCGGTCCCCTGAGCCTTGCCGTCGGTGCCGTCGTCGGACGAACCCTCGTTCTTGGACGTATCGTCATCCGTGGCCCCATGCCCGCCCATCATGGACGACAGGTCGTAATCTTGTTTGGAAATCGTAAGCGGGTAGCTCGAGAGTGTGTCCTCCTCGACCTTTTTGATGTAGCCGTTTACGCCATTGGAGAGCGCCAGAATCGCCGCGATGCCAATAATGCCAATCGAACCTGCAAAGGCCGTCATAGCCGTACGGCCCTTCTTGGTCATGAGGTTTCGGGCAGAAAGCCCCAGCGCCGTTACAAAGCTCATCGAGGTTTTGCGCGTGGGCTTGGCCTCGCGACGCGCGGCCTCGGCAGCATCAAAGGGATCTGAATCGTCGGTGATCTTGCCGTCCGCCAGGGTGACGATGCGCGTGGCGTACCTGTATGCCAACTCGGGATTGTGCGTGACCATGATGACCAAACGATCGCGCGCAACATCCTTGAGCAAATCCATGACCTGTACGGATGTCGTTGAGTCCAAGGCGCCGGTCGGCTCGTCAGCCAGCACAATCTCGGGGTCATTGATCAGGGCGCGGGCAATGGCCACGCGCTGCATCTGCCCGCCCGAAAGCTGGCTCGGGCGCTTGTCAACGTGCTCGCCCAGACCGACTGCCTCGAGCGCCTTGCGCGCACGTTGGCGGCGCTCGGCATGCCCCACGCCCGTGAGCGTAAGCGCCAACTCCACGTTTTCCAAAATGCTCTGATGCGGAATGAGGTTATAGCTCTGGAACACAAAGCCGATGCGATTATTGCGATAGGCATCCCAATCGCGGTCGTTGAAGTCCTTGGTCGAGATGCCGTCGATCAGCAGATCGCCCGAATCGAAATGGTCGAGTCCACCGATGACGTTGAGCATCGTAGTTTTACCCGAACCCGAGGGACCCAGAACGGCTACGAACTCGTTATCGCGAAAAGACAGGCTTACGCTGTCGAGCGCTACCTGCGTAAACGACTGCGTAACGTACCTTTTGCAAATAACTCTGAGATCCAGCATGGACGGCAACCTCTCTCGCGCGGGCGCGCTCGCCCGCTCCCCCGCCGTTCACGTTCGGCGCGTTTGTCCTACTCTATCCTCATTTTTGGCCGATACCAGTGAGGAATGTAACGAACCGCGCCAAAAAACGAACGGGACAGCACGCCGCATGGCGCACCATCCCGCATATAACATCCCCGATGCGACAAAGAGGCTGTCACTTTGTCACATTCCAATGCGCGCTACTTTTCGAACCCGCACGGCATAACGTTAGCGCTGCCGCGGCGAGCCTCAGTCACGGCTGCAAAGAAGCGATAGCCGCCCGAGAAGTTAAAGCACTCAAAGCCATGCTGCGCCAAAATGCGGCAAGCAATGTAGCTGCGAATGCCGCTCTGGCAAATCACGTAGACCGGCTTGGCCCGGTCGAGCTCGCCCAGGCGATTGCGCAGATCATCGACGGGAATGTTTACGAAACCATCGATATGCCCGCGCTCATACTCCCCTTCCGTACGAACATCGAGCAGCTGCACGCTGCCATCGCGTGGCAAGTTGGGCTCATCCTCCCAATGCCACTGCGCCAGTATGCCGCGATTGAGGTTCTCGATCATAAAGCCCGCCATATTGACGGGATCCTTCGCCGATGAATACGGCGGCGCGTATGCTAGGTCCAAATCCTTAAGCCTATCGCCGCGCATGCCTGCCTGGATGGCAGTCGCCAGAACGTCGATACGCTTGTCCACACCATCGATGCCCACGATTTGCGCACCCAGCAGGCGCAATCCCTGCTTCTCGAAGACAACCTTCATGGTCATGGGCGTTGCACCCGGATAATAACCCGCATGCGAACCGGGCGACAGGACCACGCTGTCGCAGTCAACTCCCGCCGCGTGTGCCGCCTTTTCGGATAGTCCCGTGCTTGCCGCCGTCAAGTCGAATACCTTGATAACCGATGAGCCCAACGATCCGAAGTAGCAGCTGTCCATGCCGGCTATGACATCGGCGACGACACGCCCCTGCTTGTTGGCGGGGCCGGCGAGCGAAATGACCGCGTCCTCGCCGGTCACCTGATGCGTGACCTGCACGGCATCGCCCACGGCATACACGTCGGCAGCAGAGGTCTCCATGCGGTCGTTGACCACAATAGCCCCCTTGATGCCCAGTTCGAGCCCCGCCTCTTGCGCCAGATGGCTCTCAGGTGCCACGCCAATGGCAAGCAGCACCATATCGGCTCCGATAGGGTCATCGCCCGCAACATGGGTGACAACGCGGCCATCAACTTCCTCAAAACCTGTCACATCGGCCTTGAGGCGCAGATCGATACCGTGCTCACGCACCTCGGTATGCAAAAGGGTCGCCATGTCGTAATCCAGGTTGTTCATAAGCTGGACGGGACGCTGCAGAAGGGTCACCTGGAGCCCCAGCTCGCACAGATTCTCCGCCGTCTCGACGCCAATGAAGCCGCCGCCGATCACGACGGCACTGCTCGGTCGCCGCTCTCGAACATAGCTGTGAATACGCAGCGTGTCCTCAACGGTGCGTAGGCTAAAGATTTTATCCGAGTCGATGCCCGGCAACGCAGGGCGAATCGGCTTTGCACCCGGCGACAGGATGAGCTTGTCATACGTCTCGACAAATTCCTCGCCCGTCAGCATATTGCGAACCTCGACCGTATGCGAATCGGGATGGATGGCAAACACCTCGTGACTCGTCTTGACCGCAATGCGAAAGCGATCCCAAAAGCCCTTGGGAGACTGCAGCGTCAATGCGCTCTCTTCTTCTATCACGCCGCCAATGTAGTACGGAAGCCCACAGTTGGCATACGATACAAAACCCGTGCGCTCAAAGATGACAATTTGGGCCTGCTCGTCGAGTCTGCGCAAACGTGCCGCCGCCGATGCGCCGCCCGCGACGCCTCCAACGATAACCACCTTCATAGCTAACGCACCACCTTTCCCGTGTAGCCGCTTATGCCGCCGATATTCTTGACACTGCCATACCCAGAACGCTTAAGAAAACTCACAGCTTGGTTGCTTCGCGCACCGCTCAGGCAATGCACGAAAAGCTGCGTGCCCTTTCGACATATACCCATGATGCTACCCCGAAGCAGAAAAAAAGAGTCGCTGTTTCCAGCGACTCTCCTTCAGTTGTCTGTCCCACGGATTTACTGTTCGCTCTTCGCGAGTGCCTGATCGATCAGTTTGTTGAGCGCCTCGCGCTGCTCAGCGGAGTTGATGCCGCCCATGATCGGCTCTCCCACAATGTTACCGTTCTGGTCGATCACGTAGGTGGTCGGGAACGAGTACAGGTTGGAGGTGAACTTTCCGGCCTCGCTGTCCGACTTAAACCAGATGTTTTTGTACGTCACGCCTTTCTTGGAAAGCACGTCCTTGGCATCGGCCACCTCGTCTTTGTTGCCATCGAGCGTAAAGGAATTAACGCCCACGACCTGGCCGCCCTTCTCGGCAAGCTCCTTGTTGAGCTTCTCCAGATCACCCAGCTCTCCCACGCACGGCTTGCAGGTGGTAAACCAGAAGTTCATGACGGTGACCTTGTTCTTGGAGAACAGCTCGTCGCTGTTTACATCGTTGCCGTCCAAGTCCTTGCCCTTAAAGCTGGGGAACTTCGTCTCCCCGCTCTCGCCGTTGGTCATGCCCGCGGTCGAGGCATCAACACTCTCCCCCTCGCCGGGCGTGCTGCCACATCCGGGGAACTCCTTCTCCAGCGCCATGAGCTTGTCCTCGATCTCCTTGACCTGCTGCGCGCCGGCCTTAAGCGTCTTAAGCTCGTCAGCCGCAAACTGATCCTTGGCGCCCTCGATGGTATCGAGCAAGAAGTCACCGTAGTTCTTGCCGTCCTCAATCATGGGAGTGTCTTTGTTGGCCGCAAGGAACACCTTTTCCCATAGGGCGTTATCGCTCGCAAAGATCTCGTTTTCCTTTTGCAGCAGCTGCTGGTACAGCTCGGCCGCCTCCTCGGCACTCGACGGCTTTTGCGCTATGAGCTCGGCAATCTGCGCATCGCCGCTCGTGGCGTCCTTCGCGTCGCCCTTGGGGGCAGAGCACGCCGCGAGAGTCAGCGCCAGCACGGGCAGCATCAACAGAGCCGCAATTTTTGACAGTTTCATGGTTCCTCCGTTTATATCGAAACTTATATAGGTACCTATTTGTTTTCGCGGGCTTGCGTGGACTGCGCGGGTTTGTCGCCCGTCACACCCAGCCCGTAGCGAAAGCTAATAGCATCGACGGGGCACGCGCCCACGCATTTGCCGCAACGAATGCACTCGGCATGGTCGGGCGTACGCGTAACGTCCACGTCCATCTGGCACACCTTGGCGCACTTGCCGCACGAGACGCATTTACAATGATCGACCTGAATCCCCAGCAACGACACCTTGTTCATGAGTGCATAAAATGCGCCGAGGGGGCAAATCCATTTACAGAAGGGGCGGTAGAACAGCACGCTCAGCACCGCAACCGCAATGAGGATCGCGAGCTTCCAGGTAAAGAGCTTTCCCAGCGCAGAGCGGATTCCCATGTTCATGATGGACAGCGGAATCGCGCCCTCGAGCACGCCCTGCGGGCAGATGTACTTGCAAAAGAACGGGTCGCCCATACCCACATCGTTGACCACCAAGACGGGCAGCAGCACCACGGCAAACAGCAGCACGGCATACTTGATGTACGTGAGCGGCTTGAGCTTTTTCGTGGAGAGCTTCTTGCTGGGAATCTTATGCAAAAGCTTTTGCAGCCATCCAAACGGGCACAAAAAGCCGCATACAAAACGTCCCAGCAGCACGCCGATTAGAATGAGCGTTCCGGTGACGTAATACGAAAAGCTAAACTTAGACGAGCCCACCACCGACTGAAACGACCCGATGGGACACGCACCCGAGGCCGCCGGACACGAGTAGCAGTTGAGCCCCGGCACGCAGACGGCTTTGCCCGCCCCCTGGTAGATGCCCCCCTTGGCAAAGTTAGGCAGGTGAATATTGGTCGCAAGCGTCGCCGCCGCCTGAATCAATCCGCGGAATCTCGCCAAAAGATGCGATGCAGTGTTTTTTCTTTTATCCAATTCCGATACACTCCAAGCACAGCCTGATTGCCTTGGCCAGCACGGCATCCGCTTCGCCGCGCATAATTCCAAAGCCAACCATGGCTACCCCAACGATCAGCAAAGCCACCTGCGCCACAGGCTTAATCGCTTTGAACAATCTGACCACTCCTTTCGTTTCGCGACCCATTGGACCATACCGACTATAAAATCCGTGTTAAGCGTGAATGACTATGCAAGGAGAACGTTATGCGCATCTTGGTCATCGAGGACGAGCGGGCACTGTGCGATGCGATCGCACGCAGCCTGCGCAACTTGGCCTATAGCGTCGACTGCTGCTACGACGGGCAGCAGGCCCTCGATCTGCTCGATGTCGAGACCTTTGATCTTGTCGTGCTCGACCTCAATCTCCCCCATGTCGACGGCATGACCGTGCTCAGGCAACTCAGGACAACTGATTGTGAGACCAAGGTGCTTGTGCTCTCGGCACGTGGCGAGGTCTCCGACAAGGTAGCGGGGCTCGATGCGGGCGCCAACGACTACCTCACCAAGCCGTTCCATCTTGACGAGCTGGCGGCACGTATACGCAGCCTCACGCTCAGGCGCTTTACGCAAAGCGACGTTGTCCTGACCTGTGGATCGCTGAGCTTTGACACCAAAGCGCGCCTCGCCTCCGTGGGCGGCGAGACCCTACCCCTCACGCGCAAGGAGACCGGCATCTTGGAATACCTGATGCTTAACCAGGGGCGGCCGGTGAGCCAGGAAGAGCTTATCGAGCATGTATGGGACAGCAGCGTCAACAGCTTTAGCAACGCGACCCGCGTGCACATCTCGTCGCTGCGCAAAAAGCTGCGCGGTGCGTTGGGGCACGACCCCATCCGCAACCGAATCGGCGAAGGCTACGTTATGGAGGACGGCAAATGAAGCGGCTGTCGCTGCAGTGGCGCATCACGTTAATGACGGCCCTGCTGGTATGCTCGACCTGCGTACTTATGAATTGTCTGGTTGGCTACTCCGGCATGCGCTACATGGACTCGATCGGCAATGAACTATCGGCGCACAGCAAGGTGGAGGCGGCCTCGCCCAGCTCATTTGACCCGACAAACAAAGAGCTCGACGACGCGCTGACCATCGTCGTGAACGACGCCCAAGAATCGTTTGGCGCGACGAGCTGGTATATAACTGCGGCGGTGACGCTGCTCGGCGGCGTACTGGCCTACTTTGTAAGCGGACATGCGCTGCGGCCGTTGCGCTTCTTTGCGACGCAAGTCGAGAGCGTGCGGCCCGACAACCTCGCCGACACAAAAATCAGCGAGGACGTGCCCTCTGAACTCAGGCGCTGCAGCGCGTCGTTTAACGACATGATTGCCCGCCTTGACGAGGGATTTTCCGCACAAAGACAGTTTACGGGCAATGCGGCGCACGAACTGCGCACGCCGCTTGCGCTCATGCAGGCCCAGGTTGAGCTGTTTTGCGCCGAGCACCCCGACGTCGACGCCGATACAGCGAGCCTGCTCGGGCTGTTGCAGGAGCAGACCGAGCGAATGACGCACATGACAAAGACCCTGCTCGAGATGAGCGAGCTGCGCAGTGTCCCTTGCAACGATGCGATTGACCTTGCGCCGATGATCGAAGAAGTACTCACGGACCTGGCGCCCCTTGCCGAGCAAAAAGACATCACGCTTACAAGTGAGGGCGACGCGCAAACGATCGGCAGCGATACGCTAATCTATCGGCTGCTGTTCAACTTGGCCGAAAACGCCATACGTTACAGCGCGCCCAACTCGACCGTGCAAATCAACGCCTGCGCCGAAGGCGACCACGTGCTGCTACGCGTGCGCGACCAGGGGCCGGGCATTCCCGAGCAATACCAGACGAGCATCTTTCAGCCCTTCTTTCGTGTCGACAAATCGCGCAGCAGGGCATACGGCGGCGTGGGGCTGGGGCTTGCGCTGGTCTGGGAGATCGCCGCGCTCCACGGCGGCTCCATCGAGGTCGAAAAGAGCTCGGAGCGCGGAACGACCATGCTCGTGACCCTTCCCGCGCATAACATCGAAGATGCGACAAAGGAACTGCCCCTTTGTCACATCTGTTAGTTCGCAGGATACGTGAGGCCCAAGATGCGCGAAATTGGGCGAAGCGCCAGCAAAAAGCCCCCGCTTCCAAGCGGAAACGGGGGCTAGGTGAGTTAGCTTACTCCCACTCAACGGTGCCAACGGGCTTCGGCGTGAGGTCGTAGCACACGCGGCAGATGCCGGGAACCTCGGCGGTGACGCGAGCGGTAATACGCTTGAGTAGCGCCCAGTCGAGCTCGGGAACCTCGGCAGTCATGACATCGACGGTGTTGATGCAGCGGATGATGCAGGGCCAATCGTAGGCGCGCTTGCCCTCGCGCACGCCGGTGGCGCGGAAGTCGGGCACGACGGCAAAATACTGCCAGATGGTCAGACCCGCCTTGTCGATCTCCTCGCGCACGATCGCGTCGGCTTCGCGCAGCGCCTCAAGACGGTCGCGGGTGATGGCACCAAGGCAGCGGACGCCCAGGCCGGGACCGGGGAACGGCTGGCGCTCGACCATGTTCTCGGGCAGGCCGAGCTCGCGACCGACCACGCGGACCTCGTCCTTGTACAGCAGTTTGACGGGCTCGCAGAGCTCAAACTGTAGGTCCTCGGGCAGACCGCCCACGTTGTGGTGAGCCTTCACGCCGTCTTGGGACTCAAGAATGTCGGGATAGATGGTGCCCTGGGCGAGGAAACTGACCTCGTCGCCAACCTTGCGGGCCTCCTCCTCGAACACGCGAATGAACTCGGCGCCGATAATCTTGCGCTTTGCCTCGGGCTCCTCGACGTCCACGAGCTTATCCAGGAAGCGATCAGTAGCGTCGACATAGACCAGGTTCGCATCCATCTGGTTCTTGAAGACGTCGACGACCTGCTCGCTCTCGCCCTTGCGCATCAGGCCGTGATTCACATGCACGCAGATAAGCTGCTTGCCGATGGCCTTGATCAGCAGTGCCGCGACAACGGAGCTGTCAACGCCGCCGGAAAGGGCCAGCAGGACTTTCTTGTCGCCGATCTGCTCGCGGATTGCAGCGATCTGCTCTTCGATGAACGCCTGGGCAAGTTCGGGAGTGGTGATTCGCACCATGTCGTCGGGACGCTTGTTGGGATCCATGCAGAGCTCCTTTTCGGTTCGATGGGAGTGCGTTGCATGTATGCAAACGCACCGTCATATGACCTCATTATATGCAGAGCAAGGTCCGTTTCCCATCGCTGCGGCAGAGCTTTTTGCAGGGGTGGCAGTTTTTCTATATTCCAAGGTCAGCTAGGCTTCGACAGCCACCTTGGGAGCATCGCCAATAGACTCTTCCTTTATACGTTCGGCATAATCGTAGGCGATACCCACAAATTCCAGTCCCGAGCAACAGGAGTACAATTGCTGCTAATGTTGCCACCTGATGGGAGATGGAAGATGGACTGCGATGGCTACCCATGCGTTCCCATGCCGTTGATGTGTACCGCCTTTGTGCCGGGGCAGATTGACGCTGCGGTTGCAGGCATTTCCGACCCCGATTCGCGCGCCATTGCCACGGCAGAAGCGCTGTACTTTCGCGGACAGGCCACCCTCGCCGCCGAGACAGCACGCCCCCATCTTGACGCCACCGACCCCGCACTGCGCTATTCCGCATGCTTTATCTGCGGATATGCCAGTCTGTCGCTCAACCGTATCGCCGATGCCCGCCGTTGCCTTGCGGGCATCCTCGATACGCCAACTGACGAGGAATCACCCGCCGTCCACGCCACGCATATCCTGTTCGCCTCGGCCGCGAGCGTCCTGCTGCACTTGCCTTCCCCGTATTCCGCCGAAGAGTTTTATCCGCTTGCGGCGCATCTGCCCGAAGGCCTGCGCCTGTTCGCCAGCTACGTGATGGCGCATGCCCTGTACCTGCGCGGCGAATATGGCCGCAGTCTGGGCATGGCGGAAAACGCCCTGATCATGAAACAGGGAAGTTATCCGATCTCGGAACTGTTCCTGCACCTGGCAGCTTCCATGGCATGCATGAGCCTCAAGGACATCGACGCCGCAAAAACGCACTTCGGAGCCGCTTGGGACATTGCGCGCCCCGACGGCCTTATCGAGCTCATCGGCGAGCACCACGGCCTTTTGCAGGGGCTTATCGAGGCATGCCTAAAAACGCAATACCCTGACGACTTCGCGCGCATCATCGAGATCACGTACCGCTTCAGCTACGGCTGGCGGCGCATCCACAACCCCGATTCGGGCGAGGATGTGGCCGACGATCTAACGACCACGGAGTTCACCATGGCCATGCTCGCCTGCCGCGGGTGGACCAATGCCGAAATCGCTCGTCATATGGGTGTGTCGCCGGGCACCGTCAAAAACCGACTATCCGGCGTATACGCAAAGCTTGGCATCGGCACACGCGCCGAACTGGTCGCGCATATGTTGCGTTAGCGACCGGGCTGCCAAGCGCATCGAACGCGCTCCGGGGCCTGGCGCTTTCGCGCGCTCAATTTGGACATTTTGGCCATCGAACGGCACTACCGCCACGGGGCACCTTCTCGCAAAATTGGATTATTTCCTCCGATGTTTGCGGGATGGGAGCCAAAGATGCTTGATCGCCGTTCGTTACTTGTTGCCGGAGCGTCCTCGCTGGCGAGCATTATGTTGCCGCGCGTGCCGGGAAGCGCAAACGCCTTCATATTGCCGTTCGCGCCCACCGCAGCCTATGCCGACGAAAAAGATCCCTTCAGGGTGCTCGTTCTCTCGCGCACCATGTTTGGTGTGGTCGTGGTCGACGTCGCCAATAAGAATACGCCCATCGCAGGTGCCCAGGTCACGCTCGCATCGCGCTATGCCGCAGACAAGCAGCTCACCGCCACGACCGATGACGAGGGCACGGCCATCTTTGAGGTCGCGCCGCTTTCGGAAGGCTACGTGGACGAGGCAACGCTCCTTGACGCGTACGACTTTAACGGCGGCATCTCCATTAGCATGGCGGGCTACCGTGATGTCGAGATTCCCCTCGCGCGTATCCAGGGCGGCACCGCCATAACCGCGCCCACACGTCCGCTCTCCGACGGCGAGCCGTACTTCCGCCAGCTCACGTTCGACGAATGGGACATCCAGTACGCCGACGCCACGTTTATGGCAATGCCAGCGGACGAAGCAGCAAACGACCAACCCGACACGCACGCCTTTACCGTTCAGGCACATCTGCCACAGGGCGGGCAGGCAACATTGCATATCAATAAAGTGATGCCCGCTGCGGGCAGCTCACCCGAAACCGTCACGCAGATTGGCCAAGTCAAGGCCAGCGCATCGGGCGCGGATAATCTGGCGACGTTCACGCTCGAAGACAAGTTCCTCGATGCAGCGTCGAGCCTTCTGGAAGAAGGATGCAAGTTACGCTTTGTCCTCGACTACCAGGGCAAGACCTATACACTCTCCTCCCCCATGGCCGTTGTCACTGCGCCGGCCGCAAAGGCGGAATCGGGCTCGACCACTATCGTCCCCACTACCATGGACCAAGAGATCACTCCGTTTGATTTCCCCGCGGCGTTTCCCGGCATCGGCGGCAATAAGTTCACGTGCTGGATGCCCACATTTCCAATCCTCTTCGATTTCTCGTTTGCTGGATACGTGCTGTTTGGCGGAGGATACAAACCAGCCAGCTATATGAACGATTCGGGCAACCCTGATCCGGAATACTGGAAGAAATCGCCGCGCGAGTCGGGCGCCAAGCAGGCAAACCGCTACCTCGACGAGATGGAGGGGAAGTGGAATCAGTACAAGAGTATGAGTGCCGGTTCGGGTACCGATCCAAGAAACACCAAGCTCCTTCGCCACCATTGCACGCTGCTGTTCACGATGGATATCGCCACACAGCTGTACGGCTCGCTTGCCTACGATTGGGTGGGCAAAACCTGGGGCGACAACAACGACCCCGCATACGGCAATATTAAGGCCCTCTTCCAGGTAAGAACCGACCTCAACTGGACCGAACAGTTCACCTTGGGACCGGTGCCGTTTTTCCTAAACGTCAACCCCTGGGTGCTGGCAAAACTGGCGCTCGCCGTGGGCGCCCACACGCACGGTAGCGGCGCGGCGTTTTTTAAAAACATTTCGCTCGATTGGTCAAACACGTCGGGCTCGTTCACCATCCAGATCGGGCTTGCCGTTACCTTTGGAGCCGGCGTTGCGGGCGTCGCCTCGTCTGCCGTGCGCGGCGCCGCATCCCTCACGCTGTTCATTGGGTACGAGAAGGCAGATGGACACCCGCTTCCGCGACTGCGCGTAGGTGCAGACGTCGATGTCGATGTGATACTCCAGTTCGTTATGTTCAAGTGGACCACCAAGGCTTGGTCGGGATCGTGGCCCACACTCGCCGATTCGTGGAATATGTCGGTGAACAACGGCGACCAGTATGTACTCCAGCGCTCTGAGCTGGCCTTGGGTGGAGATACGCCTTATACGCTGAACGCCTGCTTCGGCTCGGGCGGCAACGCCGAGGCAGGTGGTGTGCCGCAGTTTATCGCGTCGGCCGCCATCGTCACCAACGCCGAGCTGCTCGCACGCGCCGAGGTTAAGGCCACTGCCGTAAACGCCGCGCCTGTCGTGCGCGATTGGGATCAAGCGGTCACGCGCATTGAGCTCGAGGCGGATGCAGAAAGCGACGACACGGGACAGATCGAGCATTTCGTCCATGCACTGATAGAGAACGACGAAAACGCCGCGCCAATGTATAAGTACACCTATATCGGGCAGGCGACGAACGCCGTTGCGGACCCCAACGCCAATTCTGCCGGCGTGTCGGAGGACGAGCGTGGCGGCATAAAACCCTCGAGCGACAACGTGCTGTTTTCCGGCGTGCTCAGCGAAGCCCACATGAAGCTGGCAATGATTGCCGGCGTAGAATGCCTGTTCCGTATCGCCTCGGTGTGCTACGGCGACAATGGCCGCTCGCGCCTGGTGGTGCACACAAGGGCAAACGGCACGTGGTCCGCCCCCACGCCCGTGGACTTCCCCCTTGGGTTTGGCGAGGGCGACGTGGAGCGCGACGGCATATACGATTACGACTTCGACGTGGTGGAATATACGGACGGGAGGGGAAACCAGGACGCCTACGTGCTGCTGGTCTCGGGCGAGCGCCCCGACGGCGACAACACCCTTTTCGATACGGCAAGCACAGCCGGCATACTGTCCGTCGTGCGCCTGCGCATAAGTAATGACGAGACCCGCGTGGTGTCGCATACGTCATGGCGCAGCATCTCGCGCGGCCGCCTGCAAGAGGATGGCTACCATTGCCTGCAGTGCCCACGTATCACGGTGGGCAAGACGCTGGTCGACGGGCGCCTGTCGGGTGCCTACCTCCACCGCCGCGGAACCACCGCAGAAAAGGCGCTCGGCAGCGAGGCTGAGGTTGCGCTGGAGTGCTTTACCCTGTGGTCGGACGTTTCGGGCGACAGCCTGACGTTCCGCCAAGTTCTCCGCTTTCCGCAGGCACCTTCGAGTATCGAGCTGGGCGAGCCCGAAAACATCAACGGCAAAATGGTGGTGCCCGTTGCGTACGAGACCGCAGACGGTTGCGGCTGCGCATCGTACGCCGTGATCGGCCGGTCCATTGCGGGCTGGGGCGTTATGCCGCCGGACGCCGCGGTGCCCCGTGCGGTGCCGTGGCCGCAGCACACGGGCTTTTTGGCAACCGTCAACGAGCAACTGCAGCATATTACTTGGACGCGAGGCGCATCGGCATTTGCAACGCGGCCCGTGGGCGCGGCAGGCTGTGGCCCGGCATCGTTTAGCGTGAGCAACAACGGCAGGTGCGTGCTCTATGTAGAGAACACCGATGGCAAGGTGGGACAAACCTACGACGAAGAAGGCAACCCGGTAGCAGTGATGGGCAAGCACTTCCGCATCTTCGCCAGCACCTTGGCAGGCGATCTGTTCACGGAGCCGTTCGTGATGTGCGAGCTGGACCATCCCGTCGATCAGATAACGGCATTTTTGACGTCGGGAGGCATGCTCTCCGCGCTCGCCACGCACATTGTGAGCGCGGAGCAGAGCGAGGCAGAGCTGCACGGCATCGAAGTGCCCTTGGTGGCGTGTGCCACTCCGACGGGCGCGGTCGCTACCTCGGGCGCGGTGGTGCCCGGAGCAGCAGGCGAGTCCTTCATGGTCACGGTGCGAAACGACGGCAACACTTTGCTGACCGCCGGCACAATCGATCTGTACCGAGAGGGCTCCAGCCAGCCGTTCTCCAGCGCATCCATCGGATTCGGAGCGAACGCACGCATGGCTTCGATCCACGATCCGGAGCTTGCCGAAGACGCTTCGGCCAACGACATGGCACACGTGAAGTACGCACTCGAGACGCTGGGCACACGTTTTGCAACGCACCCGCTGGTAGCCGACAACGGCAACGCCGTGCTGGCACCGGGTTGCACGGCACAGTTCCGCATGAGCTTCGCCATCCCCGAGAGTTGGAGCGACGAAGTGGGCAAACGCGTAACGCTGTATGCGAAGGCACGTAATCTGGTGGCGCTCGATCCCGTAACGTTCGAGGAAATTCGACCGGGCGCAAACTCGACGCTGGGCGCCGTACTGCACGAGCTTCATGTGCCCGACGCGGCATGCGAACGCTCAGAAGTTCAGGTCGGCGTATGCGACAGCGCGGATACGACAGGACTTCACGACGCCCCGATGACAGCAGACGGCGATGGTGGCTCGAGTGGCGGCGGTACCGATGAGGACGGCGACTCCGGCGGAAGCAGCTCCGGCAGCGGCAAGGACCACGGCAATAACATGCGCTCCGGAAAAGCGGGCACGCTTGCGGGCACGGGCGATGCCAACGCTCCCCTTACGGCAGCCGCCGCAGCACTCGCCGCGGCAGGCGCCGGCCTCGTCGCCTACAGCGCCCGCCGCACGGCGCTCGAAACCAACACCGCCAATGAGGTCAATTCTGATAAGCGTCGCTAGCTTCTAGTTACTTTTGTGAGAGACGCCGACCCGGCTCATCGAATATCAAAATGGGCTGGTTCTGGATACCCAGAGCCGGCCCATTACGCATTAAATGTCGTCTGAGGAGTCGAGTTCAGCCTCGAGCTTGGCGCGGCGTCTTTTCGCCGTGAAAAACGTTGCGCACAGGACGGCAAACGTGGCCGCGAAAATCGTCGCTCCGCAGAACACGCCCGTGGCCAGGTTCGCCAACCAAAAGACGCTTTCGAGCGGTACGATCTGCGCCTCAGCGATACAGCGCATTGCGGCAATAACAAGTGCAAACGCGGTGCCGCTAAGACCGCTGACAAGCAGGAAATATCCAACAGGAAGATGCTCGGTTTGCCCAAAACGATTGGTATCGACATAGCCCTTCCGCGTTTGCAGTCCTGCGCAAATCAACATCACGAGAATGAGCCACAAATACATGGCTGCCTCGAACGGCGTTGCAAAGCCACGCGGCATTTCACTGGCGTCGCTGTGAACCCACGCAACCTGTCGAGCTATAAACTGGTAGAAAAAGATCATCAACATGCCAAACGAAAGCAGCACGAAACCAATCTTGTAGATCTTCGCGCTCTCAGCCTCCAGGCGCTCATCCTTTGGACCGGCATATTCACGCCACTTTTGCACGAGTTTTAAATCTTCAAATTTCATAGCGAACTCCTAAAGAGCGTCAGGGTCGACGTTGCTCTCGTCTTCCCAAAACAAGTCGTTCAACGTAACGCGTAGCGCTTTACAGATTGCCACGCACAAATTGAGCGTGGGGTTGTAGCCGCCCGCCTCGATAAGGCCGATGGTTTGGCGCGTAACGCCCACGGCTTGGGCTAAGTCAGCTTGCGAAAGGCCAGCCGCCGCGCGTGCCGCCTTCATGCGTAGGTTCTTTTTGCCCGGCATGGAGTTCCTTTCGTAAATGTGGACAGATATCCGTTGCAACATGACAGAAATATATTGCATCCTTCACAAGATGTCAACTATATCTGTCATTATGGAAACCATGTTCGCCATCGCCATGTGGACATAACAATCTCGATTCGCTATTCAAACTTACTCGGACAGAACCGACTCGGTTTTGTCCGAGTAAACGTGATTGATAGTCGATCGCTGTGCCCGCTCGTGCAATCAGCATCATTCGATTTTGTTTAGTAAAACTAGGTCCCTATTAAATAAAATTCGTTTGTATCCAAATTTGTTTAACAATGCCGCGTTACCACTAAACACTATACCCGTTAATCCGAACGATTGTTCGATGGATTTCGTGTTGGGTGGAATCGTCTGTGGGCTGGGCTATGCTACCTTGACTATCTATATGACTAAAACGCAGCAAGGGAGCACCGAGAGAGCGAGTATGGCAAAAAACACCGCAAACTATGGTAACGACAGTATCCGCCAGCTCAAGGATGAGGAGCGCGTACGCCTGCGCCCCGCCGTCATCTTTGGCTCGGACGGACTCGATGGCTGCGCGCATGCTGCCTTCGAGATCCTGTCCAACGCCGTTGACGAGGCGCGCCAGGGCTACGGCAAGCTCATCACCCTTACCGCCTTTCGCGATGGCTCCATTCAGGTAGAGGACAACGGCCGCGGCTGCCCGCTCGACTGGAACCCTTCCGAGAAGCGCTTTAACTGGGAGCTCGTCTTCTGCGAGCTCTACGCCGGCGGCAAGTACAACAACAACCAGGGCGGCGACTACGACTTCTCGCTCGGCACCAACGGCCTGGGCTCCTGCGCGACCCAGTACGCTTCCGAGTACATGGACGTCACGGTTTGGCGTGACGGTAACAAGTACTCCTTACACTTTAAGAAGGGCAAGGTCGTCGGCGCCAAGAAGAAGGCGCTCGAGATTGAGCCCAGCGACGAGAACCGCACCGGCACCACCATCAAGTGGCGCCCCGATCTTGAGGTCTTTACCTCGATCAGCATTCCCCACGATTGGTATCGCGAGACCATGCGCCGCCAGGCCGTGGTCAATGCCAACGTAACCTTCCGCCTGCGCATCGAAGGCGACGATGGCGAGTTCTCCGAAGAGGACTTTTGCTATCCCAAGGGCATTGAGGACTACGTGCTCGAGAAGGTGGGTGCCGACTACCTCACCGAACCCTTCTTTATCGAGGCCGACCGCCGCGGTCGCGACCGCGAGGACCTGCCCGACTACAACGTAAAGATCACCGCGTGCATGTGCTTCTCGCGCACCTTCATGATGCAGGAGTATTACCACAACTCATCGTGGCTCGAGAACGGCGGCTCGCCCGAAAAGGCTGCCCGCAGCGCTCTGACCAGCGCCATCGATGCCTACATTAAGAACCAAGGCAAGTACAACAAAAATGAGAGCGGCATTAAGTGGCAAGACGTCCAGGACTGCCTGGTGCTGGTAACCAACTGCTTCTCCACCCAGACGTCCTACGAGAACCAGACCAAGAAGGCCATCAATAACCGCTTTATCCAGCAGGCTATGACGGCCTTCTTTAAGGAACGCCTCTCGACCTACTTGATCGAGAACAAGGACGCCGCCAATAAGATCATGGAGCAGGTGCTCATCAACAAGCGTTCGCGCGAGAACGCCGAGAAGACGCGCCAGAGCATCAAGACCAACCTGCAGCAGAAGACCGACATGGCCAACCGCGTGCAGAAATTCATCGACTGCCGCTCCAAGGACAAGAGCCGTCGCGAGATCTACATCGTAGAGGGCGACTCGGCAGCAGGCGCCATCCGCACGTCGCGCGATGCCGAGTTCCAGGGCGTTATGCCCGTCCGAGGCAAGATCCTCAACTGCCTTAAGGAGGACTACCCGCGCATCTTTAAGTCCGACATCATCATGGACCTCATGCGCGTGCTGGGCTGCGGCGTGGAGATCAAGGACAAGCGCATCAAGAACCTTGGCGCTTTTGACCTGGACAACCTCAACTGGAACAAGGTCATCATCTGTACGGACGCCGACGTCGACGGTTACCACATTCGCACGCTCGTGCTCACCATGCTCTATCGACTGGTGCCCACGCTTATCGACGAGGGCTACGTGTATATCGCCGAGTCTCCGCTCTACGAGATCAACTGCAAAGAGAAGACCTACTTTGCCTACACTGAGCTCGAGAAAAACGGCATCCTCAAAGAGATCGGCGACCAGAAGTGCTCGATCAACCGCTCCAAGGGTCTTGGTGAGAACGATCCGGACATGATGTGGCTCACCACCATGAACCCCGAGACGCGCCGCCTAATCAAGGTGGAACCCGAGGACGTCACCAAGATGGAAACCATGTTCAACCTGTTGCTGGGCAACGACGAGGCGGGCCGTAAGCGCCACATCTCCGAGCATGGCAAGGAATACCTGGGCCAGCTGGACCTGCAATAGCAGCAAATCGATAGCGACGGCTCATAAGAAGTTCAAGAGGAAATCGTGGCAAAGAAGAAGACGAAGAACCAGCCAAAGAAAAAGCAGGTCAACGCCGAGAACGTCATCGGCCTGCACTCCGAGGTCACCGACCAGCCGATTACGCAGACGCTCGAGGTCAACTACATGCCCTACGCTATGAGCGTCAACGTCTCGCGTGCATTCCCCGAGATCGACGGTTTTAAGCCCTCGCACCGCAAGCTGCTCTACACCATGTACAAGATGGGCCTGCTCAAGGGCGAGCGCCAGAAGAGCGCCAACATCGTGGGCCAGACCATGAAGCTCAACCCGCACGGCGATGCCGCGATCTACGAAACGATGGTGCGTCTGGCCACCGGCAACGAGGCGCTGCTTGCCCCCTTCGTGGAGTCGAAGGGCAACTTTGGCAAGTACTATTCGGGCGACCTGAGCTACGCCGCCTCGCGTTACACCGAGGCCAAGCTCTCCCCCATCAGTGCCGAGATCTTCAAGGACATCGACAAGGACCCGGTCGACTTCGTTGACAGCTACGACGGCGCCATGAAGGAGCCGCGCCTGCTGCCCACCACGTTCCCCAACATCCTCGTCTCGGCCAACAAGGGCATCGGCGTCGCTATGGCGTCCGACATCTGCGGTTTCAACCTCAACGAAGTCTGCACCGCCACGATGCACTACCTGCAGGATCCCGACTGCGACCTGCTCGAGTACATGCCTATGCCCGACTTCTCGACCGGCGGCGAGATCATCTACCGCCGCGAGGAGATGGAGAAGATCATCGAGACCGGCCTTGGCAGCTTCCAGATCCGCTCCCGCTGGCGCTGGATTCCCGAAGAGCGCATCATCGAGGTCTACGAGATCCCCTACACCACCAAGACCGATGTCATCATCGAGCGCATCGTCAAGCTCTCCAAAGAAGGCAAGGTCAAAGAGATCGCAGACATTCGCGACGAGACCGACCTTTCGGGTCTGCGCATCGCTATCGACCTTAAGCGCGGCGTCGACCCCGACAAGCTCATGGCCAAGCTCTATCGCTCGACCACGCTGCAGGATTCGTTCTCGTGCAACTTCAACGTACTGGTCGACGGCTATCCCCGCGTTATGGGTGTGCGCCAGATCTTGCACGAATGGGTCAAGTGGCGTATTGAGTCCACGCGCCGCCGCATTAACTTTGACCTGGGCAAAAAGTCCGAGCGCCTGCACCTGCTGCACGGCCTTGAGGCGATCTTGCTCGACATCGACAAGGCGATTGCCATCATCCGCGGCACCAAGCTCGAGGCCGAGGTCGTGCCCAACCTTATGAAGGGTTTCGACATCGACGAGACCCAGGCCGAGTTTGTTGCCGAGCTCAAGCTCCGCAACATCAACGAGGAGTACATCCTCAACCGCACCAAGGACATCGCCAAGCTCGAGGGTGAGATCGCCGAACTCGAGGAGATCCTCTCGAGCGAGGACAACATCAAGAAGGTCATCAGCGACGAGCTGGCCACGGTTAACAAGAAGTACGTGATGCCGCGCCGCACGGGCAGGATCGAGCCCCATGAGGTTATCGAGGTAAGCTTGGAGCCCGAGGTCGAGGAGTACCCGGTTACCATCATGCTTTCGCGCGATGGCTACCTCAAGAAGATGACGGACCGCGTGCTCAAGAAGGCGACCACGCTCAAGTACAAGGACGGCGACAAGCCCTTTATCGAGTTCCCGTCCTCCAACACCCACGAGCTGCTGGTCTTTACCAACAAGAGCCAGGTGTACAAGTGCAAGGTCGCGGCGTTTGAGGATACAAAGTCGGCCCAGCTGGGCTCGTACCTTCCGACCGATCTTGAGATGGAACCCGACGAGAGCGTCATCTGGGTCATCGACCCCGAGGACTACAAGGCCGACGTGCTGTTCGTCTTTGAGAACGGCCGCGTGGTGCGTGTCGCGCTTTCTGGATACGTTACCAAGACCAACCGCAAGCGCCTCAAGAACGCCATCTATGGTGGCAGCAAGCTGCTGTATGCCCAGGTGCTCAAGGAAGATCGCGACATCGCGCTGGTCTCGAGCGACTATCGTTTGATGAACTTCAACACGTCGCTGCTTAAGACCAAGACGACCACCAACACGCAGGGCGTCCAGGCCTTCACCGCCAAGAAAGGCCGCTCGGTCACCACGGTGGGCACGACCGAGGAGATTCTTGGCGCCGGCGTCTCGGCCGAAAAGTTCACCGCACAGAGCCTCCCCTCAGCCGGTGCCCTCATGAAGGAAAACGACATGCCGAGTCTGTTTGACTAGGACGACGGCAGCCAAACCGTCATGGTTTAACTAAGCAGCGGGGCCCGGAGTGCAGCAACATCGCGCTCCGGGCCCCATGCATTACAGCAGCATCATCCCTATAGACAAAATGCCGCATAAAGTGGAACAGACATCAGCCCATCATTCATTCCGAAGGGCTTAGTCGATAGCCTGATTCGGCGCACGCCCGGATGGGTCTTTTTAAGTGAGGACAGGCTTCGAGATCTTGTGTTCTCTCCCGCCTTGACTTCAATCGCAGACAAGCATCCCTGCTTCTCTACTACAAAGTCGATTTCCGCACGATTATCTCGCGCCCAATAATGCAGCGGATAGCCCATGGCTGAAAGCTGTTGGGCAACGTAGTTTTCGGTAAGTGCACCCATGAATGTGCCGCCGATACCGGAAAGAATATCGGCGCGTTGAGCACCGGCCTTGGAGACGAGCAGCCCTGTATCCGCCTGATAGATTTTAAAAGCAGAAGGGTTAACGAAGGCCTCTAAAGGGCTTTCGATCTGCCCGACTAGGCTGCAGCGCGCCACCGTACCCGACAATACAAGCCAGTCGAGAGCATCTCCAAAGAGAGACGCATTGCCCCCCGCTCGCACTACCTTGTATTGAAATTTACGATTCTCTTTGGCAAGCTGCTGTGGAATGGAATCGAAGCACGCACGCGTCTTTGCGCTCAAGCGCTCATCAGCATATTTATTAGTGTCGGCGGAGTATCCGTCGAGAATAATCCGATGCTTTTCGGCCACATCAATGATTGACTGATCATCGATGTACGTTTGGACCGCCTCGGGCATTCCGCCAACAACAAGATACTGTCGATAGAGCCCAAGCGCCTTTTCATGAAGGCTTGGCGCAAGAGGACCCATTATCTCGAATGATGAGCGTATCTCGTCGACCAGCTGATCGTGCCCCATCGCCCAGAGAAACTCCTCGAAATCGAGTGGAGTCATCTCGATCAAGTCGGTCTTTCCGACGGGGAACGAATACGACTGATGGTTAATGGCAACCCCAAGAAGCGACCCGGCAGCCGCAACGTAATACTCGGGAGCATCTTCGCAAAAGTATTTAAGGGAAGTGAGCGCTTCCTCGCATGCCTGGATCTCGTCAATGAACAGTAAGGTTTTGCCAGGCACGATACGCTGTCCCGTACGAGCCTCGATCGCACGTACGATCGAATGAGGGTCAAGACCGCCCGAAAAATCCGCTCGCGCCGACCGGTCGTTCTCAAGATTAACGTAGACAACCGATTCGAAAAGATCCTGGGCGTACGTTCTGAGCAAATAGGTCTTGCCACACTGGCGCACGCCTTTGACCAGCAAAGGTTTTCTATCAGCTCTGTCTCGCCATTCCCTAAGGAGCTCGTCTGCCTTGCGACGCATACGTAACCTTCCCTCATGAACTTCTATTTGACAATATTTTAACGCGGATTAATTTGTTTTCAGTTATTTTTCTGCGTTTAAAAATTGTTCTATACGGCACTTGAGGGAATTCGCCCCTATCTCTCGGTAAGGACAGCAAGCATTTCCACCAACGCTGATTGCCATGCGTTCTTCTTGTCCTTAGGCAAGCTTGCGAGCGAGCTCTCGCACCTCTTTCAACTTGGGCGAGGATGCCATGCTGTCGCGCTCGGTCATACCGCTGATGGTGACAATGCCCTGGTCCTCCCACTTGCAGTACGCGCAGGTTGACTTGTACATAGCGATCGCCGCATCATAGACACCCTCGCTGTGGCTATCGAGTAAAAGGGCCGTCTTGGTGAACGGGAATCCCGTGGCACCGAAGGCGTACAGGCGGTCGATGGCGGTCTTTTCCTGCGCAGTGATATCAAACCAGTAGATAGGCGAAGCGAAGACAACCATGTCGGTGTCTTTCAGCGACTCAATCACGTTGGCCATGTCATCCTTCTGCACGCAGACGCCCTCATGGGCGAAGCAGTACTGGCATCCCAAGCAGCCGGCGATCTTCTTGCTGGCAACGCGGATGACCTCGACCGTATGGCCGCCCTCACGCGCGGTCTCGGCAAACGCCTCGACCATGGTATCGGTATTAGCGCCCTTACGCGGGCTGCCGCTCAATACAACGATATTCATAGGATTCCCTCTCCCTCATGCTGCAGGCGCGCAGCATGCTTTCTTGTAACCAAAACGAATGGTGTTAATCAATCGCCAGCAGGCCATATCTCTTGTTCAAGTTCCCTAAAGAAGCTCAAGACGATTGCGATTGCCTTATACAACGTCGAAAATCAAAGAGGGCCCATAGCAACGCCACCTACCTGAAATGACATGCGGTCAAGACGAGCTACGAGGATCGTGACGAGCCGATACCGCCCGCATGCCCCCTTCGGAATAGGCGCTGAGCAGCTCCTGAGCGTGAGCAAACTCGGGCCCTCGCCTCCAACCGAGCAGGCGGTTGACCGCGAGATTTCCCTGGACGTTGTGGACGAAGAGCAGATAGGCGTCCTCGCGCGAAAGCCCAGTCTCCTCCATGATCGAGGGAACCATCTGCTCGGCGCCGCGCTCGACGACGCGCTGTGCCACCCGGGCGTACGCGTCGTCATCCGAGTAGAGCAGATAATAGTCATCGTTTGCCGGCGGACGCTGGCAGAGGGCACCCGCCTCCGTTCCCTCGAGCGGCGGCACCGCCGCCAAGGCCTCGTCGATAAGCGCGTCGAGCAGGGCGAACTTGTCCTCGTAGTGCAGATAGAACGTGCCACGGTTGATATCGGCGCGGCGGCAAATATCCGCTACCGTCATCTTCGCGAAGCCGACCTCGGCCAGCAGCGCGAAGAACGCCTCCCGTATGACCGAGAGTGTATAGCGTCGGCGACGATCGATCTTCCCCGCTTCCATTACCCCTCCAATTGCAACGCTCGACAATGCCCGGCAAACGCTCGTTTATCGACAGCAGGCCGAAGCTGTTCATTGCTCTTAAGCAAATCGACATGGATACTTTTTATAGACACCTGTTTATAATAGCTGAAAGAAGGTATCCAGTGACCCTGTACGAGCAGCTCGTTATCGAGCTCACCAACCGATCGTTTTCCCTTCATGCCGCCTACCGCAGCGGCAGCACGCCCTATGAGCTGAGTGACCGCGAGCCCGAGCCCTACGACCAGCAAATCGAGGACTTCGCCCGTATGATCGAAGAAGCCGATTGCGTGCTGGTGGGCGGGGCCTCCGGGCTCTCCGCGGCGGGCGGCGGCGACTTCTACTACGAGGACAACGCGACCTATCGCAAGCATTTCGGCAAATTCGCCGAGCGCTACGGTTTCAAGGGCGCTTTCGAGGGGTCGTTCTACCGCTGGCCCACCGCCGAGGCGCGCTGGGGATACCTCGCCACCTTCCTCGACACCACGCTCAACGCCCCGCTGCGCAAGCCCTACAGGGACCTCGACGCCATTCTCGCCGAGAAGGATTTCTTCGTGCTCACCACCAACCAGGACACGCAGTTTGTGAAGCTCTATCCCTGGGAGAAAGTGGCAGAGATCCAAGGCGACCACCGCTTCTTTCAGTGCTCCCGCTGTTGCACCGACGCGGTGTGGGATGCGGTCGAGCCGGTCTCCAACATGGTAGAGGCCATGGGAGACGGCCTTGAGGTTCCAACAGAGCTCGTGCCGCGCTGCCCGCACTGCGGGGCAGAGGCGTTCCCCTGGGTTCGCGGCTACGGCAACTTCCTGCAGGGCGAACTCTACGAGGAGCAGTACCGCAAGGTGTCCGAATGGCTCGACGCGCACGCACGGCAGAGGATCCTCTTCCTCGAGCTGGGTGTGGGCCGCATGACGCCCGCGTTTATCCAGGAGCCGTTCTGGGCCCTCACGGCGCAGTTACCGCAGGCCAGCTACATCGCCGTAAACAACAAGACGCAGTTTCTCCCCCGCGCGATCGAGGATCGGGGGCTCGCCGTTCGCGCCGACATCGCCGACGTGCTTGCCGACGTGCGCAAGACGCTGGGGAGGTAGCGCATGGAGACGGCGAAAGCAGTTCGCATAGGCAGGGCGCTAGCCGAAGCGGATCTTGTCATCATCGGCGCTAGCAACGGACTCGACATGGCGGAGGGGCTCAACCTTTTCTGCGCCGATGCTCATTTCCAAGAGGCGTACGGGGACCTCGCCCAGGCAGACGGCATCGGCTGCATACTGCAGGGGCTCGCTTCCCCGGATGCCAGCGTGCGACGCCGATGGGCCGAGCGGTTCCATCAAAAGGAGTATCTCGAATATGAGCCCGGCTCGCTCATGAACGGGCTGCGGCGTCTTACGGAGCACGCCGACACCTTCGTGGTCACATGCAACATCGACGGGCACTTCGCGCGCGCCGGGTTCGACGAGAACCGCGTGCTCGAGACGGAGGGGGGCATACGCACGTCGATCGACGAGCGGCGTCTCGCCCATCCAGACGCCCTCGCCACGGCCCAGCTCGAGGAGCTCGAGCGCCTTGTGCAAGCCCATCGCAACGGCAGGGTCGCCATCCTCGAACTTGGCGTGGGACTGCGCAACGGCATCATAAAGCACATGCTCGCCCAGATCGCGAACGTCTGCGAGCACGCCACCTACATCGTGTTCAACTACAGCCAGGCTATGGCGCCCGATGCATCGTGCGAGACGATTCTCGTTGACGGCGATATGGCCCCGGCTTTCGAGGAGATTGCCCAATGCCGTCTCTAGAGAGGGAAGCGTATAGGCTTCGAAGCCTTATCGACGATGCCGACGCCATCATCGTCGGCATCGGCTCGGGCATGTCAAGCGCCGCCGGGTTCAACCATTACAACCGCGCAGGCATGGCGCGCGCCGGAATGACGGACTGGCAGCAAGCCTTTGGCTTCAAGAGCCTTTTCGACGGCTTCTACCACCTCTACCCCAGCCTCGAGCAGCAGTGGGCATACTATGCGCGATACATCGACTTCATGCTGCGCGAGCTGGCCTCGCAGCCCTATCTCGACCTACGGTCCCTCATCGGCCATAAGGACTACTTCATCCTGAGCACCAATGTGGACACCCAAGTCGAGAAGACGTTTCCCACCGAGAGGATCTGCAACTATCAGGGAAGCTTCGCGCACCTTCAGTGCAAGCAGCCATGCTGCGACGAGCTCTTCGACGCGAGCCCCTACGTCGAGCGCATGCTCGCGGGCATGGCGGGGTTCGAGGTCCTCAGCGAGGATGTCCCCCGATGCCCGCACTGCGGCTGGCAGCTTGTGCCGTGGGTGCGCGACGACACGTTTCTGCAGGGTGCGGCCTGGCGCGAGAGCCTCGGACGATACGAGCGCTTCGTGCGCGAGCGCAGCGATCGCCGCGTGCTGTTGCTGGAGCTCGGCGTGGGCGAGATGACCCCCGGCATCATCACGCTCCCGTTCTGGAGCATGACCGCGAAGCTGCCGGATGCGCACCTGTTGAGCGTCAACATCTCGAACGGCTCGGCTCCGCTGCAGCTCGGAAGCAAGGCAGAGGCGATCCAGGCCGATTTGGGCACCCTGCTCTCGGTGGCGCGGGCAGGTGGCGAGTAACGCGGAGCGGTAGACGCGCAATGAGGTTTTAGCCGCAGCCTCCGAACGAGAGGGCTCGGAGGCTGGTATTCCTGAATCGCAGGTCACGATGGGTTATCGGAATCGCGAAGAGCGGATACCGCCAGTAAGCCCCCTTCGGAATAGGCGTTGAGCAGCTCCTGGGCATGGGCGAACTCGGGGCCTCGTCTCCAGCCGAGCAGGCGGTTGACGGCCAGATCGGCCTGGACGTTGTGGACGAAGAGCAGGAAGGCGTCTTCGCGTGAAAGCCCTGTTTTCTCCATGACCCAGGGAACCATCTGCTCCGCTCCGCGTTCTATGACGCGCTGGGCTACGCGAGCGTATGAGTCGCTGTCCGAATAAAGCAGGCGATAATCGTCGTCTGCCGACGGACGCTGGCAAAGCGTTGCCGATTCAACCCCCTCAAGCGGGGGAGCCGCTGCCAATGCCTCGTCGATAAGCGCATCGAGCAGCGCGTACTTATCCTCGCAATGCAGATAGAACGTTCCCCGGTTGATCTCGGCGCGGCGGCAGATGTCCGCCACCGTCATCTTCGCGAAGCCGACCTCGGCCAGCAGCGCGAAGAACGCCTCCTGTATGACCGAGAGGGTGTAGCGCCGCCGGCGGTCGATCTTGGTTTCTCCCATCGCCTCTCCAATCTGAGTCGTTTGACAATGTCCAGTAGCTGTTCGTTTATCGACAGGTGCACGCGTTTGTTCATTGCCCCTGCGAAAATCAACAAGGATACTGTTTATAGACACCTGTTTTTTATAGCTGAAAGGGAGCACGGATGACCCTGTGCGAGAAGCTCGGCATCGGGCTTGTCAGCCGATCGTTTTCCCATCGGGCCGTCTATCGAAACGGCGGCACGTCATACGATTTGAGCGATTGCGAGCCTGCTGCTTGCAAGCAAGATATCGAGGCTTTTGCCCGCAAGGTGGGGAAGGCTGATTGCGTGTTTACGGGAGAGGCAGGTAGGCAGGCGTTATGAGCATCTGCATCAAAAATCAGATTCAGAATATGAATATCGTCATCGGCTGCACGGTGGGGTGTCCATATTGCTATGCCCGTAACAATGTGAAACGTTGGCATATGATTGACGACTTCGCTGATCCTGCGTTCTTCCCGAGCAAGCTCAAGATGATGGAAAAGAAACGCCCGCAGAACTTTCTCCTTACCGGCATGAGCGATCTCTCCGGGTGGAAGCTGGAATGGCGAGACGAGGTATTTGCAAAGATCCATGAGAATCCACAGCATCAGTTCCTGTTCCTGACCAAGAGACCCGATTTGCTGGATTTAGATACCGACCTGGAAAACGCATGGTTCGGCGTTACGGTGACGAGGAAAGCGGAGCTGTGGCGTATCGACGCCCTTCGGAAAAACGTCAAAGCAAATCACTTCTTCGTTACTTTTGAGCCGCTATTCGACGATCCCGGTACGGTCGACCTTTCCGGAATCAACTGGATCGTCGTCGGTACCATGACCGGGGCGCAGAGCAGGAAGGTTCATACGGAACCGGAGTGGGCATGGTCTTTGACGGACCAGGCGCACGCGCTTGGCATTCCAATGTTTATGAAGGAAGACCTCGTCTCTGTCATAGGGGACGAAAACATGATTCAGGAATTGCCGGAAGAATTCGAAAGAGTGCTGGAGGTGCAGAGAACATGGCGGAAGTGATCGATGGAATCCTCATCAATGAGGTGGAAGCAAAGAACATCATGACCAAGTCCAGCCTGCCGGTAGGCGGCTACTCGGTCAATCCCTATGTAGGCTGCACGCATGCCTGCAAGTATTGCTATGCCTCCTTTATGAAGCGCTTTACCGGACACAAGGAGGAATGGGGCACCTTTCTTGATGTGAAGCATTGGCCGGAAATCAAGAATCCGAAGAAATACGCTGGACAGCGGGTGGTTATCGGTTCTGTGACGGATGGCTACAATCCACAGGAGGAGCGATTCGGGAATACCAGGAAACTCCTGGAGCAGCTGATTGGCAGCGATGCAGATATTCTGATCTGCACAAAGTCCGATCTTGTGGTACGGGATATCGATCTGCTGAAGAGGCTTGGACGAGTGACCGTTTCATGGTCGATCAACACGCTGGATGAGAACTTCAAGAACGATATGGACTCCGCGTCGAGCATCGAGCGTCGTATCGCTGCTATGAAGCAGGTGTATGACGAAGGTATCCGTACGGTCTGCTTCGTGTCCCCGGTATTTCCCGGCATCACGGATTTTGAGATGATTTTTGAGCGAGTAAAAGATCGGTGCGATTTGTTTTGGCTCGAAAATCTCAATCTTCGGGGTGGTTTCAAAAAAGCGATCCTGGATTATATCGCCGAGAAACATCCCAATCTCGTACCGCTTTACGATGAGATCTATAACAAGCGCAACCGTAGCTATTTTGAAGCGCTTGAAGTAAAAGCCGAGGAAATGGCCAAGAAGTACGATTGCCCCTTTGTGGACAACGAAATGCCTTATGGCAGAGTCCCCCAGGGGCATCCGGTGATCGTGGACTACTTCTATCACGAGGAAGTCCGAGGGTCGGATAATAGCGGAAAAAGAAATCGTTAAACGGAAACCGACGACGATTCGCTCGAGCGATTAGCGTCCACGCGTGGCTTCTGCCGATTGGCGCAACGGGCGACGGATTAAGGGATCGCTCGGGCGGATGATCCCGCTGCAGTACAGGCGGTCGCTCAATTTAGCGGCATGAGCGTTTTCGCACGGAAAACCAGTATCCCCTGTGCCGAGTTTAATCGTAGCGAATACAATGGGCACTGAGCATCAATCGAAAGTAGTCAAGAGCCTTTTCGACGGCTTCTACCACCTCTACCCCAGCCTCGAGCAGCAGTGGGCATACTATGCGCGATACATCGACTTCATGCTGCGCGAGCTGGCCTCGCAGCCCTATCTCGACCTACGGTCCCTCATCGGCCATAAGGACTACTTCATCCTGAGCACCAATGTGGACACCCAGGCCGAGAAGACGTTTCCCGACGAGAGAACCTGTAACTATCAGGGAAGCTTCGCGCACCTTCAGTGCAAGCAGCCATGCTGTGACGAGCTCTTCGACGCGAGCCCCTACGTCGAGCGCGTGCTCGCGGGCATGGCGGGGTTCGAGGTCCTCAGCGAGGATGTCCCCCGATGCCCGCACTGCGGCTGGCAGCTTGTGCCGTGGGTGCGCGACGACACGTTTCTGCAGGGTGCGGCCTGGCGCGAGAGCCTCGGACGATACGAGCGCTTCGTGCGCGAGCGCAGCGATCGCCGCGTGCTGTTGCTGGAGCTCGGCGTGGGCGAGATGACCCCCGGCATCATCACGCTCCCGTTCTGGAGCATGACCGCGAAGCTGCCGGATGCGCACCTGTTGAGCGTCAACATCTCGAACGGCTCGGCTCCGCTGCAGCTCGGAAGCAAGGCAGAGGCGATTCAGGCAGATTTGGGCGCGCTGCTCTCGGCGGCGCGGACGGGCGACGGTGCTTAAGCCTCCTTGTTGGTCGCTTTAAGGTATGCATCGTCGCCCACGGGCTCCAGCCACTCGTTGGAGGTCTCCTCGCCCGGAACCTCCAACGCGAGATGCGAGAACCAGCTGTCGGGCGCGGCGCCGTGCCAGTGCTTCACCCCCGGGGCGATGTTGACCACGTCGCCGGGGCGCAGCTCCTGTGCCGGCTTTCCCCACTCCTGGTAAAACCCTCGACCAGCCACGCAGACGAGGATCTGCCCACCGCCGCTTTTGGCGTGATGGACGTGCCAGTTGTTGCGGCAGCCGGGCTCGAACGTCACGTTGTGGACACCGACCTGCTCGGTGGAAAGGGGCGCGAGGTAGCTTTGCCCGATAAAGTACTTCGCGAAGGCGTCGTTGGGGGCACCGATGGGGAAAACCATCTCGTTTTGGTGCTGAGCCCTTGCGTCGGCGGCATCGTCGGCCGCCCAGACCTCCTTCGCCATGCGGAAGGCAGCCCACGCCTTGGGCCAACCCGCATAAAACGCCGCGTGCGTAAGGATTTCCGCTATCTCCGTCCTGGTCACTCCATTGTTCTTTGCGGACATCAGGTGATATTTGAACGAAGAGTCCGTCAGCCCCTGCGACATCAGGGCAACCACCGTCACCACGCTGCGGTCGCGCAGGGAGAGCTCACTCTCTCGGCTCCACACCTCGCCGAACAGCACGTCGTCGTTGAGCTGTGCGAATTTGGGAGCGAACTCCCCCAGGGCGTCTCTGCCTGCCGTCTGTTTAACTGCCATGATCGATTTCCTCCTGTCGATAGTTTTGGCACAAATCTGTTTCCGCGCGGCCAAACAGCCCGGCTAGATTCCCATGCCCATTCGCCGCGCCTGCTCCAGAGCGGGATGCCCGGCGATTTCGCCCACGCCGTTCACGCCGCCGGCGAAAACCGTTCCAGCGAGCGTGCAGCGGGAGAAACAGTCAACCCATCCCTGCATCGCCTTTTTCGCCCCGTCGAAGGTCGAGCGCCCGTTCTCCGCCGCCGTCGCCAACAGATATGCCTCGGTGAATGCATAATCGGAGCCAAAAAGCGGGTTAGCGCGGTCCAGCATGGTTTTGAGCTGGCCGCAGACGCTGTAGTAGTAGACGGGCGTTGCAAACACCAGCACATCCGCATCGTGCATTTTGGCGGCAATTTCCACGGCATCGTCTTGGATGACGCAACGCCCCAACTTTAAGCAGGCAAGGCAGCCCCTGCAGAAGCCCATTTGCTTCTCGCGCAGACGCACGGTCTCAACGCTGTGACCTGCCTCCCGCGCGCCGTTGGCGAAAGCCTCCGCCAGCGTCTCGGAATTGCCATTCTTTCGTGGACTTGAAGAAACTATCAAAACCGTTTTGCCCATTACGGAACACCCCTTGCGCTCCCGATTTACATTATCGACAATGACGGTAATACCTAAACCTAACTTTAGGTCAAGGAACGAGCTCGAGATTTATCCGGAGGGGCCATGTACACAATCGGACAGGTGGCGGAGATGTTCGGTCTGCCCGCCTCCACGCTGCGGTATTACGACAAACAGGGATTGTTCCCGGGACTGGAGCGGGCGTCCGGCATCCGTCGATTCGGCGATAAGGAACTCGAGGCGCTCCGGGTCATCGAATGCCTCAAGAAGGCGGGGATGGAGATCAAGGACATCCGGCTGTTCATGGAATGGTGCGCGGAGGGACCCTCGACATACCCCCAGCGCAAGGCCATGTTCGAGGAGCGAAAGGCCCATATGGAGGAGGAGATCGCGAAGATGAACCGTGCGCTGGACATGCTGAAGTACAAATGTTGGTTCTACGAGCAGCTGAGTCAGGGCGAAAACGAGGCCGAACTAAGGGCCATGATTCCCGACGGTTTGCCGACAGAGATTAAAGAGGCCTACGAGAACGCCCACGCCCGATAGTGCCGCCCGATGCTCGGAGGGCTTCGACGAGGAGTCGTTTTCGGGCAGGAATGCAAGGAAAAGGCCTCCGAACCAGAGGGTTCGGAGGCCTTTATTCCCGTTATTTCGCTGGTGGCTTTGCTTTGCGGCGATGTCAAAACAACATCAGACGATACTCGGCAGTACTAAAACGCGAGTTCAGAACACAGTTCCCGCTATTCCCACTCGATGGCTTCGGTTCTGCCGTCCCGTCACTCCAGTTATACCCAGTTTTCGGCATCGACACGGAACGCGTGCCGCCGAATGACGCGATGTCGCGTTTCGTCGGCTTCGGGGACAAAAGCTGGGACAACCTCAAAAACTTTTTTCAAACTCAGGGCTTTGAGTTTTTGTTTTTGTCCCAAAGTGCGCGGCGGGTCGCCTTTGGAGGCTCGATGGCGCCGAAAACGCCCGTTTTGAAACTCAACCGCCCTTTTGCCCGCAAGCCGCCAGCTGCAATCGCAAGTGAATTAACGCGGGTGGCTTGCGCGCCATTTGCAAAACCCCAGGTCGCAGGTCTTCGCCATTCGTGAACAAAGTGAGTAGTCTCAGGTGGCTTGCTTATGAGTTGGCGAACGGGCCTTCAGGATTCAGGGCAAACATGCTGGTAGAATAGGATTCTCAAATCAATGACAGGAGACCGAGCATGGCCGAACCCCACGATAGGAAGCCGATCCTCACGATCGAGCAGCAGATAGAGCACCTCAAGCAGAAGGGCGTAGCCTTCGAACTGTGTTCCGAGGAAGAGGCCGCGGACTACCTGCGCGACAAGTGCAACTTCTTCAAGCTCGCATCCTACCGCAAACTCTTCTCGAAATACGAGGGAGGCCCGCGCGACGGCCGCTACGTAGACCTCGACTTCGGCCAGCTGCGCCTGCTCGCGGCGCTCGACCAGGAGCTGCGCCACGCCCTGCTCGGCATGACGCTCGACATCGAGCATTTCCAGAAGGTGACACTGCTTCGCGAGATGGAGGACCGTGGAGAGGACGGCTACGCCATCGTGGCCGACTACATGGCATCGCTTACCACTGCAAACAGGGAGTACCGCCTGCGCGAGCTCAAGATGAGCGGCCGCAGCCCCTACAGCTCGAGCCTCTACGCGAAGTACTCCGGCGACATGCCTGCCTGGGCCTTCCTTGAGCTCACCTCGTTCGGCACCCTCATCGACTTCGTGCGCTTCTGCGCCAGGCGATGGGGCGACAGGCGCCTCGAGGCCTCCCACTACGACCTCAAGCGCGTGAAGTCCGTCCGCAACTGCGCCGCGCACGGCTCGTGCCTGATCAACTGCTTCGCCGAGAGGGGCGCCGCCCGGGGCTCGGCGTCCAGCGGCGTCTCCCGAAGGGTCGCCGCCGTGGGGATTCCCAAGGCGACCAGGAGGAAGTGGATGGGGAATACGGCCATGCAGGAGGTCGCGACCGTGCTCGTGGCGCACTCCGGCTTGGTACCCGAGGGCTCCTCGCGCTCGCGCGCCGCATCCGAGCTCGCCGAGATGTTCGCCAGGGCCGACGGCGAAACCGAGGCGCTGCCCGACAAGGGGCCCGACGCCGCAGCTCGCTCCGCGCTCGAGTTCCTTCGCAGGTTGACAGAATCGCTCGGGTTGGTAGAATAGCCTGCAGATAGCAAAACCTTCACGGTTTTAGGGGCGGACTTGCGCAAGCGACTCTGCCCTATTTTTATATTCACTCGCTATAGGAGACGGATGATACCTGGGTCAATGACAGAACTGAGAAGCCCGGAATAATGGAGCCAGTTAGAAACCCTCGGGTTTGCGGGGCGGGATCGTGAGAGCGATTCTGCCCTATTTTTTTCCTCCGTCTGCCCCAACCAAGTAGTTCGAAGATAGCCTGTAGGTGTCCTCGTGGGCGCCTTTTATTTTCAGGGAATCGGCCGCTTCATGAACGAGCGACCGGCTTGACCTAGATCGAACCGCCTTCATCTCCGTCTAGGCGCCGGCAATCAACATCGTGAATCCGCGCGTGCTACAATGCGGGCACCAGAGATGAAAACACAGTCCCCGTCGGGTAGTCGTGGGCGTGCGGGAGTCCGCATCAGTAACCTGCCTCCTTGGTTGTCCCTTCTCTGCATGGTCATCTACATAAAGGAGGAACCAGCCATGCAGATCAGCGTGTCGTCCACCCTGACCGTATATCACGACGGCCAATTCTGGGTCGGGCTGGCGGAGCATGTCGAGGACGGCAGGTACGGCGTCGCCCGCATCGTCTTCGGCGCAGAACCGTCCGATGAGGAGATCCTGCGATTCGTTACAAGCAAATGGGCGAAGCTCGCGTTCTTCGGTGACGATCCGTCCGAGGCGAGCGAGCCCGCGAAGAACCCCAAGAGACGCGCCCGCGAGGCGGCGAAAGCCCTCAAGCAGCCGGCGATGAGCACCAAGGCGCAGCAGGCGCTCGCGAATCAGCGGGAGACGATGAAGCGGGAATCGGCTCAAGCAAGAAGCCAGCGTCGTGCGGATGAGGCGGAGGCGCGCTTCGAGCAGCGAAAACTGAAGCGCAAACAGAAGCATCGCGGTCATTGATACCACCATCAACCCATATATAGCAGCAGGCGTAGCTTCGATTGAAACTACGCCTGCCACCTGGTGCTATAACGTTATACAGAACGTATGTTCTATACCCACTCGATGACTAACCCAGTCCGAGCACTACCGATGCGTGTCGCGTCATACCGCCTAAGAGCTGATTCGTTCAGAAAAGGTTCAGGGGGATCGTCGAGTTTATTGCACCCTCGCGTTTTACAAAAGAGAGTACAAGGCCCTTTAGCTCGAATTATTGCATTTAGAACCCCGCCGCTCATCCATCCTAGCTTGCCCAAACAGCCCTCCCGCGATGTCCATGTTCCAACGGATGGGTACCATTTACCCGGGTGCACCTGGGGCAACGGGCCGGCAGGCCCGCGCAAGGTCGCTCGCATAACACACAACATCAAACACGACAGAAGAGGCGAACGACAGATGCCGGACCCCGGACGACAGCACCGCGGAAGAGAAGCATTCCAACCACAACCGAACGAACATCGCTCCTAGGCAGGCGCCCGCATGGGCGCCTTTTACTTTTCAGGGACTTAGCTGAGAGCTAAGGCACGCGGCTCATGGCCGTTTCGTGGAGGCCCGACCAGCTCGACCCACCTCGACCCGTCTCCGTTCCCGTCATGCGCGCGATGCGCCAGCAGGCGGTTCAATCGTCGCGCAGACGAAAAGGGACACTGTGCCGCGCGGTGTGCCCGCACGGTGCCGCACGGGAAGATTGGAGGAACCATGGCACGCACAGCCGAATGCGCCGCGCCCGAGAACAACCAGGGCCGCGACGAATGGATGACGGTGATCGAGATGCAGCAGTACATGAGGGCGAGCCGAAACAAGGCGTACGACCTCATCTGGTCGGGAGAGATCGACTCGTACAGGCTCGGAAGGAAGCTCCTGGTGTCGAGGGCGTCAGTGGACGCCTACATCGAGTCGAGGAGCGGCAGGAAATGACGGCGGCGACCGCCCCAGGAGCCGCCCGCGGCCGGGCACGCGAGGGAGCCTCGAGACGAAAGGAGCTCGAGGACGACCATGACCAAGAGCATTAGCAGGAGCCAGGTGAGGCTCATCGCATCGACCAACGCGATATTCGGCGCCGACGAGGCGTGCGCGATGCTGCGCATCAGCCGCGACGCCATGTACCGGCTCGCCAAGGACCCCGACGACCCGTTCCCGATCCGCTACATCGGCGGCAAGACTCGCGACGGCATCGTGCTGCACGACGAGCTCGTCGCATGGGTCGAGCGCAACAGCGTCGTCGGCTCGCCCAGAAGGGGCTAGCGCCGATGGCGGCCGCAGGCCCGAAGGGGCGCGACGGCCCCTCCCCGCGCGAGTTCACGACGGTACGGCACTTCATGATGGCGGACCTGGGCCTCTCCGGCCTTCCCCTGCTCGTCTACGCGCGCATCTTCGGCTTCTGCGACGCCGGGTGCGGCTACTTCGAGAGCAAGGGCGGCCTGGCCCGCTTCCTCAACGTGCAGGAGCGCAGCGTCCACCGCGCCATCCGCGACCTGCTCGACCGGGGCCTCATCGAGGAGTGCGGCGTGCACGCCCCGGCACGCGGGCACGCCACCAAGCGGTACCGCATCGTGCGCGAGAGGCTGCCGCCCGGAGCGCTGGCAACCCCTGACGGTTCGTCAGGGTTCCCGGCGCGAAAGGGTGACGAAATGACAGGGTTCGCCGAGAACAAGGGTGACGAACCGTCAGGGTTCGCAGCCCGAACCCCTGACGAGATGACAGGGAAACCCCTGACGATATGCCACCCAATAAGCAAAAGGGACAACAAGGACTTCAGAAGATAAGGAAGGGGCGCCCGATGGACCGAGCGGGACTCATCACCCTGGAGCAGGCCCGTGCGGCCGGGCTCTCCTTCGACGAGCCGGAGCCGAGGGCGTGCCCGCACTGCGGCGCCGCCCTCGATCCGCTCGGCGCGGCGCTGGCGGGCAGGGTCGCCTGGGTCTCCGCCGCCCCCTGCCCGTGCGAGGGCGCAGCCAGCGAGCGGGAGTCCGAGGCGCGAAGGCGCGCGGCCCTCGCCGCCAAGGAGGAGGCCGCCCGCCGGGAGAAGGCGCTCTCGCGCGCGGGCATCCCCAGGCGCTACTGGGCCGCCGAGGCCGACCGCCCCGAGTTCGCCGAGTACATCGCCTCGTTCGCGGGCAACGGGGGCGCCGGGCTCTACATACACGGGGGCGTCGGCGCCGGCAAGACGCACGCCGCCTCCGCCATGGCCAGGCTGTTCGCCGAGGCCGGCTACGACGTCGCCTTCACGACGGCCAAGGGCATGCTCGAGCGCGTGAAGGCCACGTTCGACGAGGGCGGCACCGAGGCCGCCGTCGCGCGGTACGCCAAGTGCGACGTCCTCGTGCTCGACGACCTCGGCAAGGAGGACGCGACGGAATGGTCCGTCGGCACCGTGTTCAGCGTGCTCGATGCGCGCTACGAGGACATGCGCCCGACCATCGTCACGTCGAACTACGCGCCGGGCGCGCTGGCGGACAGGCTCGCAAGGCGCGGCGAGCGCGTCACGGCAGAGGCGATCGCGAGCAGGATCTCCCAGACCTGCAGGACCGTCTACCTGGGCGGAAGGGACAGGCGCCGCCTCGGCTAGCTTGTGCGCTTCCCGTGGAGGCGCGGACGGCTCGACCCAGCTCGACCCATCGCAGGCGGCCCCGATGCCCGCCGCAATCGAAATCGCTATACACGTCTTGGGCGGCGCCGACGCGCCGGCACGCACGCCTGCTCCGACTCGCACCGTGCCCCCATCGCGAGGACGCCGCCCGCCAAGCAACAAACGAAAGGCGGAGGGCCCATGGACGGCTTCGAGAGGATAACCGGCCGCGAGCACGACGGGCTCGTGGAGAAGTGCCAGGAGAACGGCTGGCTCAAGGTCGGCGGCTTCGACTGGCAGGACGACCCGTTCCTCGAGGAGTACCCCTACGAGTTCTCCCGCACGGACAGCGTCGACAGGCTCCGCGAGGCGCTCGGCTCGGGCAACTGGGCCATACGCCAGGGGTTCTGCTACCGCGACCTCGCGTTCATCCAGCAGGTGAACGGCGGCGACGAGTGGTGGACGCTCAAGCGCGACGGCGACGCGTGGACCGGCTTCGAGAGCTGGAGCTTCGGCGCCATCGCCCAGGAGCCCGAGCGGTTCGAGCGCGCCATGCGCGACATGTGCGAGGCGACGCCGGAGCAGTGCCGCAGCGGCGAGTGGGCCCATCTGCACGAGAAGGCTCCCGAGCCGCTGGCGCAGCGCGCCGCGTCCGCCCGCGAGGCGAGCCGCGCGCACGCCGGGCAGGAAGCCCGCGCCCCAATGGCGCGCGAGAGGGCCGTCGGGGCCGAATAGGGACGACCGGGGCGCGAAGGCGCCCTTTTTCATCTCGACTGGAAGGGAGGCGCGGGATGGCGAGCGACTACGGGGACGAGGCGGGCGGCAAGCTGCTCGACTGGATGCTGAGGATCGGCCAGGAGGCCGGCGCCGAGGCAATGGCGCGCAGCGCGAGGGAGCTCTCCGAGCGCCTCGCGGGAATCCGCGGGACCATCGCCGGCGGGCGCGCCGAGCCCATCGCGGCCGACGGCGTGCCGGCCTACGCGAAGCTCAGCCTCGAGGAGCTCTCTGGGCTTCCCGAGTACGCGACGATCAAGGAGGTCGTCTCCGACAAGCTGCGCGCCGCGTCGGTCGAGCACCACATCATCCCCGGCGAGGGCCGCGACTGGCTGCTCTTCAAGGTGGAGGACGCCCCCGAGGTCGACGAGGCCTTCCGCCAGCTGGAGCAAGAGACGGGAAAGGCCGCCGATCGCGCAAGGGAGCGGCTCTCCGAGATCGCCGAGAGGCGCCAGGCGCCCGAGCGGCTGGCGGTGCGCGCCGAGCGGGCGCGCGAGGCGTCGAGGGCCCACAGCCAGGGCATCGGCTGGGACCGCGGCCCGCGCCAGATCGAGGGGCCCGAGAGATGAGGTGGCAGGCGGCGGCCGCGCTGGCCGCGGCGGCGTTCGCCGCGGGAGACTTCGCGGCCGCGGCAATCGCGGCGTCGGGCACGAGCCCGATCCTCGACCCGGAGGCCGCCATGGCGGCGATCCCCGCGGCGCTCCGCGCGGGGCGCGTCTTCTCCGCGGAGGCGGTTCCCCTGTGCGCCGGGACCGCCTGCGCGTGCGGCGCGCTCCTCGCCTGGGCCCGCTCACTGGGGACCAAGGGGGCCCGGCGCGACGGCGAGGAGCACGGTAGCTCCAGGTGGGCCACGCGCAAGGACATCGCGCCCTTCGGCGACCCCAAGGACCCCGACAACAACATCATCCTCACCGACAACGCGCGCATCCGCCTCGTGAGCCGCAGGTTCGACCTCTCCACCGACACCAACGACAACGTGCTCGTGGTGGGAGGACCCGGCACCGGCAAGACGCGCTACTACGTCAAGCCGAACCTCCTGCAGGCCAACGCCAGCTTCTTCGTGACCGACCCGAAGGGCACGCTCATCCGCGAGATGGGCAGCGCGCTGGCGGAGCTCGGCTACGAGATCCGCGCGTTCGACACCATCGACTTCACGCGCTCCATGCGCTTCAACCCCATAGCCTACATACGCGACGAGGCGGGCGTCATCCGCTTCGCCCGCGGCATCGTCGCCAACACCGAGGGCGACGCCGACCACAAGGGCGACCCCTACTGGGAGAAGGCCGAGCGCCTGGTCTACACCGCGCTCACGGCCTACCTCGTCATGCACTGCGAGCCCGCCGACCGAAACCTCGACGGGCTGCTCACGCTGCTCTCGCTCGCCGACGCCCGCGACGACCCGGGCTACATGAGCCCGCTCGACATGGTGTTCCGCGAGCTGGAGACCGGCGAGCGCTACGTCAGGCGCGGCGGCGCCTCGGCGGAGGGCGGATCGCTGCGCGGCTTTTCCGAGGAGGACGGCGCGTGGGAGTGGGTCAAGGTCCGCGAGCCCGCGCCGCCCGACGACTTCGCGCTCGCGAGCTACCGCGAGTTCCGCGTGGCCGCCGGCGACACCATGAAGTCGATGCTCTCGAGCTGCAACGTCCGCCTGAAGCCGCTTTCCATCCGCGCCGTGCGCGACCTCACCTCCAAAGACGAGCTCGACCTCGCCCACATGGGCGACGAGGGCGCCAAGGTCGCGCTCTTCGCGTCTATGAGCGACACCGACTCGACCTTCGACTTCCTGTTCGCCCTGCTCATGGATACGGCCGTGAGCGCGCTTTGCGCCGAGGCGCTCGAGGCGCACGGCGGCTCGCTGCCCACGACGGTGCACTTCGTCTTCGACGAGTTCGCCAACATCGGGCGCATACCCGACTTCGAGCGGACCATCGCCGTCACCCGCAGCAGGAACATCGCCGTCTCGATGATCGCCCAGTCGCTCTCGCAGCTGAAGGAGACCTACGGCGACAACAACGCCGAGACCATCGTGAACGCCTGCGACACGCTGCTCTACCTGGGCGGCAAGGCGAACGAGACCAACGAGGAGATCAGCAAGATGGCCGGCAAGCAGACGGTGGCGAGCGAGACGCAGAGCGACTCGCGGGGCGCCGGCTGGACCCGGACCGTGAACCGCGGCATCTCCGAGCGCGACCTCATACAGCCCGCCGAGGTGGCGCGCATGCCGCGCGAGGACGCGCTCGTGCTCGTGAACGGGTGCATGCCGCTCATGGACCGGAAGTACCGGCTCGAGCGCCACCCGCGCTCGCGCCTGCTCGAGGAGGCCACGCGCCGCGGCCCGTTCGACTTCGCGGAGTACCGCAGGCGGAAGGACGGCGCCTCGTGACGGGGCCGCGGAGGGCGCGGGCCTCCCCCGCCGCGGGGGAGGAGCAGCAAGGAACATCGTCAACCGAAAGCAAAGGAGAGCAGCATGCTCGCAAACGTCATCAAGCTCGTGTCGGGCTGCGTGACCTTCCTCGGCGGCTTCCTGGTCGTGTGGGGAGCGGTCTCGCTCGGCCTGGCCATCAGGGAGCAGCAGGGCGGCCCGCAGATCGCGACCGCCATTTCCACCATCGCCGGCGGCGCGATCATCATCGCCGCGTCGGTCTACTTCGGGCAGCTGGACACGTCCTGGCTGCCGGCATAGGGGGCGTCGCGGATGGCGCTCCGGATACCGGTGCAGAAGGACATCGGGGAGTACGAGGAGAAGATCGTCGGGAAGATGAGCCTGCGCACGCTCGCATGCGTGTCGCTCGGCTTCGGCAGCGCGGTCGGGGCGGCGGCCTTCGTCCACCTGGGCCTGCACGCCGACGTCGCGGACGCGGCCTTCCCGATCATGCTCTGCAGCATGCCGTTCTGGCTCGCCGGGTTCTGGCGGCCCTTCGGCATGCGCGCCGAGGAGCTGCTGCCGCTTTTGGCGGCACACGAGCTCTCCCCGCAGCTGCTCGCGTACGAGCCCTGCCTCGCCGGGAGCCTCCCCGAGGGCTCGCCGCGCCCGGGCCGCCCGGGACGTCGCGCGAGGCGCAGGGCAAGGAAGAAAGGAGCCGAGCTCTATGAGCCGAGCAAGAAGCAACAAGGAGAATAGGCCGAAGCGCCCGAGCACCCTCGGGCTGCTCCTCGGCGGCACGGGCGGGCGCAAGGACGCCTCGAAGGGCGCGGAGGCCGAGCGGCAGAGGCGCCGCCGGGAGCGCGACCGCTCGCGCGAGATGGCCGCCTACGTCGGCTACGACGCCATGTACAGGGACGGCATCGCCCAGGTGATGCCCGGGGTGTTCAGCCAGACGGTCGAGTTCTCCGACATCAGCTACCAGTCCGCGCGCAAGGAGGCGCGCGAGACGGCCTTCACCGTGATGAGCTCGCTGTTCAACTACTTCCCGGCGGACTCCCACGTGCAGCTCCAGGTAGTGAACGCGCCCATCCCCGCCGACGAGGTCGGCCGCAAGGTCTTCTTCGAGCCCGGGGAGCGCGCCACGGCAGGGCTCGCCGAAGAGTACAACCGGATCCTCAACGACAAGATGCGCGAGGGCGTCTCGAACCTCGTACGCCACCGCTACCTGACCTACGCCGTGGGCGCCGACGACGTCGACGCCGCGGTGCCCAAGCTCGCGCGCATCCGGGGCGACGTGGAGCAGACGCTCGCGCGCATACGCTGCTCGTCGCGCGCCCTCGACGGCGCCGAGAGGCTCGAGCTTTTGCAGGGGCAGCTGCGCCCGGGGTCGCGCTTCGAGTTCTCCTGGGACAAATTGTCCCCGACGTCGGGCGCGCGCACGAAGGACTTCGTCATGCCCTCCACGCTCGACTTCAAGCCCGAGGGCAGGTCGGACTGCTTTTGCAGCGACGGGCGCTACGGCGCAGTGCTCGCGGCACGCAGCTTCGGGTCGGTCATCGAGGAGACCTACCTCGCCTCCATCATCGACCTGCCGCTGCCGCTCAACGTGACGCTGCACGTGCAGCCCATCGCGCAGAGCGAGGCGCTCGCGCTCGTGAAGCGCCAGATCGACTGGATGGACAAGGAGATCATCGACGAGCAGATGAGCGCCGTGAAGAAGGGCTACGACTACCAGATCCTGCCGCCCGAGCTGCGCTTCTCGAAGGAGGAGGCCGAGGAGCTGCTCGACTTCCTGCGCAACAAGTCCGAGCGCCTGTTCGTCTACACGGGCCTCGTCTACACCTGGGCCGACAGCCTCGAGGAGCTCGACCGCCGCGTCCAGCAGGTGACGAGCGTCGCGCAGGGCTGCACGATCGGCCTCGAGCCGCTCCACTTCCGGCAGCGCCAGGCTCTCAACTCGGTGCTCCCGCTCGGGGACAACCACGTCACCGTGAGCCGCTACCTCACCACGGGGCAGGTGGCTATGCAGATGCCCTTCGCCAGCCAGAGCCTCGACGAGGCGGGCGGCGGCTACTACGGGCAGTCCAAGGAGAGCGGGAACCTGGTGCTGTGCGACCGCAAGCGCCTGGCGAGCCCCATGGGCTTCGTGTGCGGCAAGCCCGGCTCGGGCAAGAGCTTCTCGGTCAAGCGCGAGATAACCAACACCGTGCTCGCGCACCCCGAGGACGAGGTCGTGATCTTCGACCCGGCCGGCGAGTACGGCAACCTCGTCGGCGCGCTCGGCGGCGCGAACGTCGAGCTCGCCCCGGGATGCTCGGCGGTGCTCAACCCCCTCGACACCGCCGACGTCGCGGACCGCGCCGACGCCGCCAAGCTCGCGTACAAGACCGACGCGGTGCTCGCGCTCTCGAGCGCGCTCATGGCCGAGGGCCGCGAGGGCCTGCCGGAGCGCGACCGCTCGATCATCGCCCGCTGCGTCGGCGAGGCGTACCGGGAGTGCGCGAGGGACGGCCGCCTGCCCACGCTCGGCGACTTCCACGCGGCGCTGCTCGCTCAGCCCGAGCCCGAGGCCGCCGACATCGCGCTGCGCTACGAGCGCTACGTGAAGGGCGCGTTCTCCTTCTTCAACGGCCAGAGCAACGTGGCGCTCGACAACCGCATCACCAACATCGACATGCACGGCCTCGGCCAGAACATGCGCGTGTTCGGCATGATCACGGCGCTCGAGATGGTGCGCAACCGCGTGATGGTCACGCCGCCGCGCCCTGTTAGCGCTACTGTAAAAACAACCATTTTGACCAACGCTCAACA
>NZ_QSTX01000008.1:0-114682 GCF_003438785.1 Collinsella sp. OM06-18AC
TGTTGAGCGTTGGTCAAAATGGTTGTTTTTACAGTAGCGCTAACACCACCTCACGAGCTCGGCCGCGGTGGCCGCGTTCGCCTTCGCCTGCGGCATCCCGCGGGCGATCATCTCCTCGCGGCGGCGCAGGAGCCTCTCGGACCCCTTCCTCCCGTGCATCCTTATCTCGAGGGGCACGCCGGAGCCCTTGGGCATCAGCTTCGGCTGGTGGCCGGCCTGGGGCATAGCACCAGGACCCCTCGACAGCCAGCTTCCTGACGAGCGCGTTGCCGGCCCCGCTGATTCCGCCGAGGCGCACGGAGTCCGCGCTCGACCTCTGCTTCGGGGCGAGGCCGAAGTAGGCCGTCACCTGCCTGCCGGAGCGGAACCTCGAGAAGTCGCCGACCTCGGACGCGAAGGCGGCGGCGAGCGCGAACCCGCACCCCTTGATCGACTGGAGCGCCTCGACCTCGGCCGAGAGGGGGCCCGCCGCGACGGCGGCCCTGTATTCGGCGAGGAGGGCCTCCCTCGTCTCGTCGGCCGCCTCGACCTCGTTCCTCAGCGCCGCAAGCGCCCGGATGCCTCCGTCGTCGGCGGGGTGTATGCCGTCGAGCCACCTGAGGAAGCCGTACGTCCAGTACTTCCGGGGGTTGCCGGCCGGCGTCGTGCCGCCGTAGACATAGCCGCGGCGGGCTAGGAACGCCAGGAGCCGCTGCTTCGCCGCCGCGAGCCTCGCGGTCGCCGCGTCGTGGGCGGCGGCGAGGTCCCTGAGCCCCTCGGTCTCGGGGGACGGCACCCATACCGGGGTGACGTCGTGCGACAGTATCGCCTTGGCCATCCTGGCCGCGTCGTTGCGGTCGTTCTTGGACGAGAGGTCGGCAGCCGACCTCGGGACCTTGGAGACGGCCGCGACGACGCAGTCGACGCCGAGCCCGGAGAGCTCCCTTTGCGGGGCGAAGCCGAGGTAGCCGCTCTCGTAGGCGGCGAGCGACGGGCCGGGGAAGCCCGACATCCACTCCGCGACCTCGCCCCAGGGGTTGCCGCGGAACCTCCTCGTCACGGCCTCGCCCGTCTCCGCGTCGAGCGCGCAGACGGTGGTGGACCTGAGGTGTACGTCCATTCCGAAGGCGGTAGAATATCTAGGCACGGGAGCCTCCCAACCTCGTTGCGGCGCGGCTGCGCCTCTGGCACTTCAACAACATTGTCGCAGCCCCGACCCGCGGTCACGAGCGGGGGCTCCTGTCGTTTCCGTGCCCCTGGATTGGGTCATAGTGTCTGACTTATGCTCAACCTGCGGCGCCATTTTGCTTGAAGGCACCTTGCTCACTCTGGCGGGCTTTCGCTGTCCGTCCTCTATCTGCGGTGTTGCCCTGGTTGGCACTTGGGGACGTTCCTTTTGTGCCGGCACTTGGGGACAGTCCTAGTCGTCTGGGGTCTACCGGCGCATTGGGGGTTTACGCCTTCCATGCATGACAGTCGTCTCTTTTATGTTTCCTTTAGCCGTCGCTGCCTAGGATGGGGGTTAGTCGGTAGGAAGGGAGCGTCTATATGAACGACGCGAGCGATCGTGCAATCGAAGAGGACATGCTCGATCAGTTCAATTACTTTGACGATGAGGACGAGGAGCTGATCGATCGTCGCGAGCCGGCATCGCTCGATGCTTTCGACCTTGTTGATGAGGGGCCCGACGAGGACGAGGTCGAATCGACGGAACCCCCACAGCCTTCGCGCCATGATTCGTTGCTCTCAAGAGTCCCTCTGCACCACGGTGTTCGTGCCGGCGCCCTCCATATGAAAACCGACTGGTGCCAGATCGTGACGGCAGGCGGTGAGCTTGCCGTCGATGCGCCGCTCACCGATAAATCATCCATCATTTGCCGCACCGGTATGCTTATGCTCGCGAGCGGAACGGGTGCCTGGCGTGTACGCGATACCATGAATCGCGTCGCCGCTGTACTCGGTGTCACCATCCACGTTGACTTAAGTCTCCTGTCGTTTGAGTGTACTTGTATCGAAGATGGTCACTGCTTTAACGAGGTCGTCAGCCTACCCACAACGGGGGTCAATACTCATCGCATATGGATGATGGAGAGCTTCTTAAAGGAAATCGAGGTTTACGGGCGCCGGTTTACCGTGCATGAGTACCACGAGATGCTCAAGACCGTTGAGAGTTCAAAACCCGATTACACTCCCTGGCAACAGGGCATTGCGGCGGCCTGTGCTTGCGGCGCCTTTGTCTTTTTGCTCGGCGGCGGCCCTATCGAGATGGCCTGTGCATTTGTGGGCGCTGGTGTCGGCAACTTTGCGCGCTCCCATATTCTCAAGCAGGGCCTTGGCCAGTTTAGCGCGCTGACGATCGGCGTTGCACTCGCTTGCGTCTCGTATCTGCTGGCATTGCTTGGCCTTGGCCAGGTCATACCGGGGGCAATGTCGCACCAAGAAGGCTATATCGGCGCCATGCTCTTTGTGATCCCCGGCTTTCCTCTCATTACGGCAGGCCTCGACATCGCTAAGCTCGACATGCGAAGCGGCATTGAGCGTCTTTCGTATGCTGTGTCGATTATTGTGATGGCGACCCTCGTAGGCTGGATGGTTGCCGAGTGTGTGGGGCTGGCGCCGGATGATTTTGCCCCGCTCGGCCTCTCACCGTTGGCTCTTACACTCTTGCGTATTGTGATGAGCTTTGTCGGAGTATTTGGCTTCTCGGTTATGTTCAACAGTCCGGTAAAGATGGCAGCGGCGGCAGGGCTCATCGGCGCCGTGTCTAATACCTTGCGCCTTACGCTCGTTGATGCGCCGACGCTGTTTCCCTTCCTGGGTCTGAGCGTGGGTATGCCTCCCGAGGCAGCAGCGTTTATCGGCGCGCTGGTATCGGGACTGCTCGCGAGCTTAGCCGAAATCAAACTCACCTACCCACGCATCGCCCTCACGGTGCCGTCGATTGTCATTATGGTGCCGGGCTTGTATCTGTATCGCTCGATGTATTACATGTGCACCTTCGACACGGTCAATATGCTCGGCTGGTTTGTGCGTGCAGTGCTCATCGTGGCGTTTCTGCCCGTTGGCCTGGGCGTGGCGCGTACGCTCACCGACCCTCGCTGGCGCCACACCAGCTAATTGGCGCAAGTGAAACTGATCCGCATAACATGAACGTGGATAATCTCCCGTTTTTGGCCTGTTTACGGGCTCAAAACGGGAGATTATCCACGTTCATGGAATGGGTGTCCGAAAATCCACGCTCGTTGGGCCGATACAGACGCACCTGGCGATTCCTTTTTTGTAGACGTTGTCGCGCGGCTACGGGCAGGAAAGGTCCCAACGGTTAACATATACTCCATATGGGTAAAGAGACCAAAGCGCTGCCGCGGGGCGGCGCTTTGCGTTTGAAAAAACTAGCTCGTCTAAGAGGAACTAGCATGTTAGACCGTTTTACCGATCGCGCGCGCAAGGTCATGTCCATGGCCAAGCAAGAGGCGCTCGATCTTCATTCAAATAAGGTGGGTACCGAGCACCTGCTGCTCGCGCTTGCCAAGGAGGACGAGGGCATTGCCGCCGAGGCACTGCGTTCGCTCGACATCTCCTACGATGACATCATGGATACTCTCAAAGAGGTCCAGACCACGGTTCCCGACCCCAGTGAGGAGACCGAGGCGGCCAAGCTCGCCTTTACGCCGCTCGTCATTAGCGTGATGGAGCGTTCATTCCGCGTGGCGCGTGAGAACAACCAGACCTACGTGTCGACCGAGCACTTGCTGATCGGCATCGTCGAAGAGGGCAACGGCATGGCCATGGACATCCTCATGCGCTTGGGTGTGTCGTCCGCCTCCACCAAAAAGGCTATCGAGAAACTCACCGCCAAGGACCAGGACAAGAAGCGTCCGCTCGCCGGCGCCGGTGCTGGTCGTCCCGGTGCGGGCCTGCCGTTCTTTAGCGGCTCGGATGCCTCTCAGCAAAAGGGGAGTGGCACCGATACGCTTAAGCAGTTCGCGACCAACCTCACGCAGAAGGCGCGCGACGGCGAGCTCGACCCTGTAATTGGTCGCGAAAAGGAAGTCCAGCGTATGATGGAGATCCTTTCGCGCCGCACCAAGAACAACCCGCTCATTCTGGGCGACCCCGGCGTGGGCAAGACGGCCATCGTCGAGGGTCTGGCACAGCAGATCGCTGCCGGCAATGTGCCCGAGAACCTTATGAACCAGAACATCTGGACGCTTGACCTGCCGGGTCTTGTCGCGGGCGCCAAGTATCGCGGTGAGTTTGAGGAGCGCCTCAAGAACGTGATCCAGGAGGCGACCGAGGCCGACGACGTCATTCTGTTTATCGACGAGATGCACACCATCATCGGTGCCGGTTCTGCCGAGGGATCCATCGATGCAAGCTCCATGCTCAAGCCCGTGCTCGCGCGTGGTGCCTTCCAGATTATCGGCGCCACCACGGCCGAGGAATTCCGCAAGTACCTCACCAAGGACCCGGCCTTTGAGCGTCGCTTCCAGACCATCGATGTCGAGGAGCCGAGCGTCGAGGACACGGTCAAGATCCTGACTGCGCTCAAGCCGCGCTACGAGGAGCACCACCACGTGCGTTACACGCAGGGTGCCATCGAGGCCGCTGCGAACCTTTCCAACCGCTACATCCAGGATCGCTTCCTGCCCGATAAGGCCATCGACCTCATTGACGAGGCCGGTGCCCGCGCTCGCATCGCCGCGAATCGCGCACCCGAGCCGGTGCGCGAGGCCGAGCATCGCATCGAGGAACTCAAGGCTGCCGCACAGGAGGCTACCGAGAGCGACGACATGAACAAGGCCGCCGAGATCACCGAGCAGCAGAAGGCTGCCGAGATTGAACTCGCCGAGGCCAAGGCTGCCTGGACCGCCGAGCTCGACGCCAGCCCGCTCACCATCGACGTGAGTCAGATTGCCGACATCGTGTCCGTGACCTCGGGCGTGCCGGTTTCCTCGCTCACCGAGAGCGAGAGCCGTCGCCTGCTGCAGACCGAAAGCGTGCTCAAGACCCGCATTATCGGCCAGGACGAGGCCGTCGAGGCCGTCGCCAAGGCCGTGCGCCGCAGCCGTTCGCCGCTCAAGGACCCGCGTCGCCCCGGCGGCAGCTTTATCTTCCTGGGTCCCACCGGCACAGGCAAGACCGAGCTCGCCAAGACGCTCGCCGAGTACCTCTTTGGCAGCAAGGATGCGCTCATCAGCTTCGACATGTCCGAGTTCGGTAGCGAGTTCGAGGTATCCAAGCTCATCGGTAGCCCTCCGGGTTACGTTGGTCACGACGAGGGCGGCCAGCTCACTAAGGCCGTTCGTCGCCACCCGTACTCGGTCGTGCTGTTCGACGAGATCGAGAAGGCGCACCCCGATATCTTCAACATCTTGCTGCAGGTGCTGGAGGAGGGTCGTCTGACCGATAGCCAGGGCAAGACGGTCGACTTCCGCAACACCGTGATCATCATGACATCCAACGTGGGCGCCCGCGAGATCGCGCAGGATGCGAGCGTGGGCTTTGGCACCACCGGCGAGCAGGGCCTCACCTCGAGTGAGATCCGCGGCCGCGCGATGGGCGAGCTCAAGCGTCTGTTCCGCCCCGAGCTGCTCAACCGCATCGACGACATCGTGGTGTTCCAGAAGCTCTCGGGCGAGAACCTGACCAAGATCGCTCACCTGCTGGTGGACGATCTGCGCCAGCGCCTGATTGCCAACGGCATGAACATCAAGCTCACCGATGCGGCCTATGACAAGATCGTGGCCGAGGGCACCGACCTCACCAACGGTGCGCGTCCGCTGCGCCGTGCTATTCAAAAGCTCATCGAGGACCCGCTGTCCGAGGAGCTTTTGGCCGGCGAGTGGGGCGAGGGCGATACCGTCCTGTGCGACGTGGCCGATGGCAAGTTTGTCTTTAGCCACGGCACGGGCGAGATCCCGGCACCGCGTCCGGCGGGCACGCTCGGTGGCGATACCGCCCCGGCGGCACCGCACACCGGCAACGCCGCGCCCGTGAGCGGCGGCGTGACCTCGGGCCCCGGCGGTATGATGCAAGCCGGCTCTGGTGCGCTGTAGGGATTAAACATACCTTGTATAACGGGGGCGTTTCCGATAAGGAAGCGCCCTCATTTCTATTGAAATGCGCTTCAATCTGCCGTGCTATACTAAAATCGAGATATAGTATAGCAAAGGAGCTGATATGCCTACGTCAATATTCGACACGCGGCCAGTTCAGATGAACGTGCGTATAGATCGCCAGCTCAAAGAGGCGGGAGACGCCGTCCTGACTCATATTGGCATGACGCCGTCACAAGCCGTTCGGACACTTTGGGAGTATCTGGTCGTTAACGGACGCATGCCCTCGAAGGGAGATGCGGCGGCTCCGGTTTCTGACGGAGTAGAGCCCCAGCGCATGGAGTCAAGGGCCGCGCAAGGCAGCCATATCGTTCGCGATTCGTGCCTCAAATACGGCATCCCCATCCCTGAGTTCTCGGGAGACTATGACGACCTCTATGAGGAGGCCATGGCGGAGCGCTATCCCGAATGGGTGGAACTATGAGCACAGAAGGCGTCCTCAAGCTGTTAATCGATACCAACGTATGGATGGATTATTTTTCTGGCAGGTCCGACCGTACGGCAAATGTCGTCCATCTGATCGAGATTGCCGACGCCTCGGAGCGGATTGCCCTGTTTGCCTCGTCGCTTTCGGTCAAAGACGTTTCATATCTTGTCTCGGCGGCAATCAAGCAGGAGTGCCGAAGAAAGACTGGCTCACTGAGCGATAACGCCATTGCGGCGGCAGACGAAACGGCTTGGGCATGCGTTCGACAGATGCGCGAGCTAGCCCTCATCGCCCCGGTCGGTGCAGACGAGGTCTTCGACTCCTTTGTGTTCAAGTACCACCACAATGACTTTGAGGACGACCTGATGCTGGGCGTCGCCAATCGCATTGATGCCGATTACGTCGTGACGGAGGACAAGAATCTTATTAAACATACCAATGGTGTATGCATTAATGTTCAACAGGCGTTGAGGTTGGTTGAAGGGTCCAACGCCCCTTCGGCACGGCCCGTCTAGCCTGCTTTATCTTAATAAAGTGGCGTTTCCCCGCCGTTAGCCGATGATGCAAGGGCGCTCGGCGTTTTCGACTGGTTTATGCACGCAAAGTCTGGGAATATACAAGTCGCATATCTTACTGTCTTACCAGTTGCGCCAAGGAGGCACCATGGACTACAAGATCACCGGCTATGAGCCCGCCCAGCTGTTCCATTTCTTTGAGGAGGTCAGCGCGATTCCCCGTGGGTCTGGCAACGAGAAGGGCATCAGCGATTTCCTGGTCGCGTTTGCCAAGGAGCGCGGCCTCGATGTGTATCAGGACGAGGTCTACAACGTCATCATTCGCAAGCCCGCATCTGCCGGTGCCGAGAATGCCCCGGCCGTGATGCTGCAGGGCCACATCGATATGGTGTGCGACAAGTTGGGCTCCGTTGAGCACGACTTTATGACCGATGGTATCGACCTGGTCGTCAAGGACGGCGTCCTCACCGCCAACGGTACCACCCTGGGTGCCGACAACGGTATCGCCGTCGCTCTGATGCTCACTGTTCTCGATGACGATTCGATCGTTCACCCCGCCCTCGAGTGCGTATTCACCACCGACGAGGAGACTGGCCTGGTCGGCGCCGAGACGCTCGACAAGTCCCAGATTAGCGCCCGCACCATGATTAACCTTGACTCCGAGGAAGAGGGCGTTGCCACCGTCAGCTGCGCCGGCGGCGTCGTCGTTACCTACACCTGCCCGATCGTGCGCGAGCACAAGACCGGTAGCACCCTCACGCTCGACATCTCCGGCCTGCTGGGCGGTCACTCCGGCAGCGATATCCACCTGGAGCGCGGCAACGGCAACCTCATCATGGCCCGCATCATCGACCGCCTGATGGTCGCCGGCGAGCCCGCCATCGTTAGCTTTAACGGCGGCACCAAGGACAACGCCATCAACCGTGAATGCAAGGCTGTTCTGGTCTACGCCGACCACGCTGCCGCCGAGGCCGCGGCCCAGATCGCAAAGGGCATCATCGCCGACGTCGCTGCCGAGCTCGAGGTCTTCGACCCCGGCTTTACCTGCACCGTCGAGATTGCCGACGACGCCGAGGTCGAGGCCATGGACCAGAAGTCCGCGCTTGCCCTTATCCGCGCCCTGCGTCTTGCCCCTAACGGCGTGATTCGCCGCAATGTCGCCACCGACGGCTCCGTCGAGGTTTCCTCCAACATCGGTGTGGTTGCCACTTCTGACGACGAGGTCAAGATCATGCTGTCCCCGCGCTCTTCGATCACCTCGCTGCAGAACGAGTTCAAGGATCGTTTGCAGACGCTTGCCGATGTCCTGGGCTTCGACGCCAAGTTTGAGTTCGAGTATCCCGGCTGGAGCTATGCCGAGCATTCGCCGGTCCGCGACGTCTTTGTCGAGAGCTATCGCGAGCTCTTTGGCTCCGAGTTGCGCATCGAGTCCATTCACGCCGGCCTTGAGTGCGGCCTGTTCGCCGAAGCCCTGCACGGCCTGGACGCCATCGCCGTGGGCCCGACGCTCTCCGATGTCCATACCCCGGACGAGAGCATGGAGCTCGCTTCTGCCGAGCGCTTCTACGAGCTGCTCATCGACGTCCTCAAGCGCCTCGCTGCGTAAAGGTTGCGCTAGCAGCAGTCCGAGCCGCGTGCCAGCGGATTGCAAATGACATTACGAGAGGGGGTACCCGGTCTTTTGCGACAGGTGTCCCCTCTCTTCTTTTAAGAAATGGGAAATTGATTGGCGTCTAGCCCATATCCGCCCTGATGAGGTCGAGGGTTCGCTGGCAGTTTTCGCGGACGGGGCCGAGCATATGATCGCGCAGGTCCGCCATGCCGGGCAGGTCGGCGTATTCGTCCATGACCTCTTCCATGCAAATGGGTACCTCGTAGGCGAGGTCCATCATGGTCGCAAAGCAAAACTTCTCGGATAGCCCGGCATCGGTGAGCGCCGTCTCCAGCGCGGGGTCGCCCATACCGTGGTATCGGCGGATAGCACCTGGACCGATGCGCCCCACACGATTTTCGCCGCCAACGCTCATAGCAAGGCGTGCCCGACGTCGCATGCTCTCATACGCCAAGCCCGATGCGACATCGTACATTCGAGCCATCATGGCTGCGCCGTCGTTTCCAAGGAGCAGGGAATAGTTTTTCGCATGCGCATCCGGTGCGCCGATAATGGCGTTGAAGAACAGTATCTGCGTAAACAGATGCAGGTTAAGTTGATGGTGGCTCGTAGTTACGAGGAGCTCTTGAATGTCGCGTGTGGTCGGGCCGCCGTCTGCCGTGTACTTTTGGGCGGGCATCACCCCAAGTGCCTGACAGAGGTCTTCTTGATGTAGGCGCCTGATCGTTCCGTCTTCGACTTTCACGCGGTCATAGCGCTCAACAATGAGGGTAGGTTCGTCCTCAAACATACGATATTCGACGTTTGCCGTTGCGATACCGGCTCGCTGGGCGCTTTTCATGCAGACAAACTCATTGAGAGCCTCGAGTTTAAATCCGTTAACGCCATTTTTGAAAATATGCGTCGTGGGCGAGGAGCCCATGCATTCGCACCAGCGGCCGTTAATGAACGCGAGCGCGAACTTGCCCTGGTTGCCTCCAAGTGACCAACTTTCATCTAGACCCATCCACGATGCATCGCGGTCATCTCTGATCGACTTGAGGCGGAGAGCAATTTCGTGGTCGTCTATAGGGCGGTAATCGCCAGCGCGATGCAGGACGGCGTCGGCATCTTCTTCGGCATAAAACTGCACTCCGCCCGGACAGTCGAGTCCGATATGGCTGAGCAACGCAACGGGATTGTTGGGCCTAACGTCGAATTCGGCGGCAATCGCTTTTCGCTGGTCATCGCTGTCGGGTAGAAGACCAAACAGGTACGGATTCATGACCTGTTGTCCGTATGTGCGATTCGATACGGGTATGTTGGTCGATAGGGCTGGCCCGTCATAGTCATGATCGTAGGTAAAGCTGATAAGACCGTTCTCATCTTGCGTGAGCGTTCCCGCAGGTACGCCGCAAATAATGGTCCGAAGTGATGTTCTGGCCATTGGCTATTTCCCTTCGGGCTTGGTTTGGTTAGATGCGTTTGCGGCAATCGAGACTCCGAGATTGGACATGACGAAATCGGCGAAGATCTCGTCGTAAAGTGCGGATGTAAAGGGGGCATCTGCAAGAGCCGGAATGGCGGTACTACGACTGTTGCGATGATGGGGACGTTGAGTGTGATGGCGCCTGGGAATGCTGCGAGGCAGCGGATTGGCATGCGGAGCGTCGACTGGTCGCTCATTTTTTGCTTCGCCGATATCCCCTTGAGCGGCGAGTGCCAGTCCAAGAGCATTGAAAATCGTCAGCAGCTTGTCGAGTCGAATGCCAGTGGCGTCTCCTAGCTCGAGCGATGCGAGCAGGCGCTCCGAAACACCGGCCTTTTTGGCGAGGGCGGCACGGGCGAGACCCTGAGCCTTGCGTGCCTGACGCACGTAGATGCCAGCTTGGCGCGGTGTGGTGATGGGAAGGGTATCCATGGCGATCTCCTAATGTGCAGACTTTTGCATATCAGTATGACATGCAAAAGTCTGCACGAAAAGGCATTATGCAAAACTCTGCATGAGACCTCTACATTGACGTTGAGCTTATGAGAGGCGTTTTTTATATCGCGAGAATCCCCAGATGCTCAAGCAAGATCTTAAGTCCGATGAGGATGAGCACGATGCCGCCCACGATGGTGGCAGGTTTTTCGTAGCGCGCGCCAAAGGTGTGGCCGATTGCTACGCCGGCGACGGAGAAGATAAACGTTGTGACGCCGATAAGCGATACAGCGGGAACGATGTCAACCGAGAGCGCGGCAAATGAGATGCCCACGGCTAGGGCGTCGATTGAGGTGGCGATGGCGAGGATCAGGTACTCGCCTAGGTCAATCTTTTCGGCATTCTTGCCGTCGCCTTCATCCTCGTCTTCGGTAAAGGCTTCCCACAGCATTTTGCCGCCGATGAAGGCCAAAAGGATAAAGGCGATCCAATGGTCGATGGGTCCGATGATGCCCATGAATTGACTGCCGAGCGCCCATCCGATTACGGGCATGCCGGCCTGAAAGCCGCCAAAGAACAGGCCGAGCACCACGGCGACTTTAAAGTTGATCTTCTTCATGCCGAGGCCCTTGCAGATGGAAACGGCAAAGGCGTCCATCGAAAGGCCAACGGCGAGCAACACGAGCTCTGCGAGTCCCATAGTCTGGCTCCCTCTCTGCGGGCGGGCCCGCGTGTACCTCTTGGGGGAGTAACAAAAAAGACCCGTGGCGTACGCGTTGCGCGCACAGCCACGAGTCTCGTTCATTAAGGCAAGCCAGGCCGCATCGGCCAGTGTGTTGACTTGCCGCGCCACCGGAGGCGAACCCGATCACGCGACTACTCCCTCATTTATGCGAATCCCGATGCTACCACATAAGCAGCTCATTTGGATTGGGGCTCTCAGCTGTGTTCGCTCATTCTGTAAGCATCGGATTTTGCGGGCGTCACAGAGGCAAACCGTGAGAAACTTATTGACGTTTATGGAGCGTATACGATGGGAGCGATGCCTTGGATAAGAACGAGCTGCAAAAGCGTATGGAACAGGCCATCCGCCTGACGGCACCTGGCCAGCCGATCCGCACCGCCCTCGACATGATCATTGCTGGTCACCTGGGCGCCCTTATCTGCGTCGGCGACACCGAAAACGTGCTCGCTGCCGGTAACGACGGCTTCCCGCTCAACATTTCGTTTACCTCGAACCGCCTGTTCGAGCTTTCCAAGATGGACGGCGCCATCGTCATCGATGGCGACCTCACCCAGATCCTGCGCGCCAACTTCCACCTCAATCCCGATCCCTCGCTCGCCACGAGTGAGACGGGCATGCGTCACCGCACCGCCGCCCGCATGTCGGTGCTCACGGATGCCATCGTGATCTCGGTCTCGGCCCGTCGTGCCGTCGTCAACGTGTACGTTCACGGCAAGAGCTACGAGATCCAGCCCGTCACCACCATCATGAGCTCGGTCAACCAGCTCGTCGCCACGCTCCAGACTACCCGTCAGTCGCTCGACCGCTCCCTGCTGCGCCTGACGGCCCTCGAGCTCGACGACTACGTTACGCTCGCCGACATCACCGGCATTTTCTCGAGTTTCGAGATCATGCAGCAGGCAAAGACTGAGCTTAAGGATTGCATCGTCAAGCTGGGCAACCAGGGCAAGCTCGTGCAGATGCAGCTCGAGCAGCTCGCGGGCTCCAGCATGGATACCGAATACGACCTGATGATCCGCGACTACGCAAGTGATTCTTCCGAGGCTAATGCCGAGAAGATTCGCGCCAACCTGAGCCGTATGACACCTAAGGACCTGTCCGACCCACAGCATGTGGCGGCGGTTCTGGGTTACGACGACCTGGACGAGGACTCCGTCATGACGCCGCTGGGCCTGCGCACGCTTTCGCGCGTGTCCGTCGTGCGCGACGGCGTGGCCGAGAAGATCGTCGACGAGTATGGATCGCTGCAGGAGCTCATGGACGACATCAGCGAGGATCCGGAGCGCCTGGGCGACTTTGGCGTCAACAACCCTGCCATTCTCGCGGACTCCCTGTACCGCATGAAGGGCACCAAACAGGGGAACGCATAATGGCGCCCGTATGTGCCGTGGTCGTTGCCGGCGGCAGCGGCCAGCGCTTTGGAAATCCCGGCGGCAAGCAGCTCGTTAACGTGGCGGGCCGTCCGCTCATGAGCTGGTCCATCCGTGCGTTCGATCGTAGCGACAAGGTCGGCCACATCGTGGTGGTGTGTCCTTCCGTGCGCCGTGCCGAGATGCGCCGCCTGGCCATCGACCCGTTTGACTATGACACGCCCATCAGCTTTGCCGATGCCGGCGATACCCGTCAGGATTCCACCCGTGCCGGCGTGCATGCGGTGCCGGCGGGCTTTGAATACGTCGCCATTCACGATGGCGCTCGTCCGCTCATTACGACCGAGGCCATCGACCACGCTATCGACGTGCTCGTGAGCGACCGTGCCCTCGACGGTGTCGTGTGCGGCCAGCCTGCCATCGACACACTCAAAATCGTCGATGGCGACAACATCGTCGAGACGCCGCCGCGCGAGCTGTACTGGGCCGCGCAGACGCCGCAGATTTTTAGTGTCGACGCCATGAAGCGCGCCCATGCCGCGGCGATTGCCGAGGGCTTTATCGGCACGGACGATTCGTCACTGGTCGAGCGCATGGGTGGGCGCGTCCGCTGCGTCCAGAGCCCGCGCGATAACCTTAAGGTGACGGTGCCCGAGGACCTGCGTCCCGTAACCGCGATTCTGCTTGGCCGCATGGCCGAGGGAGAGGACCTTCCCCATGTTCAGTAACCTGCGCATTGGCCATGGCTACGACGTCCACCGTTTGGTGGAGGGGCGTCGATGTATCATCGGCGGGGTCGACATCCCCTACGAGCGCGGCCTGCTGGGCCACTCGGATGCCGATGTGCTCGCGCACGCCTTGGCCGACGCCATTCTGGGCGCCTGCCGCGGGGGAGATATCGGCAAGCTATTCCCCGACACCGATCCCGCCTACGAGGGTGCCGATTCGATGGTGCTGCTCGCTCGCGTGATGGACTATGCGCGCGAGCTGGGCTTTGAGTTTGTCGATGCCGATTGCACCATTGCCTGTCAGCAACCCAAGATCACTCCGCACCGCGATGCCATGCGCGCCAACCTTGCCCATGCCCTGGGCGTCGACGTGGAAAACGTGGGCGTCGCCGCCACCACGACCGAAAAGCTCGGTTGGGAAGGCCAAGGCGAGGGAATTGGCGCCTGGGCCGTCTGCCTGCTACAGAAAACCGTTAAGGAGTAACGAATGCGTATCTACAACAGCGCTACCCATAAAAAGGAAGAGTTCCAGCCCATCGAGTCCGGCAAGGTTCGCATGTACGTGTGCGGCCCCACGGTCTACGACAACATCCATATCGGCAACGCCCGCACGTTCATCAGCTTTGACGTGATTCGCCGCTGGCTCATCGCGAGCGGTTACGAGGTCACGTTCGCCCAGAACCTCACCGATGTCGACGACAAGATCATCAAGCGCGCCAACGAGCAGGGCCGTACGGCCGCCGAGGTCGCGACGGAGTTCTCCGACAAGTTCATCGGTGTCATGCGCGCCGCCAACGTGCTCGATCCCGATGTGCGCCCCCGCGCCACCAAGGAGATCGGCCCCATGATCGCTATGATCAAGACGCTTATCGAGCAGGGCCACGCTTACGCAGCCGATAACGGCGATGTGTACTTTGCCGTGCGCAGCGATCCCAACTATGGTCAGGTCTCGGGCCGCAACATCGACGACCTTATGGTTGGCGCGCGCATCGAGGAGAACGAGGACAAGAACGACCCGCTCGACTTTGCCCTGTGGAAGGCCGCTAAGCCCGGCGAACCCAGCTGGCCGAGCCCCTGGGGCGAAGGCCGTCCCGGTTGGCACACCGAGTGCGCCGCCATGGTGCATCGCTACCTGGGCACCCCGATCGACATCCACGGCGGCGGCTCCGACCTTGCCTTCCCGCATCACGAGAACGAGTGCGCCCAGGCCACCTGCGCCTGGCACCAGGGCTTCTCCAACACCTGGATGCACACGGGCATGCTGCTGGTCGACGGCGAGAAGATGTCCAAGTCGCTCGGAAACTTCTTTACGCTGGCCGAGGTCCTCGAGCAGCACTCCGCTGCTGCCCTGCGCCTGCTGATGCTGCAGACGAGCTATCGCTCGCCGCTCGACTTTTCTTGGGAGCGCCTGGAGGGTGCCGAGAACTCGCTCACGCGTATCGCCGGTACGGTCGAGAACCTGCGCTGGGCCGCGAACCATGCGACGGCCGATGCCGATGAGGCAGCATCCGAGGCGTTTGCCGCCAAGGCCGCTGAGACCCGTGCCACCTTTAAGGAGTGCATGGACGACGACTTTAACACCGCTGGTGCCATGGGTGCCGTCTTTGGCTTTGTGACCGAGTGCAACCAGTACCTGGAGCAGGCGGGCGACGCTGCCGACAAGGCCGCCGCGCTTGCCGCCGCCGATACGCTGGTCGAGCTGCTCGATACGTTTGGCGTTGAGCTCCCCGAGCCCAAGGTCGAGCTGCCGCTGGGTCTGCTAGGCGTTGCCGCCGGCCTGGTCGCCTACACGGGCGACGACGTGGACGAGGCCGCTGCCAAGATTCTCGAGGCCCGCGCCGAGGCCCGTGCCGCCAAGAACTGGGATCTGGCCGACGCCATCCGCGACCAGCTCAAGGACCTGGGCCTGACGATCGAGGACACTGCCGCCGGCACTCGTATCAAGTCTCTCTAATCCCTGCGGGTTTTCCAAGCACCCGACCTTGCCGTTCAAACCGTCGCTCGCGTACTCAAGTACGTGTCGCTCCTCTTTCATGGCAATCTCGGGCACTTGGAAAACCCGTACCGACCGCCCGAATTAATATTCATGGGCGGTCGTTTATTTTGTTTCGTTTGATAGTTGTATTTAGGAGGTCGCTTTATGGCCGACAATCGCAAGCGTGCGCCTCGTGGCGGCAAGCAGGCCGCTTCTGGCTCGCGTCCGATTCGCCGCAACGATCGCGCTGCCGCTCCCAAGGGCCAGCGCGAGCGCTCACAGGCTGCTCGCTCGCAGCGCGAGCGTAGCCGCGATAACGTCGAGGTTCCCAAGGGCGAGTTTATCGAAGGTCGTCGTGCTGCCGCCGAGGCGCTACGCACTGGTTTTCCCATCAAGTGCGCGCTCATCGCCGAGGGCGGGGAGCGCGATGCTGCCTTGTCGCGCCTGGTCGACGATCTCAACGCCGCGGACGTCCGCATTAAGTATGTGCCGCGCGCGCAGCTCGATGCGCTGTCGAGCCATGGCGCTCATCAGGGCATTGCGCTCGAGGTGGGTAATTTCCCCTATGCGGACGTCGCCGATATCCTTGACCGCGCGGGTGACGGCCCGGCGCTCGTCGTCGTACTCGACCATGTGACCGACGACGGTAACTTTGGTGCCATCGTGCGCTCTGCCGAGGTCGTGGGCGCGGCGGGCGTCATCATTGCCAACAAGCGCGCCGCCGGTGTGACCGTGGGCAGCTACAAAACCTCTGCTGGTGCCGTTATGCATCTGCCCATCGCACAGGTTCCCAACATCGCTCGAGCGCTCGACGACCTCAAGGCTGCTGGCTTTTGGGTGGGCGGTGCTTCCGAGCACGCCGAGGGCAGCTGCTGGGATGCTCCCTTTGAGGGCCGCGTTGCGCTCGTCATGGGCTCCGAGGGCGACGGCATCTCGCGCCTGGTGCTCGAGAAATGCGACTTTTTGACCAAGCTTCCCCAGCGCGGCATGACCGAGAGTCTCAATGTGGCCCAGGCGACCACCGCGCTGTGCTTTGAGTGGCTGCGCCGCAATGCCGGCGAGCTCATGGGGGAGGAGTAGCGCATGTCCAAGAAGAACCGCGCCAAGTCCAAGGCCAAGCGCTTTGGCGAGGGCTCGGCCAAGCCGATTGTTTCGGCCGCGACCTACGGCGTGGGCGGCAATGCGTTTGCGCAGGCTATCGCCGACCCAGTCTCGACGGTGCACTCCAACAAGCCCGAGCTGCTGGTGGTCGACGGTTACAACGTGATCCACTGCACGCCGCGCTACGAAAAGCTCGTCTACGACCATTCCGACGATCCATATTCCAGCGACGTCCACGATATGGCGCGCACCGCGCTCATCAACGATGTTGCGGCGTTTGCCCAGGGCCGTTACGAGGCCGTGATCGTGTTCGACGGCGCGGGCAACATCTCCAACGAGCGCCCCAACCTACCGGCCCGCGGCGTGCGCATCGAGTTCTCGCCGACGGGCGTCTCTGCCGATACCGTGGTGCAGAAGCTCTGCATTGAGGCACGCGAGGAAGGCCGCGCGTGCTCCGTGGTATCGAGCGACGGTACGATTCAGGCCGTCGTCATGGGCAAGGGCGTCACGCGCATCTCGAGCCGCATGCTGGTGGACGAGATCAAACAGATCGATAACGACGTTCACGAGGCAGAGGAAGCCCCGCAGATCAAGATGACTCTGGGCAGTCGCCTGAGCCCCGATGCCCTGGCCAAGCTCAAGGCCCTTCGTGGCCGGTAGGGGAGTATCTGTAGAGACCAGCTACTCGGCTGGTCAATTCACTGGCTTGTAGTTATTGGATTGTGGACTTGCCATCGCCAAAACGAATAGTTTTTTGTTTTGGCGAACAGACGAAACTATTCGTTCTGGCGAATAGTTTTGAGATGTGGTCGGTCGAAGGGCCTGTTGCGCCCCATCCTCAATTCCTTTATCCTTAACAGGCTTCGCGCGAAAGCGCCAAGTGTGCCAGTGTGGCGCAACGGTAGCGCAACTGATTTGTAATCAGTGGGTTGCAGGTTCGATTCCTGTCACTGGCTCCATGGGAGTTTCGGGCTCTGTTCCTTGTGGGACAGGGCTCGTTTCTATTTAGGTGGTGCGCCATCGGGTTAGCGCCCATCCCGTTTTTGGTTTGTCTCGTCCTTCAGTTTGTCTAAATCTGTAACACCAAGACCGATATTCGGCATCTAACTGTTACAGATTGAGATGAAACTTAGGGTGTTTTAGGAATATCTTGATCTGTAACATGTAGAAGCGGAATAGGCCTCTTGCTGTTACAGATCGAGACAAGGGCGGGTGCGGACATGGGGTCCTGCTCGAGCGTGGATTTCTGGACACGCGAGCGAAGAAAATCTCCCGACCGGAGAACGAGCGTGGATAATTAACTTGGATAGGGAGCTAAGGTAAACACCGATTGTCTATCGACGGCTTTAGAAACAACGGCCCCGATTTCATTGTGGAATCGGGGCCGTTTGTGCCTCAGGAATCCGAATGGATTAATCGAGCTCCTAAGGAACTTCTTGGGTTCTTGCTAATGGTCTGCCGAGGATGTCTCCAATGCAAACAGCGGGCATCTAGTCAATATAGCTGGGGTTCTTCTTGATGATCACGCGTGCAGCGATGAAGGAGACGACGATGGCGATGATGGCGACAACGCATGCCAGCACGAAGTTGCCCATGGACCCATCGGGAGCGATAAAGATGAGTGCCGAAAGAAGGCCGGGGCATGCTCCCGCAACATACTCTTTCAGAACAAAGATGCCTGCAGGGAGTCCAGCGCAGAGCGCGCCGATTGCCGTGCCGACAAGCAGGCGGGGACGCTCGATGAGGCAACCGTAGAACGCGGGCTCGGTTACGCCACAGAGTGCGGTGACGGCAACCGTGGTGACCATACCCCTCTTCTCTTTGTTTCCCTTCATGGCAGTTGCCAGGGCGAGGCTCGTGCCGCCAATGCAGAGGTTCGAGATGAATCCAAAGATAATGGGTGCCCAACCGAGCTGCGCCAGGCTCGTAACTTCGATTGCGATGTAAGCCTTATCGAGACCGAGCATGACGAAATAGGGGTTAAGGGCTGCCAGGATCGGAGTAGCGATAAATGCCACGTTGTCCATAAGCCACGTGACGGCATCGCTCAGCGCGTAGCCCATCATGCTGCCGGCGGGGCCAAGGATAATAAGCTCGACGGGCACGACGATGATCATGGTGAGCAGCGGCTTCAAGAACAGTTTGGTAACGTCGGGAATGATCTTCTGAAGGCCGCGGTCGACAAAGTACATGAATACAACGCCCAGTACGATGGGCACTACCGTACTCGAATAGTCGTTCGTCGGGATGGGAATACCAAGAAAGTCGAGACCCTCGGCACCGCTAATGGACGAGCTGATCATGATCGCGCCCAGCAATGCGCCCATGATGGGCTGCATCTTCATGACGGCCGCGAGCTGATAACCAAGATAAACGGGTAAGAAGCTAAACGAAGCGCTAAAGATCGCCAACAGGACCTGGGCGGTTCCGCTATCGGTGCTCAATCCGCAATAATTGACCAGGAGATTCTTGATCGAAAGAATGAGTCCGCCAACGATGAGCGCCGGGACGATGGGCATGAATACCTGTGCAGAGACGTTCCCGAATTTCTCAATCAAGCCCATGGCGGTGTTACCGCTTTTAATGCCTTCTGCAAGGTCTTTGGCGGTTTGGGCATCGTCGGCAACCGTGCCACCGCCGACTTCGATTCCCGCGAAGTCGAGGAAGTCGTTGTAAGCCTCGGTGACGTTGGGGCCGATGATCACCTGAAGCTGGCCACCGCTGACTACTGCCCCGAGCGCCTGATCGGCCGATTTGGCGAGCTGGAGATCGATGATCGAGGTGTCTCGTGCGTCGATGCGAAGGCGCGTCGCACAATGAGTTACCGATGTATTGTTCTCTCTGCCGCCAACAGCCTTTAGGACTGTTTCGGACATTGCGTGATATTTCATCTCTTTCTCCTAACCTTCCTGCTCCTGATACTTCGAGATAAGGTCTCGGTACCAATACCAGCTCTTTTTGGGGGTGCGCTCCAGATTGTTCTCGAAGTCGATATGGACAAGTCCGTATCGTTTTTCGTAGCCGTTTATCCAGCTATACAGATCCATCGTCGACCAGAGGTAGTAGCCCTCAACGCGCGCGCCGTCGCGCTTAGCCCTCATCATGTGCTCGATGAACTGGCCCAGAAGCTCGATGCGGTCATCATCGTGGATCATTCCGTCTGCGTCTGGTTGCTCATAGGCGCCATGTCCGTTTTCCGTAATAAAGATGCGGGGCGCGTCATAGCGCTCGTGGACATCCATGATGGTTGAATACATGCAACCTGGGAGTATTTCGCGGCCCCATTTATTGCGGGGAACATTGCTGTCGCGGGCGCTTTCAAACAAGGGCGCAATGCATTTTCCTTCGACCTTTTTGCTCGAACCGCCCTTATTGTTCGCCGAAACGGCAAGCTCTCCACCGTGCCAGTCGGTTACATACTCTCGGCAATACACGTTGAGTCCAATAAAATCGACTTTACCGTCTCTGAATTCTTCTACGTCATTTGGGGATCGATAGAGCGAGACGCCAAGTTTTTCAAGGATTTCGTCCATTTCTGGCGGCAGTTGACCCTGAAGCGCTGGTGCCAGAATCATGCGATTGGCGAAAAAGTCTGCGTATCGAAATACGTCATCAGGGTGCTCGGTTGCCGGGTCGAGTTCGACAACGCCGCCATCGTGGACGGCGCCGATGATGCCGTCGTAGCCCATTTGATGATATGTTCGGACTGCGAGTGCGCTCGCGCGCATCAGGTTGTACTGAAACTGCATGTACGACTGAACGTCGAGCGATCGATTGGGGGGATAGTTGCCCAACATGTTTACGCAGTAGCTGTAGAAATGCGGCTCGTTAACGGTAGCCCAGATTTTGACGCGGTCTCCAAAGCGCTCAAAGCAAATCTTGGCGTATTTGCAGAACCACTCTGCCATGTCGTTGTTCAGCCATCCGCCTTTGCAAGCAAGCGTGAATGGTAGATCGTAATGGAACAGCGTAACGTTGGGCTCTATGCCATTTTCGAGGCAACAATCAATGACCCGATTATAAAAATCGATACCCTCTTCATTCACTTCGCCGATACCCGTGGGGATGATTCGACTCCATGAAAGAGAGAAGCGATAAGTGTTTTGTCCGCCTTCTTTCATCATGCGGATATCTTCTTCATAGCGATGGTAGAAGTCGCAAGATACATCACCGTCAACATGGTTGATGTTCTTATTGCTTGTGTGGCTAAAGAAATCCCACTCGCCAAGGCCTTTGCCGTCTTCGTTCCAGGCACCCTCGCACTGATAAGACGCCGTGGCGGAACCCCAGAGAAACGGCATGTTGTTCACGTTGTCCATGAATCCCCTTTCCATCATTCAACACGGTGGATACGTGTGGCGGAATTACGATTAAGATGACGTCAACTGATTTGAATCATAGGAGAACGACCAAAGCTGTTTGATTCAATAAATGAACCATGATTTCGAGGAGAGCGGAAAGAGGGATCACGTGAATATCAATGACTTCGATGTGCTCAATCGCATTAGCTCAATCATCAACAGCGAGTTTGGGTCAAACGATGCCGCCATCGCTCGATATCTCATCGCTCACATTAGGCGTTCGAGCGAAATCAATGTTGCCTCAATAACCCGCGATGCATTCGTGACCCGTTCCGCTGTTCGTCGTTTCTGCAATCGATTGGGCTACCAGTCTCTTAGCGATTTGAAAGAATCATTTACTCAATCAGTCTTTCCAAGCGACTTAAGCCATCGAGAGGAGGAATTTGGCTACGAGGAGTACAGGGCAGAGCTCGACGTTCGCATGATCGAGATGTTCGCTGAGGTTGAAAGCGGCGTGTCCGATATCGCTATTAAGCACCTTGCCGACGAAATTGATGGCCATAAAAACGTTGAAATCTGGTGCACCAATAATGTGAGCGCCAATCTCGTACGATTTCAGCAGGAAATGTTTTATGCGGGCAAGATAGTTCGCATAGTTGCTGGGGCTAACGTCGCGGAATTGAAAAACATGGGAGACGTTTCGCAGTCATTGATAATTCTCGTATCGGTCTCCGGGCTATTTGCGTCACAGGCACGTGAGTATCTTGATTGCCGTTCGGGCAGGAAGATTCTAATTACTGCGTTTAGCAACGATGACAAATCGAGGTCTTTTGACCGTGTATATCGTCTTGGTAATGCGGGAAACGGAATTGACCGACTCGGTGTTTATTCGAAATATGCCATGACTTATTTCTTCGACTTGCTATCGTCGTGTTACTTGAGTCGCTACCCCTGCACCAAGGGGGAGCCGCTCTATGGGTCTACTTTGGCCTGGCCCGAGTAGTTCGGCTCTATAGTTCTCCCGCCTAGAGAATGAGCGTGGATAATCTGCCACTTTGGCCTCAGAAACACGCCAAAAGCGGGAGATTATCCACGCTCGATGTCAAACGGGAGAAAATCCACGCTGAATTGTGCCGGTGAAGGCCGATCACGACCTATGTAATAAGCGCAAGGGATCCGTTATCGAGGGTCGAGACTGCAGACATACTCCATCACGCCAAAGTGTGCCCTTGGGAAATGACGCCAGCATTGCCAAATTCATCACTCCACATAATCAAACTCAGCAAAACCGCAGGTCACGGCTATATAGATACGCCCGGAACCGTGTATCTAGAGGTTTTCGTTGACAGCCCCCAAGGTTGCATCGTATTATCTTTTTCGTTCGCGGGGGCGGCGGTCCAAAAGACCAAAGAACCTGCGGATACTTGAACGATTGGGAGTTTGCCCGAGTGGTTAATGGGGACGGGCTGTAAACCCGTTGGCTCTGCCTACATAGGTTCGAATCCTATAGCTCCCACCCGTCAAGTGCCTGTATAGCTCAGTCGGTAGAGCACTTCGTTGGTAACGAAGAGGTCACCAGTTCAAGTCTGGTTGCAGGCTCCATCCGGCGGTGTAGCTCAGTTGGTTAGAGCACACGGTTCATACCCGTGGCGTCACTGGTTCGAATCCAGTCACCGCTACCATAGGTAACACGGTGGCTTCTCAATAGTATGTTGAGAGGCCACTATGGTATAAAGGCAAAGTCCCGTCCGGGGACGACCTGTTTAGAGGAGGGCTTTATGGCCAAAGAGAAGTTTGAGCGCACTAAGCCGCATGTTAACATCGGCACCATTGGTCACGTCGACCACGGCAAGACCACGCTGACCGCTGCCATCACCAAGGTTCTCTCCGAGACCGAGGGCTGCAAGGCTGACTTCACTGCGTTCGAGAACATCGACAAGGCTCCCGAGGAGCGCGAGCGCGGCATTACGATTTCCGTCTCCCACGTCGAGTACGAGACCGCTTCCCGTCACTACGCTCACGTTGACTGCCCGGGCCACGCTGACTACGTCAAGAACATGATCTCCGGTGCTGCTCAGATGGACGGCGCTATCCTGGTCATCGCCGCTACCGACGGCCCCATGGCTCAGACCCGCGAGCACATCCTGCTCGCCCGTCAGGTCGGCGTTCCCTACATCGTCGTCTTCCTGAACAAGTGCGACATGGTCGACGATGACGAGCTCATCGACCTCGTCGAGATGGAGACCCGTGAGCTCCTCTCCGAGTACGATTTCCCCGGCGACGACATCCCCGTCATCCGTGGTTCCGCTCTGGGCGCTCTCGAGGGCGACGCCAAGTGGATGGACGCTATCCGAGAGCTCATGAACGCTGTCGACGAGTACATCCCGACGCCTGCTCGTAACAACGACCTCCCGTTCCTGATGGCCGTTGAGGACGTTATGACCATCTCCGGCCGTGGTACCGTTGCTACCGGCCGTGTCGAGCGCGGTGAGCTCAAGCTCAACGAGCCCGTCGAGATCGTCGGCATCAAGGATACCCAGAACACCGTTGTTACCGGTATCGAGATGTTCCGTAAGTCCATGGACTTCTGCGAGGCTGGCGACAACGTCGGTCTGCTGCTCCGTGGCATCAAGCGTGAGGACATCGAGCGCGGCCAGGTTCTCTGCAAGCCCGGTTCGGTTACCCCGCACACCAAGTTCACCGGCGAGATCTACGTTCTGACCAAGGAGGAGGGCGGCCGTCACACCCCGTTCTTCGATGGTTATCGTCCTCAGTTCTACTTCCGTACCACCGACGTTACCGGTACGGTCAAGCTCCCCGAGGGCACCGAGATGGCTATGCCTGGTGACCACATCACCATCGAGGGCGACCTCATCCACCCGATCGCCATGGAGGAGGGCCTGCGCTTCGCTATCCGCGAGGGTGGCCACACCGTCGGTTCGGGCATCGTCTCCACGATCATTGAGTAAATTAGCTCTTTGATATAGCTGACTTAGAGAACCCGGCACTTATTTGGGTGCCGGGTTCTTTTCTGCAATGGATATTGAGCCGTTGCTGGTGTCGAGAGGATCGATAATGGTTCTGGGTACACCGTCGATTAGATCTCGTTGGCTCCATTGATGTGTTTCAAATATGAATGGATCCACCGAGAACCAATTGACTCGAGGTTTTCGTTGACAGCACTTACGTAGAGCTGATAAAGTATCAACTCGTGCCCGTACGGGGCGGAAATGAAAGGTTCAGGATAAATGCGTACTCTAGTTACTCTTGCGTGCACTGAGTGCAAGCGCCGCAACTATACGACCACCAAGAACAAGTCGAACATGCCTGATCGTATGGAGATCAAGAAGTATTGCCCCTGGTGCCGTCACCACACGCTGCACAAAGAGACTCGCTAGTCTTTAGTCATATACGCCAGTAGTTCAATTGGTAGAGCATCGGTCTCCAAAACCGAGTGTTGAGGGTTCGAGTCCTTCCTGGCGTGCCAGTCATTATTCCGTAAGCTCCCAATTGGGGGCTTACGGTTTACTCATGTATAAGCGCATTGCGCGGAGGTAACCCAAATGGCCAACAAGAAGAACAAGAAGAAGGCTCAGCAGCCGGCACCTGCCAATAACGCTGCCGCCAACTCCAAGGTTGAGGCCAAGAAGGCCGTTGCCAAGAAGAACGAGAAGGCTGCGAAGTCCAAGAAGAACGAGAAGCCTGGTTTCTTCGCCCGCACCAAGAAGTATTTCGCTTCGGTGAAGTCCGAGATGAAGCGTGTCACGTGGCCCGATAAGAAGGAGCTCGTGAACTACTCGGTCGTCGTTTGCGCTTCTCTGATCGTCGGCGTCGTCGTCATCGCTCTGCTCGATGCTGGCTTTGGCGAGGCTCTTGCTCTGTTCTCTGGATTGAGGGGCTAAACCATGTCTAAGCGTTGGTACGTCGTTCACACTTACTCTGGATACGAGAACCGCGTTAAGTCCGATCTCGAGCATCGTATCGAGACCATGGGCATGCAGGACCGTATCTTTGATATCGAGATTCCTATGGAGCGCGTCACCGAGATCAAAGAGGGTGGCAAGCGCGAGACCAAGGATTCTAAGATCTTTCCGGGTTATGTCCTGGTTCGCATGGAGATGGATGACGATGCGTGGACGTGTGTTCGCAACACGCCCGGCGTCACCGGTTTCCTAGGCGGCAACGGCAAGCCCGCTCCGCTTTCCCGCGACGAGTACAACAAGATGACTCGTCGTCCCGGTAAGGGCGATTCGCCCAAGCGCACCTCGGTTGATATTCAGGTCGGCACGTCCGTCCGCGTCACCGATGGCCCGCTTACCGACTTTGATGGCAAGGTCTCCGAGGTTAACACCGAGGCTGGCAAGCTCAAGGTCACGCTGATGATCTTTGGCCGCGAGACGCCGGTCGAGCTCGACTTTAACCAGGTCGCTGTCATCGCTTAAGTTTTCGTCCGTTCGCGCGAGCGTGCTTCTTCTGTGACTGCTCATCTCAGGAGTGCTTCTAACACGTGCGTGCTTACGATATAGCAAGTACTTCACACTCGTGATTCGAAAGGAATGACCATGGCTGAGAAGAAGGTTGCCAACGTCATTAAGCTCCAGATTCCTGCTGGTGCAGCTAACCCCGCTCCTCCCGTCGGCCCCGCTCTGGGCGCTGCTGGCGTGAACATCATGCAGTTCTGCCAGGCCTTTAACGCCGAGACGCAGGACAAGAAGGGCGACATCATCCCCGTTGAGATCTCTGTCTACGAGGATAAGTCCTTCTCCTTCATCACCAAGACCCCGCCGGCGGCTCACCTCATCAAGAAGGAGCTGAACCTCAAGTCTGGTTCCGCTAAGCCCCAGGCCGACAAGGTTGGTCAGCTCTCCCAGGAGCAGCTCACCAAGATCGCCGAGATCAAGATGCCGGACCTCAATGCCAACGACATTGACGCCGCCAAGAAGATCATCGCCGGTACCGCCCGTTCCATGGGCGTCACCATCGCTGAGTAGCGATTTCTTATGGTAACGACGGGTGCTCCGACCGGGGCGCCCGTTAAATGTGTGCAATAGGGCACACGATACGATGTGGGAGGGCTCACGCCCGTTTAACCACAGGAGGTAATGCACATGGCTAAGCATGGTAAGAGCTATAACGCCGCTGCCGAGAAGATCGATCGCGCCACGCTCTACACCCCCCTTCAGGCTGCCAAGCTCATTAAGGAGCTCGACACCGCCAAGTTCGACGAGACCGTCGAGGCCCACTTCCGTCTGGGCATCGATACTCGTAAGGCTGACCAGAACATCCGTGGTTCCATCTCCCTGCCCCACGGCACCGGCAAGACCGTTCGTGTTGCCGTCTTCGCCGAGGGCGAGAAGGCCCGCGAGGCTGAGGCTGCCGGCGCCGACATCATCGGTTCCGACGAGCTTGTCGCCCAGATTCAGAAGGGCGAGATCAACTTCGACGCCGCTATCGCTACGCCGAACATGATGGCCAAGGTTGGCCGCATCGGTAAGATCCTTGGTCCCCGTGGCCTCATGCCGAACCCCAAGCTCGGCACCGTGACCATGGACGTCGCCAAGATGGTCTCCGAGCTCAAGGCTGGCCGCGTTGAGTACCGCGCCGACCGCTACGGCATCTGCCACGTGCCCCTGGGCAAGAAGTCCTTCACCGAGCAGCAGCTCGTCGAGAACTACGCTGCCCTGTACACCGAGATCCTGCGCGTCAAGCCCTCTTCTGCTAAGGGCAAGTACGTCAAGTCCATCTCCGTGTCTTCCACCATGGGCCCTGGCGTCAAGGTCGATCCCGCTATCCAGCGCGACTTCCTGGCTGAGTAACTAATAGTTACTGCCTGAGCAAAGCAAGCATTGCTAAAGAGACCCGGTTCTGCCTCGTGCAGGACCGGGTCTCTTGCTTTTGAGTCAACGAAACCACCACGAAGGGGACAGGCACCCTTGTGGTGGTTATACTTGTGTTGTACTTTAGCGCGATGTAGTACTACCCGAGGCCGAAGGGAGCCCAACATGTTTAAGAACACGCAACAGCTCCTAGGCCTAGCGCTACTAGATTGGATAGCGCGCTAGGGTTGTAATCTCGCTATAACGATTTGTTGTACCCGGGTGCGCTATCGTTTGCCGCTTTCAGGCGTGATGAGCGACACGGGTATTTTTCTATCTCTAGGCCTTCTCTCTCTCCTGAAAGCCATCTGTCATAAAACGGTCAATCAGGAGGAACATATAAGCCGCAAAATCACAATCTTTGACGCCACCCTGTGCGACGGTGAGCAGTCGCCGGGCGCCAGCATGAATACCGAGGAAAAGCTCTTCATCGCCCGCCAGCTGGTGCGCATGAACGTGGACGTTATCGAGGCGGGCTTTCCCATCTCGAGTCCTGGTGACTTTCGCTCCGTACAGGAGATTGGCAAGATTGCGGGCGACCGATGCACGGTATGCGGCCTGACGCGCGCTGTCGACAGGGATATCGAAGTGGCTGCAGAGGCGCTCAAAACGGCCCAGAGGCCCCGTATCCATACAGGGCTGGGTGTGAGCACCAGTCACCTGCGCGACAAGCTCCATATGACTGAGGAAAGGGCAATTGAGTGAGCGATCCATGCCGTCAAACATGCTCGCAAGTTCGTTGACGATGTTGAGTTTTATGCCGAGGATGCCGGCCGCTCCGATCAGGAGTTTCTGGTGCGCATTATCGAGGCGGCCGTAAAGGCCGGTGCCACGGTCGTGAACATCCCCGATACGATGGGCTACAACATGCCGTGGGACTTTGGCGCCCGCATCCGTGACCTGCGCGGGCGCTGCGGGTGCGGCCGGTCAGCGCGCGGTCGACGTGATGGAGTATCGCGAGTACGAGATTGAGCGCATTGCGCGCCAGGCATTTGAGGCGGCGCGCAAACGTCGCGGCAAGGTGACGAGCGTTGATAAGCGCAACGTGCTGGAGACGAGCCGCATGTGGCGCGAGATCGTGCATCGCGTGCAAGACGAGGAGTACTCCGACGTGGAGCTTGAGGACCTGCTCGTCGACAACGCCGCCATGCAGCTCATCAGTCGACCGGCAGACTTTGACGTCGTGGTGACGGAGAACATGTTCGGCGACATCCTGTCCGATGAGGCGGCTCAGATTACCGGATCGCTCGGTATGCTTGCCTCTGCCTCGCTGGATGATGGCGTATCGCTGTTTGGGCCGAGCGCTGGCAGCGCTCCTGACATCGCGGGGCTCGGCGTGGCCAATCCGCTGGCTCAAATCTTGTCGGTGGCGATGCTGCTGACCTACGCGCTCGACATGGGCGAGCAAGCCGCGTGGATCGAGAGCGCCGTGGCGCGCGTGCTCGACGAGGGCTGGCGCACCCGTGACATCGCCGATGTCAACACCCCGGCAGATAAGATCCTCGGCACCACGACGATGGGCGACAAGGTCGTCGCCGCGCTGTAGGCGATGCCGATTCAAGCTGTCAAATATCTCAATCTGTAACATCTAAGGGGCAAAATCGTTCCTACCTGTTACAGATTGAGATTTTCGGCTGAGCATCCGTGGTCTGTCTCGATCTGTAACAGCTAACCGATTATTTGGGCCCTACCTGTTACAGATTGAGACAAACCGTTGGGACAGGTCGGACGAGTCAGCAAAACCACCACAAAGGTGCCGGTCCCCTTCGTGGTGGTTTTTAGCGCAACGAGGTGTTCCCAGCCGACCATACGGGCGGCCTTGCGCTCACGCTGCTCGATGACAGCGCATCTTTAGACGCGAAGTGCGGAACCGGGTGCATATACGAGCCGCGTAGCGTTACGAATTCATGGGAATGACCGTATCGCCAATTTGTACGCTTGCAATCTTGTCTGTGTCACAAACTTGCGAGAACGGCCAGGTCTTGTGGACATCAGTGGTGCCGTTATCCAGTTTATTTGCGAAATAGCCGCTGTGGCTGGTTGCGTCCTCAACATGACCGTCTTTGAACGTCACGATGAGGGGTATGTTGCCAACGGCATCCATAGACTCCTCCATGTTTTGAGACATCTTGCCGCTGTTGTTGTCGTGTTCGATGGAACGATCTATGTTGTAGCGGACTGAAACGCCAACGCAGGATACGGTGGCCTCTTGAATCGTCGCCTTGGTGCCGTTAAAGTTGACCGATTTGGGCGCGGGAATCGTAACGGATGTATCTTCGTAATTCAGCTGGAACTTAAGATCCCATGGGCCCGTAAGTATTTTCTTATACTCGGGAAGCTCTTTGCCAGCACGTGGCACAACGAGAGAGTTGATATGCGTGCGGACGGTCCTGCCCATAAGGCCGGGTGATTCAACGCTGAACTGTGCAAAGTATTGAATGCTGGAGTCATTGGGGTTCTTGTCAATGAGCCATGATTGGCCTTGGCCGCCATGCTCGCCATCAACGTATACGTTTCCATCGACACTTCCGGCGATAGTTCCGTTCTCGCCCGGCTCGGAAAGCTTTTTCAGGGCAGCGGGATCGTCGAACGTAAGCGTATAGGCGATGGTAACCATATCCTTGTCGCCCATGATGGCGTCGGCGGTCACGGTGACTCCGTTGTTGGAGCAGCTAGCACCGACGGGCCGGCCAATACGGTCGATGATCTCGGTTTGAGAAGCAGGTCCGTCAAAGATGTCGGAAAGCATGTCAGAAGGAAGCGGCAGGACGCCTGTTGCCATAGCCGTGCCAGCGCCTCCAATGACGATAGCGAGGACTGCCGTTACAGCGGCAATGCGAGCGACTGTTCTTACGGGATGGCGGGCGATGCGCGGCTTGCGTCGCGTGCCATTAAAGTTGCTTTGAGCGGTCGCCGCATCGCTTGAGGCGACGGACTGAGCAATCGAGTTTGCCATGTGCTGCTTCGCATTATCGGTAAACGAAATGTGCTCCAGGGCGTGGCGATAGTCATTCGAATTCGTAGTCATTGTGGTCTCCTTTCAAGGAAAGCCGAAGTGACGCACGTCCGCGGCTAAGGTGCTGGGCGGTTGCAGCTGGCGTCGCGTGAACGGCGTCTGCGATTTCCCTGATGCTCATGCCTGCGTAGTAGTGCAAAAAGATGGCGATGCGCTGTGCTTGAGGCAGGGCCGTGACAGCGGAAAGAATGGCGCAGTCGCGTTGCGCGAATTCTTGCTCGGTATGTGTTACGGGTGCGCAGAAATCGGGGAGCGAATCGAGGTCGACAACCGGGTGATTCGCGTGCGTACGGCCGATATCGCGACATGCGTTCAGTGCGACTCGGATCACCCAAGCACGTTCGTGTTCGAGCGAGTCGAACGGTTGAGTGCGTTGGAGAATCTTGATCAGCGTGTCCTGACAGATGTCTTGAGCGTCGTCAGCGGATCCAAGGGCCGAATAGCACAATCGAAGGATGAGGTCGGAATACGTGTCGACCAAGCGCTTTGCTTCCCGCTCGATCTGATCGGCATCGCATCGGAGCGTGCTATTGCGGTTACGGCGTGCAGGCATAGTGTCACCTCCAATTGGTCGTGGTGGATATAGGGAAGGCGTCTCGCGAGGTCCCTCTACATACAACACGGTCGAGACTGCATAAGTTGACAAAAAAAGACGGCACGTGAGCGCCGTCCTTACAAAACAATGAGTGCTCTCGTTAATTACACAAGCACCGTGATGGACAGGTCGGACGAGTCAGCAAAACCACCACAAAGGTGCCTGTCCCCTTTGTGGTGGTTACCAGGGGGTTCTGGCGGTAGAGGACTCGATGGCCTCGTGGCGCTTGAGCTCGCGGCGCATGGTTTGCGAGTTGAGCCAGGCTGCCTGCCATCCGCGGATGGGGTAGCGCGCTTCGTCCAGCTCAAACTGCGTATAGCCGCAGGCGTTGATGATCGTCGTTCCACACACATGCTGCCGCTCGCGCTGAAAATCGTTACCGTAGCTTTGGTGTACATGCCCATGCACCATGTAGTCGGCCCCCCAGGACTCAAGCGCCGTGTTAAAGCACTCAAACCCTCGATGCGGCAGATCGTCCAGATCACCCATACCGGCGGCGGGTGCATGGGTAAGCAGAATGTCGCACCCGCCGACCATCCTAACCTTACGCGACAGCTTGCGCATGCGCTTGGACATCTCGCGTTCGGTGTACATGTTGGCGCCGTCGCGATAACGCATGGACCCGCCAAGGCCCGCAATGCGAATCCCTCGGTACGTGTACACGCTGTCTTCCACGCAGATACATCCGCCCGGTGCATGACGTGCGTAGCGGTCGTCGTGGTTGCCGCGAACGTAGATGAGCGGTTTGTTGATGACGGTGACCAAAAACTCAAGATAGTCCGGGTCCAGATCGCCGGCAGACAGAATCAGGTCGACACCCTCAAAGCGCTCCTTGCGAAAGCACTCCCATAGGCATCGTTCCTCGGTATCGGCTATGGCAAGGATTTTCATAGGGCAGGGACTTTCGGCTCATCGTCGAGCTGCGGAATGGTGCCCACCACGTTGTCCGCCAGCCAATTCATCTCGACAATCTGCGTGCTCGGCAGCGGAGGGAAGCCTTCGATCTGTACCACGCCGTTCTGGCTGTGGAGCTCGCCGCCAAAGGGGTTGATGGAGCCCTCGACAATGCCGTTGCGGAGCAACTGCACGAGCTTGCGCGTCTGGTAGGGTAGGCCCGGAGCGTAACGGATGTCGATAACGCCGGAACTCATTCCGTACCAGTAGTTGACGGCGCGCACTTGGTTGTCGTCGCTGGTCTCGTCCCACGTGCCGTGCAGAAGGCTGCGAACGATAAGCTCGTAGTATCGGCCCCAGTTCCAGACCGGCATGGCGATGCCGACGACCTTGCCATCGACCAGGCGGTGGAGTCCGTAGGCCGTAGGGTCTTCGAGCGACTTTGACATGTCAGCGCCGGTCATGACGCTCACGCCTTCGCGGCACATGGCCTCGGCAAGGCCTCCGGCGGGCACATCGCCCCAGGTCAGGATAATTTGCGCACGGGGGTCGAGCAGTGAGGCGCCAATCGCAAAGGCGTTGATCTCGCTGAGTGCGCCCGAGGCGAAGACCGACGCGTGGTAGCCGATGCGGTGGTTGTCCGCCATGCTGGCGGCAAGGGCGCCCAGGAGGAACTTGGCCTCGTACATCTTGCCAAAGTACGAACGGACGCTTTGGTGGGGAAGGCCGATAGAGCAGTTAAGGAACCGCACCTGGGGATACTCAACGGCAGCTCTGAGCGTGTATTCCATCAGGCGGTGCGAGGTCGAGAAGATGACGTTAGCTCCATGTTTGACAGCCGTTTCCACGGCGGCGTAGAACACATCCGGATTATGACAGTCCTCGAACGCCTCGGTGCGCACGATACCGCCAAAGTGCTCATCGAGATACTGACGTCCTTGGTCGTGCAGACTGTCCCAGCTCGACGTCGCACAGGGGAACTCATGGATAAAGGCGATGCGCAGGGGGCTGGCCGCCGAGTAGACGGTCTTGCCCATAAAGAAGTTGAGCACGCCGGAGGTGGACTTGGCGGGCGCCTCTTCCTCATCGACACTCGGTGCCTCGACAAGATCGACCTTCTCCTCATCACTTTTGCCGGCAATGACCAACTCGCGCCAAATCTTGCACAGGCGGTTTACGACGATATCCGTCGGCGTATCCAGCAGGCGGTCCTGGTTGTACACATTGAGGTAGACGAGCATAGCGTCGGCGGGCGTAATGTCCAGATGGTCGCCGCCGGCGCGCAGGTAGGCGCGCTTAAAGAGCAGGAAGGTGTGGCGCAGGTAGTCGACCTTTTTCTGCGGCCATTTTTCGATAAGGTTCTGACCGAGCATCTTGGCGAGCGTTTCGTAGCTTCCCTCACGCGAGAACTCGATCTCGTATAGGGGGCAGACGCGCCAAAACGCGCAGAACTCGCCATAGAGGCGGCTTTCGACGGAATCCCATTTTCCGGGGTAGAGGCGGGTGACCTTGGCCGAAACTGTCGGGGCGTCCAGGAATTTGAGGACGCTGACGCGCTTGTTGCCCTCTTGGACGTAGAACCGATGCATGAACTCGGTGACGATGATGGGGTCGCGATAGCCCTCGGTCACCTGGATGTCGTAGAGGTTGGACCACTTGCGGGCGAACTCGGTGCTAAATGGCAACAGGGGCATAAAGTTGCACGAAAAGGCAGACTGACGGCCCTTGGTAACCGTGCCGACGACCATTTCGAGCGGAATATCCCGCAGGCCGACGCTCTCTCGCTGACCTAAGGGGAGCTGGGCAACCAAGCTGTCGAGGTCCGTAAGGTACGGGTGCTCGCTTTGGCTGATGGCGCGACGGCGTCCCTGCTCGCCGCGCTTGCGTGCTTGACGATAGGCCTCTTCCATGGTGTCTACTCCCTTAGTCGTTTAAACAACGATATGAACCATGGTACCACGATGCGAAACTACCACAAAGGTGCCTGTCCCCTTTGTGGTAGTTTAGGCGATGATGGGGGCGATGGCACGAATGCAGGCGTCGGCTGCCGTGAAGGTGGTGCTATCGTCGCTGACGATAAAGATGATTTTGCCCTTGACGCCAAAGTCGCCGATCTCGCTAAAGAGCACGTACGGCTCCTTGTCAAAGCCAGAGATGGGAAGCACCGCGGCCTTGGTGGCGTCGGTAAGCTCATCTGCCAGCGCGTCCAGCGAGGCCCACTTAGACGTGTCCTTTACGGCAACGGGCACGGCCACGCGCCCAAAGGGCATCAGGTGCACGAGCGTGTTCTTGGAGATGTTGGAGTTGGGCACAATGATGGTCTGCCCGCAGGCATCCTCGATGGTCGTGTGGCGCCAGGTGATGTCTTGGACCACGCCCGACACGCCGCCGACCTCGATATTGTCGCCGGGCTTGATGATGCCCATGAAGGTCACCTGCATACCGCCGATAAGGTTCGACAGCGTGTCCTGAAAGCCGAGCGAGATGGCGATGCCGCCGACGCCAAGAGCGGCGACGAGCGCGTTTGCATTAATGCCAAAACAGTTGTCGAGGATAAAGCTGCCGCCGATCATCCAGATGACGGCGCGTGTGATGTTGATGAAGATGCTCGATGCTGGGAGCGGGTTATCATCGCGGTTAAGCAGGTGGTGCAGGGTCTTGGACGCGATTTTGGCGGCAACGGCGGTGCCGATGGCCAAGATACCGGCCCAGATGATGTTGTGGACCCATCGTTGTGCAAAGAAATGAAGAATTGGCTCAAACAATTCCATGTAGGGAAACCTCCTCATGATCATCCAACCATGATACCCACCAAGAAGCCCGTCCGATCAAATTCGTACGGGCTTCTGTGCTCGATATAAGGTTTATGCGGCGGGGCTGCAAGGCCCGGCGGTGTAGCTTAGCGTCGACGCTTCCAGATAATGCCGAGAATGATGACGATGATGCCGCCGATAAGGCACGTGCCAACTACTGCCAGCGTGCGGTCTCCCGTTGCGGCGAGCTTGCCGGTCGTCTTCTTGGTGATGACCTTCGTGGTCGTCGCGTCCGTCTTAGGCGAGGGCTCAGGCGTCGGGGCCGGTGTGGGCGTGGCGTCCACGGCAGCGGAGCCAAAGCTGATGGTGCCGGCGAGTCCGGCCATCTTGCTCTCCCAGCCGTTTTGCCCAATCAGCGCCCTCAGCGCCGCCTCACACGTGCCCCACTCGGTGCGCTTGGTGGCGTGTGCGAAGGTGGGGAAGTCGGTCGTGTTGGTAATGATGTAGTTGTTGGTGGCGACGGTGTAGGTCTTGGCGGGGTCGAGCATGCTGCCATCCTTGGTGAGCGTGGCGCTCACGATGCGTTTGCCTTCGGGCTGCGTCCAATCGATTGTCACGTTGATTCCGCCGAAGGAAAGGACGCTGCCGGAGTCGTCGCGCCACTTGTACATGTCTTGCGCCTCCTGCTCGGTGTGGCCGGCCGCTACGTAGGCTTGCTGAAGCTCGTAGCTGTGATTGCACTCGTCGCTGATCTGCAGCGAGTGCTCGAGCGCTGCGAGGAAGTCCGCACCGGTCATGGTCCAGGTCTCCACGGTGTTGCCGTAGGGCGAGATAGCGATGACGTTGCCTGCGGTCACATCGCCTGCAGCGATGCCGCCGCGGATGCCACCCGCGTTTTCGATAGCGAGGTCTGCGCCCGTCAGGTCAAGATAGGAGCCGCAGATCACATGGTCGATGGTCTGGGCCTTGGTGGTGTCGCCCTCCTTGCTGGGGCGGAAATCGGTGGTGCGCACCATTTCCCAACCATGCGTGCCTGCGGCGTCCTCGCCGTAGAAATAGTTGGTGGTGGATGTGCCGAGCACCTTGTTCGATTCGTTTTCAAAGGCCTCGTCGAGCGGCTTGATCTTGTTGCGGACGGCTTCAAGGCGGCTTTGGTAGTCGGAGCCCTTGTCGGGGTCTGCCAAAAGGTCGTTGACGTTCTTGGCGGTGTAGAGCTTCTCGTCACTGCCGTCTGCAGGGACCGTGACCGTGTCATCGTCGGTCGTCTCGGTGCCATTCGTGTCGTACTTGTACGGAATGGAAAGCAGCCCCACCTCGGCAAAGGCGCTGCCCGCTTCGACGACGCGGACCGACTTGCCGTCAGCCCCCGTCACGTTTTCGTCTAAGTTGATGTGCTCGTGGCCCGCGACCAGTGCATCGACCCCAACGAGCTTTGCAGCAAAGGTCTTGGCGTTGAGCGTGTGCGCGATACAGACGACAACGTTGCAGCCCTCTGTCTCGCGCAGTCGCTTGGCCTCGGCATTGATGGCGTTCGCGGCACTCGAGAACGACGTACCCGCGACCAGGTCCGCGCGCAGCGAGGATTCCAGCGACTCATCCATGGCACCCACGACGCCGACCTTGATTTTGTAGTCGAATGTGGAGTGATCTTCGCTATCCTCCCAGGTGCGATCGAGCGTCTTGGTGATACTCGAGCTCCATACGCCGCTCGTAGACTTCGCGTTCGCGCAGAGCATGGCGAAGGGCGTGCCGGTGGGGCTGTAGCCGGTCATGGTGCGGAGCTTGTCCGCGCCGTAGCTCCAGTCGTGGTTGCCCGGCGTGGTCGCGTCGTAGCCGTCTGCATAGAAGGTGTCCATGAGCTCGGCGATGCTCTTACCCTCGCTCATGGTGGCAAAGGACTGCCCGTGGAAGGTATCGCCCGCATCGAGCAAAAGATCGGGGGCGCTGCTTTGGGCGCTATAGAGAACCGCCAGTCCGTCAAAGCCCACAGTGCCGGTGCCCTTGCTTGCGTTGTAGCTGTACTTGTAGCTGCCGTGGATATCGTTGGTGTGCATGACGGCCACGGAGCCGTCAATAGCGGCGGGCAGGTTCCCCGCGAAAGCGAGGCTTGGGATGCCTGCGAGCGAGCCGGCAAACAACGCGGCGGCTAACGCAAGGCGGGGGAGTCTTTTCATGGCAGTTTCCTTAGTCCTTAGCCAGAAAGTCTGGTTGAATATCGGATTATCGACATAATATGCGAAAACCGTCGCAAAGGTATCTGTTCCTTTGCGGCGGTTTTGACGTTTGCGCAGATAAAACCTGCCAAAATAAACCTGTCCCTTATTGGCAGGTTTTAGCTCAGCAGCATGCGGTCGTTGGCGAGCTCGCCGCCCGAGACCTCCTCGAACTTCTGCAGCAGGTCGGCGACGGTGAGCGACTTCTTCTCGTCGCCCGCCACGTCGTAGATAACGTGGCCCTCGTGCATCATGATCAGGCGATTGCCCAGACGGATGGCGTCATTCATGTTGTGCGTGACCATGAGCGTGGTCAGGTGGTTCTCGTCGACAATCTCCTCGGTCAGATTGAGCACCTTAGAGGCGGTCTTGGGGTCGAGTGCCGCGGTGTGCTCGTCGAGCAGCAGCAAGCGCGGCTTGGTGAGCGTGGCCATGAGCAGCGTGAGTGCCTGGCGCTGGCCACCCGAAAGCAGGCCGACCTTGGCGTTGAGGCGCGTGTCCAGGCCAAGGTCCAGGCGCTTGAGCAACTCAACGTACTCGTCCTTCTCGGCCTTGGTGACGCCCCACGAAAGGCCGCGACGCTGGCCGCGACGCTTGGCGAGGGCCAAGTTCTCGGCAATCTGCATGTCGGCTGCGGTGCCGCGCATGGGATCCTGGAACACGCGGCCCAGGTACTTGGCGCGCTGCGACTCGCTCAGGCGCGAGATGTCGGTGCCGTCGAGCTCGATAACGCCCGAATCGAGCGGATATACGCCGGCAATCATGTTGAGCAGCGTGGATTTGCCGGCGCCGTTGCCGCCGATCACAGTTACAAAGTCGCCGTCGTTGAGGGTAAGGTCGACGCCGGTGAGCGCGCGCTTCTCGGTGACGGTGCCCTTGTTAAAGGTCTTCTTGACGTGCGAGAGCTTAAGCATCTGCCTCATCTCCCTTCGTGTAGGAGCTGCGGAGCTTATAGCGCTCCCAAACCACGGGCACGCACAGGGCCACGGCGACAATCACAGCAGAGAGCAGTTTCATGTCGTTGGCGTCCATGCCCAGCTGCAGCACGATGGCGCGGATGAGGAAGTACACCACGGAGCCAAAGACGGCGGAGGCCAGACGGACGGAGAACTGCGTGAGACCGCCGGGCAGCAGGCGGCCGAGCACCTCGCCGATGACGATGGCGGCAAGACCGATAACGATGGCGCCGGTGCCCATGCCAATGTCGGCATACTTCTGGCTCTGGCAGATGAGCGCACCCGAAAGGCCAATGAGGGCGTTGGAGAGCACGAGGGCGATCATTTTGGTGGTGTTGGTGTTAACGCCCAGGGCGCGGATCATGTACTCGTTGTTGCCGGTGGCACGCAGTGCCGAGCCGATCTCGGTGCCAAAGAACCAGTACAGGATGGCGACGATGGCCACGGCCAGCACGATGCCTAGGATAATGGCAACAGTGGACTGCGGCAGGCCCGTCATGTTGCTGACGGATGAGAAGATAGTGCCCTTGGCAAGGATGGGCGTGTTGGACTTGCCCATGATGCGCAGGTTGATGGACCACAGACTGATCTGCGTAAGGATTCCGGCGAGGATTGCGGGAATCTCAAAGACGGTGGTCAAGATGCCCGTGACGGCGCCCGCGATGGCGCCGGCGCACATGCCGGCCAGCACGGCGAGCAAGGGGTCGACGTTATTGTTGACGATGAGTACGGCGCAGACACAGCCGCCGAGGGCAAAGCTGCCGTCGCAGGTCATATCGGGGATGTCGAGCAGGCGGAACGTGATAAACACGCCAAGCACCATAATGCCCCAGAGGACGCCCTGCGAAACGGCGCCCTGCAATGCAATGAGCATGCTTCATACCTCCTAGGATAGGGTGGACACGTGATTTTCCATAATAGCGGTACCAATGCATAAAAGAGCTGCGGACGGATGTTTTGTCTCATCCGAAACAAGCAGGGCGAACGCCGGTCTTTAGCGTTCGCCCCAAGGACTCAGATATTGAATAACGCGGCTGTGGCGCGCGTGCGGGCCCTAGACGCGTTACCGCGCATGGCGCTACTCGTCCAGAGCGGAAAGGTCGATGCCTAGGGCCTCGGCCATCTCGTCGTTCTTGACGACGACCAGGTCCTTGCTCGAGAGGTGCTTGATCGGCATATCCTCGGGCTTGGCCTCGCCCTTCAGGATCTTAACGGCCATCTCGCCCGCGGCGTAGCCCAGGTCCTTATAGTTGATGGAGAGGGTGAACAGGCCGCCGGCCATGCACATACCCTCCTCGCCGGTCACGAAGGGGAGCTTATTCTCCTTGCAGATCTGGCCGACCTGCGAAGCGCCCGCGGCGATGGTGTTGTCAGTGGGGGAGTACAGCGCGTCGACCTTGCCCACGGCAGACTCGACGACGGACTGAATCTCGTTGGAGCTCGAGACGGTGAAGTCGGTGTACTCGAGGCCCAGCTTGTCGAGCTCCTTCTTGGCGGCCTTGATCTGGACGTCGGAGTTGGACTCGGCGGTGCAGTAGAGCAGGCCGACCTTTTTAACGTCGGGCAGGACCTTCTGCATCATCTCGAGCTGCTCGGCGACCGGGGTGAGGTCGGAAGCGCCCGTGACGTTGGTGCCGGGCTTGTCGTTGTCCTGGACCAGGCCGGAGGCGGCGTAGTCGGTGATGGCACAGCCCACGATGGGGATATCGGCCGTGGCGCCGGCGGCAGCCTGCGCGGCGGGCGTGGCGATGGCATAAATCAGGCTGACGTTGTCGCCCACAAACTTGTCGGCAATGGACTTACACGTGGACTGGTCGTTCTGAGCGTTCTTCTGGTCGATCTTGACCTTAAGGCCGCTCTCCTTGATGGCCTTGACAAAGCCATCGTTGGCGGCGTCGAGTGCGGAGTGCTCGGTGAGCTGCAGAACGCCGATGGTGTAGTCGGAACCGGCGGCAGCAGAGCCGGAACCAGAGTTGCCGCCGCATCCGGCGAGCGGGGCGAGCGCGAGCAGGCCGGCGGAGACCAGAAGGCTCCTGCGGCTGATGGTGATGTCCTTCATATCATTACCCCCAGTATAAAAATGGCTGGAAACACTGCACTGGGACAAAGTGCAAGTGGGACTATAGTAGCGCTGATGTCCATTTTTACAACAGCCTGGCGGGTTTTTTAATACAGAATCGGATGGGCGGTACGGGTAGTCGAATGGGCGGCGGAGGGTCTTATGCGGCGGAGGCGGCGTCGTCCTCGTCCAGGGCGGCGAAGAGCTTCTTGCCGTCGAGGAGACGTGTGGTGACGTTTCTCATGCGGCCGATCTCAACGGTACGCAACGTGTCATCGGCGCCTCGCGCGTCATAGACCGTTCCCAGCAAATACGAGATGCCGTCTCGTTGCTTGATGGCAAAGGGCCGGAGTGTCATCCGTGCCACTTCGACCTCTCCGCGTGCCGTGACACTCGAAATATCAAAACTCACCGTGGTTCCGTGGTCGATGGCCTGCTCGATGAGCTCGCAGGCATCGATGCGCTTGACGGGCGTGCGTGTGGCCTTGGTGGATTTGCCGCCTGCGCTTGGAGCAGGCTCGGGTGCATCGAGGTAGCCGCGAACGTCGGCACTCGCCATGGCGACCAGGTGCTGCGCCATGCTTTTTCGAATGGCGATGGGCGTAGAGCGGTTGCGCATGACCATGCCGTGGAGTCGGATGATTTCTTCGTCGGTGAGCGGACGGGTCAAGAGCCGATACCCAACGCCGCGCTTGTACTCAATTTCGTATCCAGCATGGCGAAGTGCGGAGATGGCGGTGTAGATGCTGCGCCGCGCCGCCGAGATGGGCATGCGGGCGGGGTCGTCGGGATGGGCTAGGCGCCGGATCAACTCATCGGAAAGCATGGCCTTGTCCTCACCGGTGTTTTCGCTCAATAGTTGCAGGATGCGAACGGCGCGATAGGCTGCCATCGAGGCGGCGCCCCTCGTCGTGGTCTCGTAAGTTTCAACAGCGGTTTCGGTCATGGCGCCCACGTCCTTTCCGTTTTGGGTGGCGACGGTATGGAGCCTAGGACGAGGGGCTTTCCCAGGGGCGCAGGACGCCCTGGGCGGTCGGTAGCCGTCGGCAAGCGGCGGGTCGAGTTTTCAACAGCCCTGCCCAACTGACCAAAAACTTGCCAAAAGCTTGACGGATGCTGTTGAAAAAAGCGCCCCTCGGCTTGCCGAGAGGCGCTGGCGTGATGCGCTGGAACGCGTTTGGTGGCGCTGTGGCGATTAGAAGTCGGCGTTGCCCACGGTGCGCGGGTGCGGCAGGACGTCGCGGATGTTGCCCACACCGGTCAGATACATGACCAAGCGCTCGAAGCCCAGACCGTAGCCGGCGTGCTTGCAGGAACCGTAGCGGCGCAGGTCAAGGTAGTACTTGTACTGCTCGGGATTCATGCCCAGGTCCTTGATGCGGGCTTCGAGCAGATCCAGGCGCTCCTCGCGCTGGGAGCCGCCGATAATCTCGCCGATACCGGGAACCAGGCAGTCGGCGGCGGCGACGGTCTTGCCGTCCTCGTTCATGCGCATGTAGAACGCCTTGATCTCGGCCGGATAGTCGGTCACAAAAGTCGGTCGCTTAAAGTGCTCCTCGGTCAGGAAGCGCTCGTGCTCGGTCTGCAGGTCGATGCCCCAGCTCACGGGATAGTCAAACTTGTGACCGGCGGCGACGGCCTGCTCCAGGATTTCGATGGCCTCGGTATAGGTGACGCGGGCAAAGTCGGAGTTTGCCACGTGGTCCAGGCGCTCGAGCAGACCCTTGTCCACAAACTTGTTGAGCATATTGAGCTCGTCGGGGCAGGTTGCCATGACGTCCTTAAGGACGTACTTGAGCATGGCCTCGGCGTTATCCATGTAGTCGTTAAGGTCGGCAAAGGCCATCTCGGGCTCGATCATCCAAAACTCGGCGGCGTGGCGCGTGGTGTTGGAGTTTTCGGCGCGGAAGGTGGGGCCAAAGGTGTACACGTCGCCAAAGGCCATGGCAAAGTTCTCGGCATTGAGCTGGCCGGACACGGTGAGGCTCGCGTGCTTGCCAAAGAAGTCTTGGCTCCAGTCGACCTCGCCGGACTCGGTGAGGGGCGGATTTTTGGGGTCGAGCGTGGTCACGCGGAACATCTCGCCGGCGCCCTCGCAATCACTCGTGGTGATGATAGGGGTGTTGACGTAGACAAAGCCCTGCTCCTGGAAGAAGCGGTGGATGGCGGCAGCCGCGACAGAACGGATGCGGAACACGGCACGGAACAGGTTGGTGCGCGGGCGCAGGTGCTGCTGGGTGCGCAGGAACTCGACGGTTGCGCGCTTCTTCTGCAGCGGGTAATCCGGGGCGCTGACGCCCTCGACCTCGATGGAGGTGGCAGAAAGCTCGAAAGGCTGGGGTGCATCGGGGGTCAGCTTGACGGTGCCGGTGCAAATGAGTGCGGCCGAGACGTTTTGATGGGCGATCTCGTCGTAGTTGTCGAGCGCCTCGCGGTTCATGACGACCTGCAGGTCGCGGAAGCAGCTGCCGTCGTTGAGCGTAACAAAGCCAAAGTTCTTCATGTCGCGGACGGACTTGACCCAGCCGGCAACGGTGACGGTCTGGCCGCCGAGCGACTCGGCATCGACATAGAGCTGCGCGATTTTGGTGCGGTTCACGTATCCTCCCATAACGGTTGAATGATAGTTATCCATACAGTTCGATATTCTAGCAGCTCGGCTCATTTGGGCTATACAGATAAGGCATTGGCGGGATGGTTTTTCAAACGAAAAGCGCCCGCGGCCAAATGGTCGCGGGCGCTTGACGAGGTGCCTTTTGGTTGTGTGGCGCGGGGCCTAGCTACTTGGTCTTGGCAACCAGCAGCGGGTCGCCAAGCTTGACGAGCGGGTTGCCGCCGATAAGCGTTCCAGACTCGCCGACATGGTCGATGCTCTTAAGACGATCGAGCTCGGAGACGATGACGGTCACGATGTCCTCGTGGCCGGCGGCCTTGATGGCCTCGCGATCGAAGCTGATGAGCGGCTGGCCGGCCTTGACCACATCGCCCATCTCGACAAAGCGGGCAAAACCCTTGCCGTTCATTTCCACGGTGCCCAGGCCAACATGGATGAATACGCGCAGACCGTCCTCGGTAATCATGCCGATGGAGTGGTTGGTGACAGTGGTGGCGCCGATGCGGCCGTTGGCGGGCGCATAGATGGTGCCGGTAATGGGCTCGATGCCATAGCCCTGGCCAAGCATGCCCGAGGCGATCGTCTCGTCGGGAACCTCGTCCAGGCTGACGAGCACGCCGTTGACGGGGGCATAGATGACGCCTTCGCGGGTGGCGAAGCTTGCTGCGGGCGGAACGGACGCCTCGCCGGTCGAGGTGAAGGTGGACTTAAGCGAATCGAGCAGACCCATAGTTGCCTCCAACTTAAATAGGCGCATATCGCGCGTTTGGTTTGCCGGAAACGTTTCATATCTGTTTCGCGGCTTGGTCAACACCCCCTATTCTACGCTGCTCAGCGATACCTCTGAGCTGGGATTATGTGATATATCAGTTGAAGGGAAACTTATTGCTGGCGTGTTTCTGCGTCACGGGTTCAAGTGGGGTACGCTTGAAGGCGAAAAACAATGGCGCTTAATTTGCGCGAAGGGAGCACATATGATTGTCGAGAACCATGCACTGTGGGGCGAGGAGCCGACCGAGGAATATCCGGCGACGTTTACGTATTTGGGTGCCGAGCCGCTGCCCGACAAGCCCAATGGCCGCCGCCCCGCGGTGATCATCTGCGGCGGAGGCGGGTTTACGCATATCGCTCCGCACGAGCAGGACCCGGTGGCGTTTGCGTTTTTGGACCGCGGCTACCAGGCCTTTGTGCTCAACTATGTGACGAGCGCCACGGGCGACGTGAGCTTTCCGCACCCGCAGGCGGACCTCGCCAAGATGGTCGCTACCGTGCGCGCCAACGCCGACGAGTGGCATGTCGATCCCAAGCGCGTGTGCATCGTGGGTTTCTCGGCGGGCGGCATGATCTGCGCCTCGTTGGCAACGCAGTGGAAGACCGGACCCTTCGCGGGCCTTGCCGGGGCTCGTCCGGAGGATATTCGTCCCGACGCCGTGGTGCTGGGCTATCCGTTGCTCGACCTTGCCTATGTGCGCGATATGCAGACGCGCGACCCGCGCATCGACCTGCGCGTGCCCAAGACGGGTGGCAAGACAGGGCGCGATTTGCTCAACGACTATCTGTCGATGGTGACGGGCGGCGAGGCGACCGATGAGCACCTGACCGACATTTGCCCTACCACGCACGTTTCGCGCCAGATGCCCCCGACCTTTGTGTGGGGCGTTTCGGACGATAAGACGGCGCCGGTCGCGCAGGTCTACCCGTTTGCGCAGCGCATGGCCGAGGAGGGTGTTGCATGCGAGACGCACGTCTTTGACCAGGGTGGCCACGGCCTTTCGCTCGGTAACGCCAATACCGCGGTCGACAACGAGGACAAGCAGGTGGCGGTCCGTCCTTGGATTCGCCTAGCCTTCCGTTTCCTGGAGCGCCACGGGTTTTAGTTACGGCGTTTTACCAAACGCCGTAACCACTTGACGCTGCAAGCCCGCCAGAGCGGCAATCTGCCTTTCAACTTCGGCGGCATGACCAGAAGGTCAATGCCGCCTCGTTTCAAGGCACCTTGCTCGCTTTGGCGGGTTTTCGCTTTCGGTGCCAAAACATCGACGTTGCCCTGGCCGCCAAGGGTTGGGCCGGCACCGATCGTTATATTTCTACCAAACGGTGAACTGGGCGTTTTCTGTGTTCCAATGGACATCGCGAACGTAGTCTCGCACGGCCGCCGCATCCCGCGCTTCGAACAGCTCAAGAATGTGGGCATGCTCGGCATTGGCTATACCCAGCAGTTTGCACGCCGTCTCCTGATCGACGGTCTCGTAATCGCGTTTGATAAAGCAACGCTCGAGTTGCGAAATCATGTCGCGCAGACGGTCGTTGCCGCAGCGGTTGAAGTACGTAAGGTGAAAGTCCCGCTGAATGTCGTCGTACTTTCGGATAAGACCGCCTTGGATCGCTAGGTCCATGGATCCAACCAAGAACTTTAGCTGCATGATGTCCTCTTCGGTCAGGAGGGGGCAGGCAAGGTATGCCGCCTGCCCGTCGAGCGGCCCCATAATCTCAAAGACTTCGACGGCGTTTTGCTGATCGAATCCACGGACGCGGAATCCGCGGCGGGGGAGATTGTCCAGATAGCCGTCGCTTGCCAGCTGGATGAGCGCCTCGCGAACCGGCGTGCGCGACACGCCCATGGCATCGCAGATCGCCTGCTCGCTCACGCGGTCGCCGGCCGAAAGCTCGCCGGCGTCTATGCGACTCGAAATATAGTCGTATACATGATCCTTCAAGGGTCTTCGGAGCGTTTCCATGAGCTTATATTCCTCAACTGTATATTTTCAAAAATAAATACGTTTCGCCTGAATAGGCTAATTGAATTATAGAACGACCAGTTAAATCGCGCTACCAAACCAGAAGAAGCAATAATACGCTTACCGACAAATATCTACCGTTCAGGATTGTATACAATATACAAAACAGTAAAGACACCCTAAGATAAAGCCATCGGAAGGAAGGCGGGCGCAAGGAAGTCCGCTCTCTGCTAAGAGGTCCAAGGAGGATCATCATGACTAAGTTCAGCCACGTCATCATCCGTCGTCCCGGCAAGTCCCTGAGCAATGGCATCACGAGCGCTCCCGAGCTTGGTCAGCCCATCTACGAGCGCGCTATCGAGGAGCACTACGATTACGAGCACGCGCTCGAGCAGTGCGGCGTTGACGTGTCGGTGCTGCCGGCGCTTGAGCAGTATCCCGACAGCTGCTTTGTCGAGGATCCGGCCGTTATCACTCGCTGCGGCGCCATCATTACCAACCCCGGTGCCGACAGCCGTAACGGCGAGAAGGACGAGATCGAGCCGGTCGTCCGCCGCTTCTTTGACGACGAGCATGTGAAGCACATCGTTTCCCCCGGTACGCTTGATGGCGGCGACGTCATGATGGTCGGCGACCATTTCTACGTCGGTCGCTCCGCTCGCACCAACGAAGAGGGCATCCGCCAGTTCTGTGAGATTCTCGAGGGCTGGGGTCTCGAGGGCTCCGAGGTTCCGCTGGAGGAGGTCCTGCACCTCAAGACGGGCGTCAACTACATCGAGGACAACAACATGCTCGTCTCCGGTGAGTTCATTGATAAGCCCGACTTTGCCCAGTACAACAAGATCGTCGTGCCCGAGGACGAGGCCTATGGCGCCAACTGCATCTGGGTCAACGGAACGGTTATCGTTGCCGAGGGCTATCCGACCGTGCTCAAGGCCGTGCAGGATTTGGGCTACAAGACGCTCGTTGTCGACACCTCCGAGTACCGCAAGGTCGACGGCGGCCTTTCTTGCCTGTCGCTGCGCTTCTAATGTGGTCGCTGTACTAGCTTAATGATCGCTTGACCGATGGCCCGGCACCCGATTCGGGACGTCCGGGCCATCTTTATGCGGTCGTTTGATTGAGGGGGTGCACATATATGGCCTCTAAAACTTGTAACGATGAGATTATCGACCCCAATGGTCTGGATCTCTTTCGTCTGACCATGATGGTCATCACTGCGAGCATTTGCGGCGGCATCTTTTCTCTTGCCGGCGATATGGCGGCAGGCGGAGCCAATACCGGCGCGGTTATCGTTTCGTGGGGAATTTGCTTCATTGGCGTCTTTGCGCTGATGATGGTATTCAACGGTTTATCTCAGGCTCGTCCCGACCTGACTGGCGGCATCTATGCATACGCTGCGGCCGGTTTTGGCGATTACGTTGGATTCAACTCCGCTTGGGGCTACTGGATCAGCGCATGTCTTTCCAATGTGAGCTTTGCGCTCTTGCTGTTTAGCGCACTGGGCTATTTCTTCCCTGCGTTCGGTACGGGCAACAATATGCTTTCCATCGTCTGCGCCAGCGTGTTTTTGTGGTTCCTAACCGCTCTCGTGCTTCGCGGCGTTAAGGAAGCTGCCGGCATCAACACGATCGTCACCTTGGCGAAGCTGGTGCCGCTGGGGCTCTTTGTGCTGAGCATTGTGCTCCTGGGTAAGTTCAACGTCGATATCTTTATGGACAACTTCTGGGGAGAGCCGGCTGGCCCCGGTTTTGGTGAGCAGGTTGTCTCGACCATGATTGCCCTTGTCTGGGTCTTTACGGGTATCGAAGGCGCTGTCGTCATTTCGGGCCGTGCAAAGTATGTGCGCGACGTCGGTCGTTCGACGGCGCTTGGATTTGCAGCCGTGTTTACGCTGTATCTAATTATCTCGATGCTGTCGCTCGGCATTATGCCGCGCGGGGAGATGGCACAACTTGCAACGCCCTCCATGGCGGGAATTCTTGAGTGCGCAATCGGTCCGGTTGGCGCAGCCATCGTAAACCTTGGCGTTATTCTCTCGCTGGTCGGTGCGATGCTGGGCTACGTCATCATTGCATCCGAGACGCCGTTCGAGGCTGCACGTCAGGGCTCCTTCCCGCTGGCGTTTGCTAAGACAAACAAGCATGACGCCCCAGTGGTAACGGTTCTTGTGAGCTCCGGCATCACGCAGCTTTTCCTGATTGTGTCGTATGTAGCGGCGAGCACCTACCAGTTCTTCTACAGCTGCGCGGTCAACACGATCTTGGTTCCCTATGTTTGCTCGGCTGCTTACTACATGGTGATTGGCTGGAAGAACGAGCATCTGGACGGACCGCATGCGCCGAGTGTCGGCAAAGCACGCTTCTTCGGTACGCTCGGCTTTATCTACACGCTGTTCCTGGTGTGGTCGACGGGCCTCCAGGGCGTCATGATCACGACGATCCTTTTTGCTCCGGCCATCCCCGTCTATATTGCGGGCGAGCGAGGCCGCGGCAAGCAGGTGCTCCCGCATCTGCACGACAAGCTGATCGCGGCAGTGGTCATTGTCGTGGCGGCCATCTCGCTGTATCTGCACTTTGCCGGCATCGCGCCGATCGTCTAAGGCTAGGGTGAGCTTCATTGCTTGGTATGCCGACGGAGACATCGCATGTCGGTGCTGTTCGGAATTCCATAACTGATGTGGGTCTCAATAACGTGCCATTGTGAGCGCCCACCAAGCCCGCGCAGGTGACATTTGTTGCCAGCGCGGGCTTTTGCAGTTGCGGTGAAATAGTTTCTGTTTTTGCTGGTTAAAGCTTCAAACAGGAACTATTCCACCGCAACTTCGTTTTGATTCGCTGGGGGACGGAGGAAGCGACGATCCGGAATCCACCTGCACGGTCGTCGCTCCGCATCCCGTCCGTTGGCGCAAATGGTGTCAAAAGCAATCTGTCCCCCTTGCACGCTTGTTCCCCTTGCAGCAATCTGTTGATTGAACGTCATTGTGTGCTCGCGGTTTCTGGGCAAGCCGTCTCGCAGCAAAGTAGACTAGATGCCCGTTTCAAAAAGTCTGCTTAGAGGAGGAGCCATGCTTGAGGGTACGTATGTGGTTTTGGCCCAGACGCCGGTGGGGAGCAAGCGCGGCGAGGTGACGTTTTCACATGGGGTGAACGGCGCGCTCAGGGCAGTATTAAACGTCAGGGGTCTCAATATCGCTCTCTCGGGTGCCCGCGCTGAGTGCGATTTCTTTGAGCTCTCGGGTACTATCTCCCACGTCTTGATGGGCAAGGCGCCCTTTACATGCACGGGGTCGGTTGAGGGTGATCGACTCACTGCTACCGCGCGGTCGGGTTCCGTTTCGATCTCGCTGAGCGGTATGCGCAAAGAGCTTTCGGGGCACACCGCATAAAGTTTGCGCAGGTAAACATCGGTATTTGACTTTATAAAATAGTTCAGAGCGCTATCATTTGTCGTTACGAGTTGGTTAGCCCCGGTAAACGGTTAACCGCGTCTAACGAAAGGATGAGCGCGTGAAGCTCGATACACTCGAGATTGGAAAGGACGCCGTTGTCGCATCGGTGGCATCGGACGATCAGGCACTCCGACAGCATATTTTGGACATGGGCCTAACGCCGGGCACCGAAGTCACCATGATGAAGTACGCCCCCATGGGCGACCCGCTCGAGATTCGCCTGCGTGGCTACGAGTTGACGCTGCGCAAGGACGATGCCGCACGCATTGAGCTCGTGGATGTGCACGACACCGATACCGGCCCGCGCGTTAACGCCGCAATCGGCACGACGGAGCATCCGGCCCTGGGCGAGGGGACGTATTCGCCCCGTGCGGCAAATACGGCCGTGCCCGAGGGCGCACCGCTGCATTTTGCCCTTGCCGGTAACCAAAACTGCGGCAAGACCACGCTGTTCAACCAGCTGACGGGCTCCAACCAGCACGTCGGTAACTTTCCCGGCGTGACGGTCGACCGCAAAGATGGCACCATCCGTAACCACCCCGAGGCGAGCGTCACCGATCTGCCCGGTATTTACTCCCTGTCGCCGTACACGGGCGAAGAGATTGTGAGCCGCCAGTTTATCCTGGACGAGCATCCCGACGCCATCATCGACATCATCGACGCTACTAATATTGAACGCAACCTGTACCTGACGCTGCAGCTTATGGAACTCGACCGCCCCATGGTCATCGCGCTCAACATGATGGACGAGGTGACCGCCAACGGCGGCGCCGTAGACGTCAACCTGCTCGAGAGTCTGTTGGGCGTGCCGCTCGTTCCCATTAGCGCCGCGCGAAACGAGGGTATCGGCGAGCTGGTGGACCACGCCCTGCACGTGGCGCGATTCCGCGAGCGCCCTGGTCGCCTGGACTTTTGCGCGCCCGACGGTCCGGACGGCGGTGCGCTGCATCGCTGCATCCACGGTATTGCTAACCTGATCGAGGACCATGCCGTGACGGCGCACATCCCGGTGCGCTTTGCGGCGACCAAGCTGGTCGAGGGCGATGAGCTGGTAACCGAGGCGCTTCACCTGGATCGCAATGAGCTCGACGCTATCGAGCACATCATTACCCAGATGGAGGGCGAGGCCGGCACCGACCGCCTGTCCGCACTGGCCGATATGCGCTTTAGCTTTATCGGCGACGTGTGTGGGCACTGCGTCGTCAAGCCGCACGAAAGCCGCGAACACGTGCGCTCCGTCAAGATTGACCGCATCCTGACAGGTCGTTACACAGCCATTCCGGCGTTTCTGGTGATCATGGGCCTCGTCTTTTGGCTGACGTTTGGCGTGATCGGCGCGGCGTTGCAGGGACTCATGGAGGACGGTATCGCTGCCATCATCGCCTCGGCCGATGCGGGCCTCAAGGCGTTCGGAACCAACGACGTGGTGCGCTCGCTGGCTGTCGACGGCGTGCTTACGGGCGTGGGTAGCGTGCTGACCTTCCTGCCGATTATCGTCGTGCTCTTCTTGTTCCTCTCCATTCTGGAAGACTCCGGATACATGGCACGCGTGGCCTTTGTCATGGATAAGGTGCTGCGTCGCTTTGGCCTGTCGGGCCGCAGCTTTGTGCCCATGCTCGTCGGTTTTGGCTGCACCGTGCCGGCTATCATGTCGACCCGTACGCTCCCATCCGAGCACGACCGCAAGATGACGGTCATGCTCACACCGTTCATGAGCTGCTCGGCCAAGCTGCCGGTTTACGGCTTGCTGTGCGGGGCGTTTTTCCCACAGGCGACGGTTCCCACCATGGTCTCGCTCTATCTGATTGGTATTGCGGTTGGTTGCATTGCGGCTTTGGTGCTCAACCGTACGGCATTTAAGGGCGACCCGGTGCCGTTTATCATGGAGCTCCCCAATTACCGCCTGCCGAGCGTCAAGACGACGGTGATGCTGGCATGGGATAAGGCCAAGGACTTTATTACCAAGGCCTTTACCATTATCTTTGCCGCTACGGTGGTCATCTGGTTCCTGCAGACGTTCGATATCCGCTTTAACGTGGTCGCCGACCAGTCGCAAAGCCTGCTTGCCGGTCTGGGTAGCATCATCGCGCCGGTGTTGGCCCCGCTCGGTTTTGGCGACTGGCGCGCCTCGACGGCACTCGTCACGGGACTTATTGCCAAGGAGAGCGTCATATCGACACTCACGGTGCTTTTGGGCGCGACCTCGCCTGCGGCACTGTCGACCATGTTTTCGCCGTTTACTGCCTACGTGTTCCTGGTCTTTACGCTGCTGTACCCGCCCTGCGTGGCGTCCATCGGCGCCGTCAAGAGCGAGTTGGGCGCGCGCTATGCCGTTGCCGTGTTCGCGTTTCAGGTGACGGTCGCCTGGATCGTGGCGTTTGTCGTGCATTCGGCGGGCATATTGCTGGGGTTGGCTTAGCTATTAATTGACGGCGCAACCTCTGTGTATTGAGTTGATTGCGGCCCCGCATCTGTACTGACGGATGCGGGGCCGTTGCTATATAATCGCCCACCGCCCAAGACAATCGGAGAGGTTTCCTACATGACTCAGGCAAGACAAGATGGCATCTCACTCAAGCAGTGGCTCCCGCTTATCGGGCTCGCCTGCTGCTCGTTCGTATTCAACACGTCGGAGTTCATGCCCATCGGCCTTCTGACTGATATCGCCGCGTCGTTCTCGCTCACCGAGGCCCAGGCAGGCATCATGATCTCGGTCTATGCCTGGGGCGTCATGCTACTGTCGCTGCCACTCATGGTGTTTGCCTCGCGCTTTGAGTTCAAGCGGATGCTGCTGGGCGTTTTGGCCGTGTTCTCGCTGGGCCAGTTCCTGTCCGCCGTGGCGCCCACCTATCCTATTTTGGTTTGCGCGCGTCTGGTGGTCGCCTGCGCGCATGCCGTGTTCTGGTCGGTCGCCTCGATTATGGCCTCGCGCCTAGTCGACACCCGCCACGGGGCGCTCGCGATCAGCATAATCGCCACGGGCTCGTCCATCGCACAGATCTTTGGCCTGCCGATCGGCCGCGCCATCGGGCTGGCCGTGGGCTGGCGCATGACGTTTGCCGTGGTCGGTGCCTTCTCTGCCGCCGCGGTGGTGTACCAGGCCGCGGTGTTCCCGGCCATGCCGGCGGGCGAGCGCTTTACCGTCAAACAGCTGCCCGAGCTGCTCAAGAACCCGTTCCTCATCGCGCTCTATGTGGTCACGGTCTTTATGGCGACCGGCTACTACGCAGGTTACAGCTATATCGAGCCGTTCCTGGCACAGGTCGCGCACGTCGACGCAAGCGCTATTACCATGACGCTGACGGCGTTCGGCTGCTCTGGTCTGCTCGGAAGCTGGCTGTTCGGCCGACTGTTCGATGGGCACCGGTTCCCGTTTCTCGCGATTACGCTCTCCGGCGTGCCAGCGGCCCTGCTGCTCATGGGTCCGGCCGCATCATCGCTCGCGGCGGTGCTTGCCGTCTGCGCGCTATGGGGCTGCTGCTCCACGGCCTTTAACGTGGCGTTCCAGGCCGAGCTCATCAAGTACACGCCGGCGGATTCGTCGGCCGTCGCCATGTCGATCTTCTCGGGCCTGTTTAATCTGGGTATCGGCACGGGCACCGCAATCGGCGGCGCCGTGGTTTCGGGTCCCGGTATCGCTTGGATCGGCTTCGTGGGCGGGGCAATTACCGTCGTGGGCGTCATCCTCGCCATCACCGTACTGTTCCCGGCCATCCGCCGCGCCAAGCCCGTCGCCTAATCACGTCCCCTCATCAGTTGCGGTGGAATAGTTCCTGTTTAAGGCCTCTGAAGGCCCAAGCAGGAACTATTCCACCGCAACTTATTTTGGGGGAGAGGATACAAGCTGGGCATACAATGGATGTCGCTGTGTTGAGCTTACCGGGAGGTTGCTATGTGGGCATACGAGACGACGTTCTATCAGATCTATCCGCTGGGCTTTTGCGGAGCTCCGCGCGAAAACGCCGCGCCCGTTTCCGAGGATGAACTCTCCCAGGCTGCCGACACTGCACCCAACCCCGATGCGCCCATCATGAAGATCGCCCAATGGGCCGACTACCTGCAGAAACTCGGCGTTGGTGCCGTGCTGATCAACCCTCCGCTTGAGTCCGATAGCCATGGCTACGACACGCGCAGCCTGCGCCATATCGACCGTCGCCTGGGTGGGGACGCCGACTTTGCCGCCGTATGCGACACGCTGCACGCCCATGGCATCCGCGTGGTGCTTGATGCCGTCTTCAACCACGTCGGTCGCGGCTTTTGGGCCTTCCGCGATGTGCAGGAGCGCAAGTGGGACTCGCCCTACAAGGACTGGTTCCATATTAGCTTTGACGGAGATTCCTGCTATGGCGACGGCTTTTGGTACGAGGGCTGGGAAGGCCATTTTGAGCTTGTGAAGCTCAACCTGCAAAATCCCGCTGTGGTCGATTACCTGCTCGAGTCTGTGCGCCGTTGGGCCGACGTCTTTGGCGTCGACGGCCTGCGCCTGGACGTTGCCTATATGCTCGACCGCGACTTTATGCGCCGCCTGCACGCCTTTGCCCGTGAGCTCAAGCCCGACTTTGTGCTGATCGGCGAGACGCTCCACGGCGACTACAACCAGATCGTCAACGACGAGATGCTCGACTCCTGCACCAACTACGAGTGCTACAAGGGCCTGTACTCCAGCTTTAACTCGGTCAATATGTTCGAGATTGCCCATTCGCTGCACCGCCAGTTTGGCGGCGATCCGTGGTGCATCTACCGCGGCAAACATCTGCTGTCGTTTGTCGACAACCACGATGTACCGCGCCTGGCGAGCATCCTCACCGACAAGTCCTGTCTACGTCCTGCCTACGGCATGCTCTTTGGCATGCCAGGCATCCCGTGCGTCTACTATGGCAGCGAGTGGGGAATTGCTGGCGAAAAGGGCGGCCCCGATGGCGACTGGGCGCTGCGCCCTGCGCTCGATGAGCCTGCGCCCAACGAGCTGACGGCGTTCATCACGCGGCTTGCGCACCTTCGCTCGGCCGACGACGCGGCTGCCCGTGCTCTCAACTACGGTGCCTATCGCAACGTGGTGATCCAGAACAAGCAGCTGCTGTTCGAGCGCGCCTGCGACGACGCGACAGTGCTCGTGGCGGTCAATGCCGTGAACGAGCCCTATACCTTTGGCGCCGGCGAGCTCAACGGCTCCTTTGTCGATCTGCTTGCCGACGACGCGCTCGCGGTCGAGCTGACGGGTACCCTCGAGCTTGCGCCCTACGAGGTGCGCTATCTGTTGAGGGCCTAGGCCATGGCTGCGTCTGACGAGGGCTATCAGCATATTGAGCATGGGTTTGAGCCCGTGTTCGACCAGTACTCGCGCGTTTTGGTGCTCGGATCGTTTCCCTCGGTGCTTTCGCGCGCCAATGCCTTTTATTACGGCAACCCTCAGAATCGCTTTTGGCGCGTGATGGCCGCGTGCCTCGGTGTGCCCGTGCCGCCCAACGAGGGCGGCCTTTTGGCGGACAGCGAGCCCGCGACGCTCGACGTCTCGATTGCCGCCAAGCGCTCCATGCTGCTGAACGGCGGCGTAGCCCTGTGGGATGTGATTGAGAGCTGCGACATTAAGGGCTCGAGTGACGCGAGCATTCGCAACGTTGTGCCGGCACATATCGAGCGCGTTACCGGCGCAGCTCCCATTGAGCAGGTGATATGCAACGGTGGTACAGCTGGCCGGCTCTACAAGCGCTATCTACAAGAACGCACCGGGCTGCCCGCCATCGTACTGCCCTCGACAAGTCCTGCCAATGCGGCATGGCGCCTGGAGCGGCTTGTCGAGCGTTGGCACGAAGCCGTTGACTGGCGGACTTCTTCGATTTAGCAGTTTGAGTGCCTGGCAAGACGTCTCATAACGGCGCGCCAGATTAGTGCGGGCAGTGTAGGCTCGGCGCGCGCCATGCCTTCGGTGTCAACGCCGCCCGTTGCGGCGCCACCGAGCTTCTGCGCGTGTTCGACGGAACACCCCATGCGAACGGCGCCCACGAGCTTGTCCATGACCTCCGAAAACGGTCGCCGCAAGAGGCCCATACGCGGGGAGTGGCGAAGCGCCGCAATACCGCTGCCGGCACAGACGACAACGCCGCCACACCACAATTGGTCATGGCGCTCACATGCCTTGTGCAGACGAACGGCGGTCCCGCGCGCCTGTTTAGTGCCCTCTTGTGCGGCTCGAATCGCGGCATAGACGCGCGTTCCCGTACCACCAAAGCGCTCAAGCGCCTGCTCGATAGCTGTCAATGTCTCATCGTCAGCCACATCTTCAATGGCCAGCACGATGCCATCGGCAACGCTGCCGGTATTATCCGCTTCCAAATCGATCGGGCGGGGGAGCGTGGTGCCAGAAAGCTGAGCATAGGCGGCGATGGCATCCTGCAGGTCCCAGAGCAAAAACTCAAGATCGGCGCTATCGGGAATGCTGATATACGCAATGGTTCGCAACGTTTTTGGCTTATTGGCCTGCTGGTTCGCCTCCATACCATCTCCTTTCCGGTTCGTTTCCGTTTAGGTTACACCGTCTGGCGGCGCGCGGGCGCGCTATCCTAGTGCAACCCTTACGAAAGGAACGCCATGCGCCTGCCCATGAATACCTCGCTTGCCACGCTCAAGCCCTCCGGCATCCGTCGGATTAACGCGCTCGCTGCCCAGCACCCAGGATGCATTGCGCTCGCGCTCGGCGAGCCCGATTTTCCTACACCCGATGTGATTAGCGCCGAGGTGACCGCCGCGCTGGGCCGCGGCGACACGCATTATCCGCCCAACAACGGTCGCCCCGCCCTGCGCGAGGCGCTGTCTGCCTACATGGGGGACGCGGGCCTTGCGTTTTCGGCCGACGAGGTCATCCTGACCGACGGCGCGACCGAGGCCCTGTCGGCAACATTCATGGCTATGCTCAACCCCGGCGACGAGGTCATCATTCCCACGCCGGCCTTTGGCCTGTACGAAAGCATCGTCGTGGCCAACCACGCCAAAGCGGTCTTTTTGGATACGGAGCCTGCGCAATTTCAGATTGACGAGGACGCACTTCGCGCCTGCGTGACGCCGGCAACCAAGGCTATCGTCATCTGCTCGCCCAACAACCCCACGGGCTGCATTCTCAACGCGGCCTCACTCGATGCCGTAGCGCGAGTGGCGGAGCAGGCGGGCATCTACGTAGTCTGCGACGATGTGTACAACCGTCTGGTTTATGTGGATGGCTACGAGCGCTTTGCCCGGCGCCACCCGGAGCTGCGCGATCAGACGGTGGTCATCGAGAGCTTCTCCAAGCCATGGGCTATGACCGGCTGGCGCTTGGGTTGGCTCGCAGCCGCAGCCCCCGTCATCGCCGAGATCGCCAAGGCCCACCAATACCTAGTATCGAGCGCCGTCTCCTTCGAAATGGACGCCGCAGCTCGAGCCCTGACCGTCGACCCCACCCCCATGCTCAACGTCTACCGAGCTCGCCGCGAGTGCGTGGTAGCGGCGCTCGGCGCCATGGGCTTGGACGTCGTGGAGCCCGCAGGAGCCTTCTACGCCTTCCCCAGCATCAAAAAGTTCGGCCTAACCAGCGAAGCTTTCTGCATCAAAGCCATCAAAGAGGCAAACGTAGCCCTAGTCCCCGGAGACTGCTTCGGAACCGAAGGCCACATCCGACTAAGCTACTGCGTTTCCGACCAAGATCTGAACGAAGGCCTCCATCGCCTGTCCACCTTCATTTCAACCTTATAGCCCAACGGGACGCAACACATCAGCCCACCGATCCAAGCATTATGAGTGGGGCGCGCCGCTCAACGGAAACCCGGGCTGCCCATAGTCAACGCAGGCACGCGCCGCCGAAGGCCAGGCGCAAGGTTTTCGTAGATTCCGCACGAGCCGAAGGCCACTTAATGTGGCCTTCGTGCGAGCCAGGACTTGACCGAGCGAAAACCTTGCGCCTGGCCTTCGGCGGTGCGGCCGGATGGTGGAATTGTGTACAGCCCGGTTTTCCGTTGACCGACGCCGGGGTCCCCGCCATAATACTTTCGGTTCACGCACGAATCCGCTGCCAGAGACAGCCGGTGCAAACGGGCATCGCTCGCGAGCTTAATGGGACATCCCGCCAGCCGAGGTGGTCGAGTAGATATGTCTTCTCGCCCCCGTCGCTCATGCAGCGCGGGGGCTTTCTTTTTGGACATGCCCCCGTCACGTCCTTGTGGCGGACCGTGCCCGGAAAGAAATCGAGGAGGTGTAATTCATGCCCCAGCAGTACAAAATCGACAAGGTTGCAGAGATCGAGTCCCGTATCGCCGAGAACGCCGGTCTGTTCGTCGTCAACTACAACGGTCTGACGGTTAAGCAGGCTCAGGAGCTGCGTCATCAGCTTCGCGAGTGCGGCGCCGAGATGAAGGTCTACAAGAACAACCTGGTCAAGATCGCTCTCAAGAACCAGGAGCAGCCCGAGCTCGACGAGATCCTCGCCGGCCCCGTCGCTTATGTGTTCTACGAGACCGAGCCGGTCGAGGCCGCTAAGACCCTTAAGGACTTCTCCGCTAAGTCCAAGGGCGTCCTTGAGATCAAGGGCGGTATCTCCGACGGCAAGGCCGTTTCCGCTGATGATGTTAAGGCTATCGCCGAGCTGCCCACCAAGGATCAGCTTCTCGGCCAGATCGCCGGTCTCATCTCCGGTTTCGCTCGCGACATCGCTGTCTGCGTCAACGGCGTTTCCTCTGGTCTCGCTCGTTCGATCCAGCAGGTCTCCGAGCAGAAGGCAGCCTAGTCGCTGTTTTCACCCGCGGCGGCAACGCCGCACTCCTGGCGCATTCGCGCCGTGTTTTAACTGATCTCCGTGCATTCGCACGGAAACCGAAAGGACTTAGAAATGGCTAAGCTTACCACCGATGAGATCATCGATGCTCTTAAGGAAATGACCCTTCTCGAGGCTTCCGAGCTCGTTAAGGCTATCGAGGACACCTTCGGCGTTTCCGCCGCTGCTCCTGCCGCCGTTGTCGCCGCTCCCGCTGCTGGCGCTGCTGAGGCCGAGGAGAAGACCGAGTTTGACGTCGTGCTCGAGGGCTTCGGCGACAACAAGATCCAGGTCATCAAGGCCGTCCGTGAGCTCACCAACCTTGGCCTGAAGGAGGCCAAGGAGGTCGTCGAGGGCGCTCCCAAGGCTGTTCTCGAGGGTGCCAAGAAGGAGGACGCCGAGGCTGCCAAGGAGAAGCTCGAGGCTGCTGGCGCTGCTGTCACCCTCAAGTAATCAGGCTTTCTCGCCAGATTTCTTTGCAGACGGGGTTCGCATTGCGAGCCCCGTCTTTTTCATTTTGACCCCTCTATTTTGCTGACTCGGCATGCAAATTGCTGCCGCTTGCAGTGCTTTGGGGTCGCTACCGTTGGGCGATAAAATTGCACCATTCGAGCAATAATTTGCGTTGACCTGCTGAAGAATGGCGCTTGCCTACATTAACGTTAATGAACGGCGGTAAGATAAACCGGTATCGCAATTTGGTCTGCGGCCGCCGTGCCGCACGCACGGGGCGCATCCTGCGCCTGCGAAAGGATTCCTGAATACTATGAAGGCAATCATCCCCGCCGCCGGTCTTGGCACGCGTTTTCTGCCTGGCACCAAGTGCACGCCCAAAGAGATGCTGCCGGTGCTCGACAAGCCGGTCATTCAGTACGTCGTTGAGGAGGCGCTCGACCCCGAGGAGGTCGATGATGCCATTATCGTCACCTCTCCCGGCAAGCCCGAGTTGTTGAGCTACTTCCAGCCCGATCGTTCGCTCGAGAACCTGCTGCGCGAGCGCGGTAAGGACGCCTACGCCGACGCCGTCGCCCATGCGGGCGGTATGCCGGTCGACTTCCGCTATCAGTACGAGCCCAAGGGCCTCGGTCACGCCATTCGCTCTGCCGCTGACGCTGTGGCGGGGGAGAACTTCCTGGTTCTTCTGGGCGACTACGTTGTGCCCAACCGCGACATCTGCGACAAGATGCTTGCCGTCTCCAAGGAGCACGGTGGCGCTTCTGTTATCGCCGTTGCCGCGTGCGCTCCCGAGGAAGTCAGCCGCTATGGCGTTATCGCCGGCGATCGCGTGGGCTCTCTCGAGGGCTTCGAGAATGCCGCCGACGACGAGCCCGGTGCCGTTTGGCGCATCGGCGGCCTGGTCGAGAAGCCAGCTCCCGAGGCGGCTCCGTCCAACCTGTACATCGTCGGTCGCTACCTGCTGAGCCCGCTGGTTATGGACCTGCTGGCCGATCAGCAGGCCGGTAAGGGCGGCGAGATCCAGCTGACCGACGCCATGGCCCGCTCGCTCGATCGCGAGGCCATGTACGCTGTCGTCATCGATCCGCTTTCGGGCTACGATACTGGTACGCCCTCTGGCTGGATGGCCACCAACGCCCTCATGGCCGCAAGCGATCCCCGCTTTGCAGACGCCTTCTGGGATGCCATCGACGAGCGCGGCGGTTTGATGCGCAAGTAAGGTAACGCTTGGGATAGACCTGTTCAAATAGCTAAGATCAACAAGCCACCGTGGCCTTCTTCGCCGCGGTGGCTTGTTGTTATCAGGGATTATTTCTGGTGTACTGGGCGAGCATCGTTTGAGCGTCTTTTGCCAGTTGACAGCGTAACTCCTGCGGGGCGAGCGCCTCGATGCTGTCAGAATTTTGCTTTATCCAATATCGCATGGCGTTGAGGTTGGCCTTGACCCGAAGGTCAACGAACTCGCGGTTGCACGCGATGACGTGCGCGTGCACCCCAAAAGCGTCAAAGACGCGCAAAAGTGCGGGATCGGTGTTGCGTACGCGGATAGTTGCATTTGAGCCGCCCCGAAACATCATGAAATGTTTTTGCTGGTAGTCGGTGAGCTCTTGTTTGGTTGCTGGTGTGCTCATCCTGACATCTGTCAGCTCGATATCAAACAGCACATCGATTCTAAAATGAAAGATCTTTTCGGCATTGCTGGGATACGTTGCCAAGAGGTAGTAGTGCCCGCCGCTTGTGATGATTTGCCTGGGGTCGACCTCGCTCATGTGATTTGTCGGTTTCAAGACAAGCGTCTTTCCCTCTGGAGCGCATCTGCCCCATAGGAACCTTATACGCTTCTTTTGAGCGATGGCCTGGTCGAGTGTGCCGATATTGATGAGCAGCCGATTGACAACCGTCCGCTCCTTTCTGGCGTCAGCCGAGACCACGTTCTTGAGGGTGCTGACCCCCGACTGGGGATTAAGAGATGCAAGTTTGTCGAGCAGCTCGCGTTTCTGCGTCTGCGGAAGCGGTGCTGACATGGCTCCATCTCCGAGAAATCTAATCTCCGCTTCGCTGAAATCGTGTATCCAAAACAGGCCCGTAATCGTTGTCTGCTTGGCGCCGTCGGATTGTACGCGCACGCGCTCCCTGAACCCCAGATTGTCTGGATAGTGTTCCAAGAGCGTGGCGATGTGGCTGCTAATCGTATTTCTGCTGAGCGAAAGCCCGTACGTCCGTTCAAGCTCTTTTTGGATATCGCTCTGGCACATCGGGCTATCTTCGCTTGTGCGCCCCCGCAAGATTTCGACAATGAGCAAAGGCGCGAGAAGTTTTGAATACATGCTCAACTCCTACCGAAGATTTGAAACTATGCACAAAATCTTGTGCATACAAATCCCTATTATGCCAAATGTGCCGAGCAAGGCGAGCGAGTCTCAGGCGAGAGGATGTATCAGACGACGTTCACGGGGAAAGGGTTTGGGCTAAGGGGACCGTCGTACCTTGAAAACCGCAGAGAGTACAGCAAGGGGAGCCGAATGGGCCGCGCCTGATGTCGTTCGCACGAGCTCGGATTGATAACGATCTTGTGGACAGAAAGAGGAGTCGCTTATGGATGTGCGCGTTTCTATTCCGGCGAAAAAGTACAACGAAATCGAAGGCTGCTTTGGCTCCGGACATCTCGACAGCATCGTCAACGGTGTCTATTACTGTTCTCCCGATGGATACGGTGGGGGCAGTAGTGTAATTGGCTTCACGGGAAACAGCGATGGCTCCCAGCGTTTTCAGGGCTCCGACAAAACGGCCTACAAGAAACTCAGGCTGATTTTCGATAGCTTTTTCGAAGATTACAAGCGCATCAATCCAGCTTCGCTGCAAACGTTTTACCGGGCATTCAAGGTTAACGTCGTGGCTGAGCTCGAAGACGCGTGTGGCCACGATGTGTTCATCACACGTTTTGGTATCAAGCAATACGATGGAGCCTATGCGGTGTATCCAAGTTCTATTGACGACCCCGCATTTTGGACCGACAACTGGACGAAGATGACCGACAATGATGGTTTTCCGCTCTATGACGCCAAGATCGACCTGACGTTTTATAAGGCATCCGAGGACTTTAATGTTTTAAGGGGGCTGAAGGCGTATTGCCGCCGAACGATGGGGAGCGAGTTTAGCAAGAAAAGCTTCAATCGGTTTCTCGAGGAGCTCCTCTGCTCTGAGGAAGAGCTGAACGACAGCGTTTTCGATTTGAAGTACACAAAGGCATACGGATGGATGTTCGAGAACCTGGAAGAGCGCACGTCGATGTGAGGTATCTGATGGCGCGAATGAAAAAGAACTGGTGGTGCTAGCTGCTATTCATTTCTCCTAAGCCCCTGACCTGCTGCAATTGTCGGGAGCTTTCTTTTTGGGCTACCTCTCGGCAACCTATATGCCGCTATTGCTCGGATAACCCGGCGATTGCGTTTACTTTATGGGGCCCATAGGTACGGTTCCGCACCTTTTGGAAGGAAGTACAGAAATGTCTACGACCAAGTCCCAGTTCCATCTGATTGAAGCCGTCCCTGTCCCAGCTAGGGTCGCGCCGTTCCAACAAGGTGTCCTCGAAAGTAGCGGGGTTGCAGTCGAGCTTTTCCAGTTTGGCAATATTATCGTTGCGTTCAGCGAAGATAGTCTCCTCAGGTCGGAGATAGTTAGCGTCACCCTTGACGGTCGGTAGTCGCCTGCAAACCTGCTGGGTTTCGGTGCTACTGAAGAAGGTCGTTCGTTCTGTTCGCTGTATCTCGACCAAGCTCTCCACCTAGGACGTGGCCCTCGTGACCTCGCGTTTGAGTTCCTCGCCGTGGAGCCCGACGCCGAATAGCGTCCCCTGCCGTGTTCCGCCTGCCGCAGTGGGCGGGACTGCCTTACCTCGACGGGCGGCGCGCCCGACGTTTTCAATGCTGCCCCGTCTTTTCAATGCCCCCGTAGTCCACCAGAACAACGTAGGGGGTGTTGGTGGAAGGCGGGGCGGTGTTGTAAACGCGGCCTTGGGTCGTTTCGCCCTCGTCCGAACCTTATATGTGCCTTTAGAAAGGAAGGAAGTACTGAAATGTCCTCTACCAAGACTCATCTTACCGTCAATCTAGCCCGTAGATGCCTGCCGCTGCTACAGGATGTCCACCGCTCCTATATCTTGGCGCACGAGGGTTTCAAGGAAGTTCTCATAGTCGCAGGCGATGCCGTCCCCGCCGATGCCCCCGCCGCCTATGACCCATATAACCTCATGTTCCCCTATCGTTCCGACCCCCGAAACGAGGGTATCGACCCGAGTATCTTCGATAATTTGTATCCTAACGGTACCAATGCTGATTGCGAGTTGTTCTAATGTGGCTGTACACCGTATCCGATAAACCTGAATGGTGGCGGTTCGAGGATGCTCCCGAAACGGTAGAACGCCTGCACGTTTCGCGGAAAGATGTTCGCCGCCGTGGGGTTCTTGGCCGAGTCCCCGCCCGCAAGCCCGCCGATGATGCCGAGCGCCCTGACCTCGAATTCTATGCTTTCTCGCGGGCAAAGTTTTATGGCCGAGCTTTCAGTCGCTTTTTTGAGCGCCACGGCGATGTTGAGAGTGTCATGCATGGCGAGTTTATGCACGTCCTCAACCATCGCGACCCGCAAGCCCGCCGCCCGCTGCGTGCGTTGTTCGTCCGTGAGGGCGGTGTGGTCGAGATTAAGGAGTTCCAATCAGGCCATTCGACCTACGCCGCCGTCCTGCATGTGCGCCGCTGGCCGCTCCTGCTGCCGCTGCTCCTTGCTGCGCTGCTCCTGAGCCTCACCCTCTGCGGTTCTGATTCCAGCCCTGCCGCGTTCCTCAAAGGGCAGGCCTCAATATCTGGCGCCACTTCCAAGCCCGTCCTGAAGACCTCCTATGCGAGCTATTCGGCAACCCCTGACATCGTGTGGAGGGCGGGACAGACACGGCAGGATATGACGCTCTTGCTCCCCGCCACCTGTACCGTGGACGGGAAAGAAGGGTCTAACCCCATCCTGTCAGCGCCCGCCATAGCGGTAGACCTCAACAATAATGGCTCCTTCGAGTCCTCTGAGGTGGTTTTTAACTCCGAGGGTGCCTACCTCCGCGCTGGTGCCGAGCTTCGGCATATAGAACTTTCGAAGAAACTTGATTCGGGCGAGTACGCGGCTCGAACTATCTGGACTTCCGTACTCGCCGAGGACGGCAAGACCCCAGCGGGCACAGCCACATTCGACTGGCATCTCACCGTTAAATAGTTGTGATGCGGTGGCTTACCCCGCCACCCCGTCCGAGGTGCAGTCTGAGACTGCCAAGGGCGATACGTTGAAGGAGCAGGCCGGCACCCACGTTGCCGCCCAGCTCGATAGCACGGGCGGCACTTGGAGTGACGGCGAGGCTACCTGAGCGAACGGTGTCTATGTTGTCACGGTGCCCACCCAGGTGGGATACAAGAACGTGAATGTCGGAAAGGTTGATTTGACAGCGTCCTATGGAGTGACAGTTAAGGGCGTAGTCGGCACAGGCTAGTGCGATGATGGGGTCCGAGGTGGCTCGATTCGCCCCGGACCCCGGTTGTGTGAGTAGGAGAAAATATGGTAGATGTGATTTCGATGCCATCGGCCAACTTGATGGCTGCGTACTTGGGGAAGGAGTACCAACCCAATCGACCACTGAGCAACTGGGTCCGTTATTGGCAGCATCCCGGGTACGAGATCGATTACCTTTATCTGAAGGGGCATCTCGGATTTGATGAAAAAGGGCGCGCGGATATCATGTTCAGCCCTTGGATGATCATACGGGAGCTATTGAGTCTACGCGGCGAACGCTGGTATAAGAATGATATCTATCGGGGCAAACTTACTGCTGAGAAGTTGGAAGGGCTCCTGCCGCAAGAGGAATATCCTCTTCTCCACATGTTTCTGGGGCTTGCGTACACTCGAGCAAATATGTGGATCCTGCCAGAAGGCTGGATGCAGCACCGAGGGCTTTACCCCCTTGTTGACTGTTGCAACGGGGACGGTCTCGGAAGAAACACCCGTTTCGCCTCGGATTGGGGCGGATGCTGCGATCAGATGCCTCCGACCCTAGCAGATTTGATGCTGGGTGCCGAACAGGGGGAGTATGCCCTTGGAGACCTTGAGTCCTGGGCGAAGAGGAACTGTCTCGAATGCTTCTATGAAGGCGGAGAGATTGAGTTCCATCACATCAAAGGGGTTACTGGCTTTGACGACAGGTTCCATCATTTCTATGTTCGGGGGTTTCTGGACGCTTATCTTCGCTATGCGATCGACCGTATCGAAGAGCGAGAGCAACTGCTTAAAACAGCGGAGACCAACGGCTGGAAGCTCTAGGGGGCAGACGGGTGGCCTATACTATTAACTGCTAGATGCGGAGCTTAGATCGTGTGTCGAATGATGCCTTAAGCGGAAGAGAGCGAGCTGAAATGTCGAAACCGGTGGAGCTATACAAAGGCAACGCGAGCGGGAGGTGTTCCGCCGATGTGTACCGCAACGGAGAGCGGCTTACCGACCTGAGGACGCTAATCGATTTCGATAAGCTGAAGGCTAGGTTGGGGCTGCGGTCGGAGCAGAATTATGCAGACGAGAAAGTAACGGCTCTGCAACGTCTCGCACGCTACAAGGGATGCAATGGCGGTTTCGATCTCGATTGCTGTAAAACTTCCGCGAAGTATTACCACTTTCAACCAGTACAAGACATGTATGAAGTTCTCTGGCCTGTTGATGAGTATCCGAGAGACATCGTTGATTCCGCGGAAACCTTGGTTTCTGCAAACGCGGCGCTCAAGAGATGCAAGACCGAGAACCAGTCGTATATCAAACGCGGAAAAATCGATTGGGATTCGTTGCGCGTCGAGGTATCTGAGCTCGAATACGATGACGAAATAAATGATCTGAATGATTTCGCCCATGCGGTTGCAACCATCGGCAATTTCATGCCCGTTCCGGGAGAGCACCAATCACTGCTCTCGCAATTGGGCGAAAGGTACGACAAAGTTCTCAAACAATTCAAGCAATACTATGCCTGCACTCAAAATCGAGAGATTTCTGTCATGACGAAGGGGGGGACGAAGCGCTGCTTTCCGGAGGTTCCGAAATGGCTCGAGCGCTTCGATGGGTGGAACGGATTCGTCGACAAGAACTACCTCAAGGGCTCTTTTGTCGACGATGGCTATCAAATCGTGGCGTTTGACAACACGTTTCACCAGCTCTCCGAGATGCTTGAGAACAGGTCACGAGTGATGCTCAAGGAATACGAGAAGCGCCTCGAGGGCTCGCAACGCTCAGCAACTGCCTAACGGCTGAATTTCATTTTCGTCTACCGCTCAGACGCATGCGCCCTGATTTCTCGCGTAGATGTCCGGTGCGGTAGGCAAACGGGTGCGGACTTCGGTCTGCACCCGTTTTTTATTTGGGCTGTGCCCTCGCTTCCATTTCGCCATTCAACGGCGTGCGCCAGCAGCTCTGTTCACAGAAAATATATGAACAGATGTTCGATGTACATACATCTACCTGCATGTTTTCTGTTGAAAAACTTTGCTACTCCAAAAACTCAATCGCGTCAAGGCTTTTCTTGCTCAACGGTCGGTACCTGATAAACTATTAGGTTGCGATAACTGGCGAAGCCATGCCTCGCCAATCCACCGAGCATTTCCGTGAAGGAGGAAAAACCTGGTGACCAACGCAATCACTGCCACTGAGCGCACGCGTGTCAGCTTCGGGAAAATCCCGGAGGCCATGGAGCTCCCCAACCTTATCTCTGTTCAGAGGGAATCCTTTGAGCGTTTTAAGAGCGAGGGCCTTCGTGAGGCGTTCAAGGAATCCAGCCCCATCCAGAGCCAGAACCATGTTCTCGAGGTTACCTTCGGCGAGCATCAGTTTGGCGATCCCGCGCACACCGTCGAGGAGTGCCGCGAGAAGGACATGACCTATCAGGCTCCGCTTCTGACCGACGTCCGTCTTACCAACAAGGAGACCGGCGAGATCAAGGAGCAGCTCGTCTTCATGGGCGACTTCCCCATGATGACCGATCAGGGCACCTTTATCATCAACGGTACCGAGCGTATCGTCGTCTCCCAGCTCGTCCGTTCCCCGGGCGTGTATTACAGCTCCGAGATGGATTCGGGCAAGCAGATCTACAAGGCTCAGATCATCCCGTCCCGCGGTGCCTGGCTCGAGTTTGAGGTCGACAAGCGCGACCAGCTCATGGTCTCCATCGACCGTAAGCGCAAGCAGAGCGCCACGATGTTCCTGCGCGCCCTTGGCATCGCCGTCACCAACGACGACATCATCGAGCTGCTCGGCAACTCCGATGTGATCAAGCGCACCCTCGAGCGCGATACCGCCCTTACCCGCGAGGATGCTCTTATCGAGATCTACCGTCGCCTGCGCCCGGGCGAGCCTCCCACCGTGGACGCTTCCCGCAGCCTGCTCGAGGGCCTTCTCTTTAACCCGCAGCGCTACGATCTGGCCCGCGTCGGTCGCTACAAGGTCAACAAGAAGCTCAACCTCACCACCGAGGAAGAGGTCACGGTGCTCACCGACGAGGATATCGTCGCTACGCTGCGCTACCTGCTGTCCCTCGCTGCCGGCGAGCAGGGCTTCAAGGTCGACGACATCGACCACTTTGGCAACCGCCGCATCCGTACCGTCGGCGAGCTCGTCGCCAACCAGTTCCGTATCGGCATGAGCCGTATGGAGCGCGTCGTCCGTGAGCGCATGAGCTCCCAGGACATCGACGAGATCACCCCGCAGTCGCTCATCAACATCCGCCCGATCGTGGCCTCCATCAAGGAGTTCTTCGGTTCCTCGCAGCTCTCGCAGTTCATGGACCAGGCGAACCCCCTGACCGGTCTGACCCATAAGCGCCGTCTGTCCGCACTCGGCCCTGGTGGTCTTGCCGGCCACAAGTCCGGCTCCAGCCGCCGCACCAACGTGCCGACGGCCGTCCGCGACGTTCACAATTCGCACTACAGCCGCATGTGCCCGATCGAGACCCCCGAAGGCCCCAACATCGGCCTGATCGGCTCGCTCGCCCTCTACGCCCGCGTCAACGAGTACGGCTTCATCGAGGCCCCGTTCCGTCGTGTCGAGAACGGCGTTGCCACCGATCAGATCGACTGGATGACCGCTGACGAGGAAGAGAAGCACGTCATCGCGCCGGCCAACACGCCGCTCGATCCCAAGACCAACGAGTTCATCACGACCGATGCCGAGGGCAAGCTTGTCCGCCCGCACACCGTGATCGCCCGTACCCGCGACTTCGACGGTTCCTTCGGCGCTCCCGCCGACGTGCCCGTCGAGGACGTCGACTACATGGACGTCTCGCCGCGTCAGATGCTCTCCGTCGCAGCCACGCTGATCCCGTTCCTTGAGCACGACGACGCCAAGCGTACGCTGATGGGCGCTAACATGCAGCGTCAGGCCGTGCCGCTGGTTCACCCCGCCGCTCCCTATGTCGGTACCGGCATGGAGCGTCGCGCCGCTCTGGACTCCGGCGAGGTCACCCTGGCCAAGAACGCCGGCGAGGTTATCTTTGCCGACGCCGCCAAGATTATCGTCAAGCATGCCGGCGGCATGGACGAGTATCATCTGGCCAAGTACCAGCGCTCCAACCAGTCCACCTGCATCAACCACCGTCCGCTCGTGCGCGTCGGTGACACCGTTGAACAGGGCGAGCCTCTGGCCGACGGTCCTTCGACCGATCACGGCGAGCTCGCACTGGGCCAGAACCTCACCGTGGCCTACATGCCGTGGGAAGGCTTTAACTACGAGGACGGTATCGTCGTGTCCGAGCGCCTGGTGGCCGAGGACCTGCTGACGACCATCAACATCACCCGTCACGAGATCGACGCCCGCGACACCAAGCTCGGCCCCGAGGAGATCACCCGCGAGATCCCGAACCTCTCCGAGGACATGCTTGCCAACCTCGACGAGGACGGCATCATCCGCATCGGCGCCGAGGTCGGCCCTGGCGACATCCTGGTCGGCAAGGTCACGCCTAAGGGCGAGAGCGCTCTGACCGCCGAGGAGCGCCTGCTGCGCGCCATCTTCGGTGCCAAGGCCCACGACGTCCGCGATACCTCCCTTAAGATGCCTCACGGCGCTTACGGCCGCGTCATCGATGTCGTCCGCTTTAGCCGCGAGAACGGCGACGACCTGGCCCCCGGCGTCAACGAGCAGGTGCGCGTCTACGTCGCCCAGCGTCGTAAGATCCAGCAGGGCGATAAGATCGCCGGCCGCCACGGCAACAAGGGTGTTATCTGTAACGTTCTGCCGGTCGAGGACATGCCCTACATGGCTGACGGTACCCCGATCGACGTTATCCTCAACCCGCTGGGCGTTCCCTCGCGTATGAACGTCGGCCAGCTGCTCGAGTGCCACCTTGGCTGGGCTGCTGCCTGCGGTTGGGATACCGAGCAGGCCGACTCCGACAAGTACGTCCCCGGTCCGTTCTTCACCGCCACGCCCGTCTTCGACGGCGCCAAGGAGGACGAGATCGCCGAGGTCATCCGTCGTGCCAACAAGAACATGCTCAACAAGGCCACCGCTGCCTTTGGCGATCACATGCGCCCCGAGTTCGTCACCCAGCTTGACGAGCGCGGCAAGACCCGTCTGTTCGACGGCCGCACCGGCGAGGAGTTCCGCGAGCCCATTACCGTGGGTACGTCCTACATCCTCAAGCTCGGCCACATGGTCGACGACAAGATCCACGCCCGTTCGACTGGCCCTTACAGCCTGGTTACCCAGCAGCCTCTGGGCGGCAAGGCCCAGTTCGGCGGCCAGCGCTTCGGCGAGATGGAAGTTTGGGCACTGTACGCTTACGGCGCTTCCAACGTCCTGCAGGAGATCCTGACCGTCAAGTCCGACGATACCGTGGGCCGCGTCAAGACCTACGAGTCCATCGTCAAGGGCGAGAACGTCCCGGTTCCGGGTATCCCCGAGTCCTTCAAGGTTCTCGTCAAGGAGATCCGCTCCCTCGCGCTGGACATCGAGCCCATGCACGATGCCGACGAGGACGCCTCCGCCCCTGTGACCGCCGAGGAGACCTCTGCTCTCGACGACCTGGCTGCGCTCGCCGGCGTTGACACCGACGTCGAGGCCGAGGATGCCGAGACCGCCGAGGCACCCGAGGCTGTCGCCGCCACGACCACTGATAAGGAGTAGTTGACTGTGGCAGATTTCGAAGCTACTGATTTTGACTCGGTAAAGATCTCCCTTGCCTCCGCCGACCAGATCCGTTCCTGGTCGCACGGTGAGGTCAAGAAGCCGGAGACCATCAATTACCGTACCCTCAAGCCCGAGAAGGACGGCCTGTTCTGCGAGAAGATCTTCGGTCCCGCCAAGGACTGGGAGTGCTCCTGCGGCAAGTACAAGGGCATCCGCTTTAAGGGCATCGTCTGCGAGCGCTGCGGCGTCGAGGTCACCTCGGCCAAGGTGCGTCGCGACCGCATGGGCCACATCGAGCTCGCCGCTCCCGTGTCCCACATCTGGTACTTCAAGAGCCCCACGAGCTTCCCGATGAGCCGTATGCTCGACATCAAGTCCAAGGACCTCGAGAAGGTTCTGTACTTTGCCAGCTACATCATCACCGAGGTTGACTACGAGGCTCGCGAGGCCGACGCCGACGACCTGCGCGAGGAGCTCGCCGCCGATCTGGAAGAGATCGATGCCGAGTGCGCCCGCCAGATCGAGTCCCTCAAGGAGCAGGGCGACCCCGAGAACTTTGACGAGTTCTCCGACGAGGAGCCGCTGACCCCCGAGGAGATCGCCTCTGGCATCGTCGATATCGAGGAAGAGTGCAAGGACGAGAAGCAGCTCCGCACGGACGCCTTCAACGCCTTCATGAAGCTCACCGAGCGCGACCTCATCTCCGATGAGCCGCTGTTCCGCGAGATGACCCGTTACTACTCCATGTACTTCAAGGGTGGTATGGGTGCCGAGGCCGTCCGCGACCTGCTCGCTGCCATCGACCTCCCCTCCGAGGCCGAGAAGCTCAAGGCCATCATCGCTGACGAGGATTCTCAGAAGCAGAAGCGCGAGAAGGCCGTCAAGCGCCTCGAGGTCGTTGACGCCTTCCTGAAGGGTGGCAACAGCCCCGCGAACATGATTCTGGACGTCATCCCGGTCATTCCGCCCGATCTGCGCCCGATGGTCCAGCTCGACGGCGGCCGCTTCGCCGCGTCCGACCTCAACGACCTGTACCGTCGCGTGATCAACCGTAACAACCGACTCAAGCGCCTGCTCGACCTGGACGCCCCTGCGATCATCGTGAACAACGAGAAGCGCATGCTCCAGGAGTCCGTGGACGCCCTGTTCGACAACGGCCGTCGTGGTCGCCCGGTCTCTGGCCGTGGCGGTCGCCCGCTCAAGTCGCTCGCCGAGGCCCTCAAGGGCAAGCAGGGTCGTTTCCGCCAGAACCTGCTGGGTAAACGTGTCGACTACTCCGGCCGTTCGGTTATCGTTACCGACCCCAAGCTGCTGCTGCACCAGTGCGGTCTGCCCAAGACCATGGCGCTGGAGCTCTTCAAGCCCTTCGTCATGAAGCGCCTGGTCGAGCTTGGCAAGGTCGAGAACATCAAGGGCGCCAAGCGCGCTATCGACCGCGGTGCCACCTTTGTGTGGGATATCCTCGAAGAGGTCATCGACGGCCGCGTCGTGCTGCTCAACCGCGCACCGACCCTGCACCGTCTGTCTATCCAGGCCTTTGAGCCGGTTCTGGTCGAGGGCAAGGCTATCCACCTGCACCCGCTGGTCTGCTCGCCCTTCAACGCCGACTTCGACGGCGACCAGATGTCTGTCCACGTGCCGCTGTCCAGCCAGGCTCAGGCCGAGGCTCGCGTGCTCATGCTCTCTGCGAACAACCTGCGCTCGCCGGCATCCGGCAAGCCGGTCAACATCCCCTCGCAGGACATGATTATTGGTGTGTACTACCTGACCCAGGTCCGCGACGGTCTGCCGGGCGAGAACCACGTGTTCGCCAGCTTCGACGACGCGCTGCACGCCTATGACTGCCGCTCCGAGGTCGACATGCAGGCCAAGATTCAGGTCCGCGTGTCCGCCGAGAACGCCAACGTCATCAACGAGGACGGCACCCGTATCTTCCGCGTCAAGAACGGCAAGAACGAGTTCGTCGACTACGACGTCACCGGCAACAAGACCGCGCGCTTCGAGACCTCTATCGGCCGCATCATCTTCAACCGCCAGTGCCTGCCCGAAGACTACGAGTTCATGAACTACAAGATGGTCAAGGGCGATGTGGCCAAGCTGGTTGCGGACTGCTGCGATCGTTACCCCGAGGCCAAGGTCGGCCCGATCCTCGACGCCATCAAGTACTCCGGCTTCCACTACGCTACCCGCGCTGGCCTCACCATCTCGGTGTGGGACGCTCTCATCCCTGCCGAGAAGCAGGAGCTGCTCGATCGCGCCCAGGCCAACGTCGACCAGATCAACGAGTACTTCGAGGAGGGCTTCATCAACGAGACGGAGCGGCACATCGAAGTCGTTAACGAGTGGACCGCTTGTACCGATAAGGTTGCAGCGCTCATGCTCGACTTGTTCGACGAGGAGAACCCGCTCTACATGATGGCCGACTCCGGCGCCCGTGGTTCTAAGACCCAGCTGCGTCAGCTCGGCGGCATGCGTGGCCTGATGGCAGACATGTCCGGCGAGACGATCGACCTTCCCATTAAGGCGAACTTCCGCGAGGGCCTGCTGCCGCTCGAGTACTTCATTTCGACCTACGGCGCCCGTAAGGGCCTGGTCGATACCGCATCCCACACCTCGGACTCTGGTTACCTGACCCGTCGTCTGGTCGACGTGGCCCAGGACGTCATCGTCCGCGAGGAGGACTGCGGTACGCACGAGGGCGTCACCTACAACCTCATCATCCCCGGCACCACCGACCTCAACACCGACCTCGTCGGCCGTTGCTTCATTGAGGACGTCGTGGCTCCCGATGGCACCGTGCTCTTTGAGCAGGACGGCTACATCGAGAAGGTCGCTGACATCCAGAAGATGGTCGATGCCGGCCTTAAGAAGGTCAAGCTTCGCGCGCTGCTCACCTGCCGCTCCAAGTACGGCGTGTGCCAGAAGTGCTACGGCTGGGATCTTTCCACCCGTCGTCCGGTCGCCATCGGTACCGCGGTCGGCATTATTGCCGCCCAGTCCATCGGCGAGCCCGGTACGCAGCTTACGATGCGTACCATTCACTCCGGCGGCGTCGCTGGCGTCGACGATATTACGCAGGGTCTGCCTACGGTCAGCCGTATGTTCGATATCGTCGGCAACGTCAACGAGAAGATCCTGGGTCGCGAGGCCGAGCTGGCTCCGTACTCCGGCCACCTCTCGATTAAGCCCGAGAAGTCCGAGTACGTGCTGACGCTCACCGACTCCGAGGATCACACCCGTGTCCTCGACGAGCGTCGCGTCCCCGCTTCGGTGCGCTTCATGCCCGAGATCGAGGACGGCTGCGAGGTTCGCGCCGGCGACCAGATCACCAAGGGCTTCGTTAACTTCCGCAACCTGCGCAAGCTGACCGACATCGAGTCGACGATGCACACCTTCGTCGAGAGCGTCAAGGACGTCTACACCAGCCAAGGCGTCGACCTGAACGACAAGCACATCGAGGTGCTCGCACGTCAGATGCTGCGTCGCGTTCAGATCACCAACCCCGGCGACTCCAAGTACCTGCTTGGTCAGTACGTCGACCGCTACGAGTTTGCCGACGAGGTCGAGCGCGTTGCCCGTCTGGGCGGTCAGGCTCCCGTGGCCGAGCCCGTCATCCTGGGTACGCTCAAGGTCGCGTCCAACATCGACTCCTGGCTGTCGAGCGCTTCGTTCATCCGTACCGCTGGCGTCCTTACCGAGGCTGCCATCGAGGGCAAGGTCGACCACCTGCTCGACCTTAAGTCCAACGTCATCGTCGGTAAGAAGATCCCGGCTGGTACCGGCCTCAAGCCGTACGCCAACGCCAAGCTGACGTATCGCACGGCCGACGGCTACGTGGACATTGACGGCCCGGCTTCGCCCAACGCCAAGTCGCTGCCCGAGTGGGCTCCTGTGGAGCTCAAGGACCTGGACGAGCAGCTCCCGCAGCAGCTCGACTGGGCCGGCTACGACGAGTTCGGTGGTGCTGACGGTTCGTTCACCCGCAACGGCCACACCATCTCCGCCGAGAAGGCTCGTCTGTACCTGTTCGACGACCTGGGCGTGTCGCAGCGCTGGACCAACAAGTTCAGCGAGGTCGGCATCGAGACGGTCGGCGACCTGGTTGGCAAGTCCGAGGAGGATCTGCTGCGCATCGATGGCATCGGCGCCAAGGCGATCGAGGAGCTCCGTGACGGCCTGGAGGCCCACGATCTGCTCTACATCCTCGAGAACAACGACGACGTTGCCGACGAGGAAGACCTCTCGCAGCTGCTGCAGATGGTCTTTAGCCCCGACGGTCCGGACGACATCCTGCTGGGCACCTCCGCCACGCCGACGCATCACGCCGACGCCGACGAGGAGCTCCTGGGCGCCCCGATCGACGACAAGAAGGCTCCCGCCAACGGTGCCATCAACGAGGACATGGCTTCCCTCGACGAGCTGCTCAACCAGCTCGTGGACACCGATGACGCCGAAGAGGCCAAGGACAACGACGAGGAGTAACTAGTTCCGCCGTTCTAACGAACGGCGGCGACCTCCGTCGCTGCGCGGCCCCCAGAGCTACAATCTGTCATTCAAAAGGCAGGGCATGACCAAAAGGTCAATGCCCTGCCTTTTTCATGCCACCTTGTACGCTCTGGGGGCCGCTCGCTTGCGTATGTTCAACCTGTTGCGTTTCGTTGATCCCTTGCCAAAAAGTGACGGATTTATTTTTTGGTAGGTTTTTCCTGCTTGGATTTGAAACATTTCACTCGGTCAAAGCGTATCTATGGTGAGGGCCCCATCAAGAACCATCAATGTCACCGGGAGGTGATTATGGAAGAACAAGCTTTTAGACAGGCGGTCGAAGACCACCGGGATGTCGTGTTTCGGATCGCGTTGACGTACCTGCGTGATCGCGCCGACGCCGACGATGTCGCTCAAGACGTCTTTCTGAAGTTACTCAAAAGCGATGCGCAATTTGAAAGCTGGGAACATCTTCGTCGATGGCTTATCCGGGTCACGATCAATGAATGCAAATCGCTCTTTCGAAAGCCGTGGAGGCGTGTGGAGGATATTGAGAACCTGGCCGAGTCGCTTTCGACAGCGCAGGATGAGACCAAGGCCGTCCTGTCAGATGTCATGCGGCTTCCGGAACGATTCCGTATCCCCATCGTGCTCTATTACTATCTGGGCTTCTCGACTTCAGAGATTGCCGAGTTACTGCATGTGCCAGCCGCGACCGTTCGAACGCGTTTAGCTCGCGGCAGATCGAAACTCAAGTTCATCCTAGAGGAGGGCGACCGTGAAATCCAACCAAATCAAGCAGGCCTTCGAGTCCGTCCAAGCCGATAGCGATCTTGCTGACCGTGTTCTTTATGCCGCTGCTGGTGAGCCGCTTCGCCGAAAGGGTCACGCGAAGCCTCTGTATGTTGCCGTGATCGGATGCCTTGCCGGAGTGCTGGCGACCGGAGGGGTCGCCTACGCCGTCGTCAATTCCAGTTATTTTGCCTCTGCCTGGGGAAACCATGGCAACGGAGAGTCCATTACCTGGACTCAAGGTGGCTCGTCGGGGACTAAATATACCTACACCAGAGAGTTTGGTGATGGTATCGCGCCCCAAAGCTTGGAGGGTTCAGTACAGAAGGTCAATCTGTCCGTCGAGGGCAACGGCTATACACTCGACATTCATGATATGGCTATCGATAAAAACGGTTGCGGTGCCGTGACGTTTACGTTGTCCAATCCGAATGGCGTTAGCTACTACAAGCCGGCGGCAGAGCTTGGCGAACTTGTTCTCTATGGTGAAGAAGAAGGGGGCGTCAGTACACCCAGCATGAACTTCGGCGAGGAATGGGCTGATACACGCTGCACCATTGATAAAGACACATCAAGCGACACGGTCATTAACGGCACGATGTACTTTGCATCTTGGAATCGCGATCGAGATTTACGACATGCGGTCACCTGGAATATCAGTTGGACGGAGGGCAAAGGTGAGGATGCGAAGGTGATCGAGGTATCGACGCCAGAGTTTAACGTCGGAGCGCACGTCGATACAAAAGAACTCCGCTCCGATGACTCGCCTCTCGAGATTAGCCCGTTTTCCATTCAGACGCACATCGATGATCTGGGCTATGAAGCAGTTGATCATAAACTGACCGTCACCTACAAGGATGGGTCAGAGCAGATTATCGAAGATGACGACGCAGGGGCGTACAATTTCTATGTTTCGATGGCACGCAATAGCGGAGAGAACATTTGGGTTCCGACAAGGCTCATCAATGTCGATCAGGTTGTATCGGTAACCCTTGAGGGAACGAGGTGCACATCAACAGGGGAGACTCAAACGGAAGAACCCTTTACCATCGTCTACTCGTAAGGCTTGAGGCCGCTTCCCACTAGGGGAAGCGGCCTTTTCCCAGATAAAACCTGCCAAAACAAACCTGTCCCTTTTTGGCAGGTAACGTTGCCCCGACGAGCACGTCGGATCCCCGGCCCGGGCGGCACAGGGGTTAAGTTTGTCGCGAGTTCCGCACGAGCCGGAGGCCACTTAATGTGGCCTCCGTGCGAGCCAGGACTGTAGAGCAGCAAACTTAACCCCTGTGCCGCCCGGCCCGGGGATCCGCCCCCGCGCACAGGAGGGGATTCCTTTTGTGTAGGCTTTGCGGAAATGTGCCAATTTTGGGATACGCCCGGCGGCGTGGTCTGTTGACGGCACAGCTAACGCCACGTATCCTATCGAACTGCGTGTTTCGTAGGGGGATGCTGACCCCTCGATTCAAGCCGTTGCACTTTACAGAAAGCTGGAATCATTCGAGAAGGAGTACGCTTTGCCTACTATTAACCAGCTGGTTCGCCAGGGCCGTCGTTCCGTGCCCAAGAAGTCCAAGAACGCTGCTCTGCAGCACAACTCCCAGAAGCGCGGCGTGTGCACCCGCGTCTTCACCACGAGCCCCAAGAAGCCGAACTCGGCTCTTCGTAAGGTTGCCCGTGTTCGCCTTGTCAACGGCATCGAAGTTACTGCTTACATCCCGGGTGAGGGCCACAACCTGCAGGAGCACTCCATCGTGCTCGTCCGCGGCGGTCGTGTCCGTGACCTCCCTGGTGTCCGTTATCACGTCATCCGTGGCGCCTACGACGCTGCTCCGGTCCAGAACCGTATGCAGGCCCGTTCCAAGTACGGTGCTAAGCGCCCCAAGGCTAAATAAGCCAGATAACGTTTTGATACTTTCGCCGTGTGCCGTCTTGAGCGCCGCACGGTAGACACTTAAGGAGATTTCACATGCCGCGTCGTGCAGCAGCTAATCGTCGTGAGGTTCAGCCTGACGCCGTTTACAACAACCGCCTGGTGACTCAGCTCATCAACAAGGTCCTTCTTGACGGCAAGAAGGCCACCGCTGAGCGCATCGTTTACACCGCTTTCGAGATCGTTGCCGAGAAGTCCGAGGGTGGCGACGCTCTTGCTACCTTCAAGAAGGCTATGGACAACGTCAAGCCCACGCTCGAGGTTAAGCCCAAGCGTGTCGGTGGCGCTACCTATCAGGTCCCGATGGAGGTCAACTCCCGTCGTTCCACCGCTCTGGGTATCCGTTGGATCGTCAACTTCTCCCGCGCTCGCAAGGAGAAGACCATGGCCGAGCGTCTCGCCAACGAGATCCTCGACGCCTCCAACGGCCTGGGCGCTTCCGTCAAGAAGCGTGAGGACGTCTTCAAGATGGCCGAGGCCAACCGCGCGTTCTCTCACTATCGTTGGTAAGTTAAGGTAAGGAACTAACATGGCTAAGCCTAAGTACAAGCTTTCCGATACCCGTAACATCGGCATCATGGCTCACATCGATGCCGGTAAGACCACCACGACCGAGCGTATTCTTTACTACACCGGTAAGACCCACAAGATCGGTGAGGTCCATGAGGGTGCTGCCACCATGGACTGGATGGTTCAGGAGCAGGAGCGCGGCGTAACCATTACCTCCGCTGCTACCACGTGCTTCTGGAACAAGGACGGTAAGGACTACCGCATCCAGATCATCGACACTCCGGGCCACGTTGACTTCACCGCCGAGGTCGAGCGCTGCCTGCGCGTCCTCGATGGTGCTGTCGCCGTCTTCGACGCCGTTGCCGGCGTTCAGCCCCAGTCTGAGACCGTTTGGCGTCAGGCTTCTACCTTCAACGTCCCCCGCATCGCCTTCATCAACAAGTATGACCGCGTGGGCGCTGACTTCTTCAACGCTATCGAGACCATGAAGGATCGTCTCGACGCTAACGCCGTGGCCGCTCAGGTCCCGATGGGCGCCGAGGACAACTTCTGGGGCGTCATCGACCTGGTCACCATGACCGCATGGGACTTCAAGGCCGACGAGAAGGGTATGACCTACCCTGAGCCGATGGACGAGATCCCGGCTGAGTTTGCCGACATCGCTGCCACCAAGCGCGAGGAGCTCCTTGACGCTGCTGCCAGCTTTGACGACGAGCTCATGGAGAAGATCCTCATGGAGGAGGACTTCACCGTCGAGGAGCTCAAGGCTGCTCTGCGCAAGGGCGTTCTGGCCAACGAGCTCAACCTCGTCTTCGTGGGTTCCGCCTACAAGAACAAGGGCGTTCAGGAGCTGCTCGACGCTGTCGTCGACTACCTGCCCAGCCCGCTCGACGTTGAGGCCGTCACCGGTACCGATCCGGACACCGGCGAGGAGATCCAGCGTCATCCTTCCTTCGACGAGCCCTTCTCCGGCCTGGTCTTCAAGATCATGACCGACCCGTTCGTCGGTAAGCTCACCTACGTCCGCGTTTACTCCGGCCGCGCCGAGTCCGGATCCTATGTGGTCAACGCTTCCAACGGTCAGCGCGAGCGCCTCGGCCGCATCCTCGAGATGAACGCCGCCGAGCGTATCGACCGTGACGACGCTGCCGCCGGCGACATCGTCGCTTGCGTCGGCTTCAAGAACTCCACCACCGGTGACACCCTGTGCGCCGAGGGCAAGGAGATCGTCCTCGAGAAGATCGAGTTCGCTAAGCCCGTTATCGACGTTGCCATCGAGCCGAAGACCAAGGCCGAGCAGGACAAGATGTCCCTGGCTCTGACCAAGCTCGCCGAGGAGGACCCGACCTTCCAGGTGTCCACCAACCACGAGACCGGCCAGACCATCATCGCCGGCATGGGCGAGCTGCACCTCGAGATCATCGTCGACCGTCTGCTCCGCGAGTTCAAGGTTGACGCTAACGTCGGTAAGCCCCAGGTCGCCTACCGCGAGACCGCTGGTCACGACGTCGAGAAGGCTGAGGGCAAGTTCGTCCGTCAGTCCGGTGGTCGCGGTCAGTACGGCCACGCCGTCATCAAGCTCGAGAAGATGGAGGAGGGCTTCGGCTACGAGTTCGTCAACGCTATCGTCGGCGGCGTCGTGCCCAAGGAGTACATCCCGTCCATCGACAAGGGCATCCAGGAGGCCCTGAACACCGGTGTTATCGCCGGCTTCCCGGTCCTCGACGTCAAGGTCACCCTGTTCGACGGTTCTTACCACGAGGTCGACTCCTCCGAGGCCGCCTTTAAGATCGCCGGTTCCATGGCTATCAAGGACGCCCTCAAGAAGTCCGACCCGCAGCTGCTCGAGCCGATCATGGCTGTCGAGGTCGAGACCCCCGAGCAGTACATGGGCGACGTTATGGGCAACCTCTCCGGTCGCCGCGGCAAGATCGAGGGCATGGAGGATCGCAAGAACAGCAAGCTCATCCGTGCCAAGGTGCCGCTGGGCGAGATGTTCGGTTACGCTACCGACCTTCGCTCCCAGACCCAGGGCCGTGCATCCTACACGATGCAGTTCGACTCTTATGAGCCCGCGCCCAAGTCCATCGTGGACGAGGTCATGAGCAAGAACGCCTAAGTTCGAGCTCCCTGTTACGTAATCCGCGAGAGCATCTCTCGCACTCTTTGGAGGTTTAAGTTGGCTACCCAGAAGATCCGCATTCGCCTCAAGGGCTATGATCACGAGGTCGTCGATCAGTCCGCGAAGCTCATCGTCGAGACCGCTCAGAAGACCGGCGCTCGCGTTTCCGGTCCTGTCCCCCTGCCCACCGAGCGCAACCTGTACACGGTTATCCGCTCGCCGCACGTGAACAAGGACTCCCGTGAGCAGTTCGAGATGCGCACCCACAAGCGTCTCATCGACATCCTCGACCCCACCTCGGGCACCGTTGATTCGCTCATGCGTCTCGACCTCCCCGCTGGCGTCGACATCGACATCAAGCTCTAAGCGATATCGCTCATAGCTTAAAGGGCCCCGCTGCCGTTACGGTAGCGGGGCCCTTTTGTTTTGAGCTTAGGTTTTAAGAGGCGAATAATGCTGCTGAGAGGATGGCTTTGGCACCCTATGCGCCCAAAGGGCGCAAGGATGCTTCTTCGAAGTGGAATGCGCGGAGCCCGCCCTCCGTCTCGATGTTCGCGCGACCATAATCGTCGACCGTTCTGAATATTCCTCGCGCCAGCTCTTCTCCAGCGGGGGAGCGGGCAATTACGTGGTTCCCAATCCAATTGAGGTGGGCGACATAATCATCGAGGATGGGCGCAAGCGGGCCGACGCTACTCTCCATTGTATTAAGGCACTTCTCCCAAGTGTCTACACCCTCAACGACCGCATGGTAGACCGCATCGAGCAGCGTATCGACCGTGGGAACATTCTTGTTGAGATCCGAGAGGCCGATTGCCGCCAGCCCGCCATCGGGAACCTCCGAGGGCACATAGTTCACATTGACGCCAATGCCGCAGACGGCGAAGGGTTTGCCTTCGTTATCGCGTGCTGCCTCGACTAAGATGCCGCCAAGTTTGCGCCCTCGAGCGACCAAGTCGTTGGGCCATTTGAGGCCAATCTCGTTTGCAAGACCCTGTTTTTCGAGCGCCTCGAGCACCGCTAGGCCGCTGACGGCAGCAAGACCAGAGTACTTCGCAGGATTAACGCATGGACGCAGGACAATCGAAAGCAATAGGTTGCCGGCGGTTGAATCCCACTTGTGGCCGCGCCGGCCGCGTCCTGCTGTCTGAGCCCGGGCGGCAAGTCCTGTGCCGTGCGGCGCTCCCTGTTTTCCTGCTTCGAGCAGGTCATCGTTGGTCGATCCGGTTACGTCGACTATCGTTAATTTGGCATCCATAACGGCTGCTACCTCCTTAATGAATAAGTGAATAACGCAATGGTGTCGAGAGAGACACAATGTGAAGCCTTTGTCGCATTTGGACAATTTAATGTTAACACGTTAACAACGACTGAAATGCGCTATCCTCTCTTGGTCGATGTAAACACGTCAACAACTCAAAGGAGGTTAGTGATGGGTTTCACGATTCTTGGAACAGGCTCGGCGCTTCCTAAGCGCAGTGTTTCCAATGACGAGCTGTCCGAGTTCCTCGATACCTCGGATGAGTGGATTTTTACCCGCACAGGTATTAAGAGTCGCCATGTATGCACCACCGAGTCACTTGACGACCTTGCCGTAGCGGCGAGCGAGCGGGCACTCCAGGTGTCCGGAATCGACGCGAGCCAGCTGGATTTGATCGTCTGCTCGACGACGACGGGTGACCACCTTGTTCCCGCCGAGGCGTGTGCCGTTGCTGAGCGACTGGGCGCGACGTGCCCTGCCTTCGATGTCTCGGCTGCCTGCGCCGGCTTCGTATTTGCGCTCGATGTTGCCGAGGGCTATATCGCCCGAGGACGAGCCAAGCATGTGCTTGTCGTTGCCGCCGAGCAGATGACGCGCGCGCTCGACTGGACCGACCGCGCCACCTGTGTGCTCTTTGGCGATGGGGCAGGCGCCGCGGTGATTGAGGCTGGGGGAGACAGCCCCCTTGCCGTTGAGCTTTCGACGGCGCCCGACGTCGAGACGTTGTGCGTTCCCGGTCTGGTCGGCACCTCGCCGTTTAAGGCCTTCGCAGATAGCGAGAGCGTGCTGTCCATGAATGGCCGCCGCGTGTTCAAGTTCGGCGTCAACGCGATTTGCGACACGGTCCATAAGCTTGCGAGCGATGCGGGCATTTCGGTCGAGGACATCGACCATTTTGTATTCCATCAGGCTAACGAACGAATCCTGAGTCAGGCGGTCAAGCGCCTCGGTGCGCCAGACAAGCGCGTGGTTCGAACGCTGCGCGAGACCGGCAACATTTCGAGCGCATGCATTCCGCTTGCCCTCGACCGGCTGGCAAACGCCGGCGCACTTCACACGGGCGACACCATCGCCCTCGTTGGATTTGGCGCCGGTCTGGATATAGGTGGCTATCTACTTCGTTGGAAGTAGTCGCACATAGGAAATAAAAACGCCCCTAGGGCACAAACAAAGGAGAACTACCATGGCAGATCAGAAGACCTTCGAGCGCGTTTGCGATGTTATCCGCGAGACCGCCGGTCTTGACGACGTCGAGATGAAGCCCGAGTCCACGCTCGAGGAGATTGGTCTCGACAGTCTGGGCACCGTCGAGATCCTCGTCGCCGTTGAGGACGAGTTTGGCATCCAGCTCGATACCGAGGAGAACCCCAAGACGGTCGGCGAGTTCGCCGATACGGTCGAGGCGGCATTGGAGAAGTAGAGATGCTCAAGACTCCTCTCTGCGATCTGCTCGGCATCGAAAAGCCCGTGTTCCAGGGCGGTATGGCCTGGATCGCCGACGCCTCGCTGGCGTCCGCAGTGTCCGAGGCGGGCGGCTTAGGGATTATCGCGGCCATGAACGCCGACGCCAACTGGCTGCGCGACCAGATTCATGAGCTGCGCGCCAGGACGGATAAGCCCTTTGGCGTCAACGTCATGCTCATGAGCCCGTTTGCCGACGAGGTAGCGCGGGTCGTGATTGACGAGCGGGTGCCGGTCGTCGTGACGGGTGCCGGCAATCCCACCAAGTACATGAAGGCGTGGAACGAGGCGGGCATCAAGGTCATCCCGGTCGTTGCCTCGGTGGCGCTGGCGCGTCTCGTGGCGCGTCGTGGAGCCACTGCCGTGGTTGCCGAGGGTACCGAATCAGGCGGCCATATTGGCGAGACCTCGACGATGGCACTGGTGCCACAGGTTGTCGATGCGGTCGATATTCCCGTGGTTGCGGCTGGCGGTATCGCCGATGGCCGCGGCGTGGCGGCCGCCTTTATGCTGGGCGCCGCCGGCGTGCAGGTGGGTACGCGCTTTCTGATCGCAGATGAGTGCACCGTATCGGAGCAGTACAAGGAGATGGTCCTGAAGGCCAACGACACCTCGACGCGTGCGACCGGTCGCTCGACGGGACATCCGGTTCGCGCCCTCAAGAGCCCCTTCACCAACGCGTATGCCAAGAACGAGGCGGCGGGCGCAAGCCCCGAGGAGCTCGGGGCCATGGGCACGGGCGCGCTTCGTAAAGCCGCAAAGGACGGTAATTACGAAGAGGGTTCGTATTTGTGCGGACAGATTGCCGGCATGGTCAACGAACGCCAGAGCGCACGCGAAATCGTCGACGATTTGGTCGATGGCGCCGAGCATGTCCTGAAGGGTGCGTCCGCATGGGTGGCGTAGCGTTTCTGTTTGCCGGTCAGGGTGCCCAGCATCCCGCGATGGGCGTCGACCTGATTGAGGCATCGCCGGCGGCCGCCGAGGTGTTCGCCATTGCCGACGAGGTGCGCCCGGGGACCAGCGAGCAGTGCCGGAGCGCCTCCAAGGAGGAGCTCTCGCAGACTGAGAACACGCAGCCGTGCGTGTTCGTTCACGACCTGGCAGCGGCTGCCGCCCTGCGCGAGCGCGGCGTAGTGCCTGCCGCCTGTGCGGGATTCTCGCTGGGCGAGGTCGCAGCACTCACCTTTGCGGGGGCATTCGATACGCGAGCGGGTTTTGAGCTCGTGTGTGAGCGCGCGGCATTGATGGCCACGGCGGCCGAGCGTCACCCCGGCGGCATGCGCGCCGTCATCAAACTCGATGCGGCGCAGGTCGAGGGTTTGGCAAAACAGGCCGGCGAGGACTGCTGGCCGGTCAACTACAACAGTCCCCAGCAGACGGTTGTGGCCGGAGCGCCCGAGGCGCTGCAGGAGCTCGACGTCCTGGTAAAAGAGGCTGGCGGTCGCGCCATGAAGGTCGCGGTGTCGGGTGCATTCCATAGCCCCTATATGGCCGAGGCGACCTGTGGCCTTGCTGCATATATCGAGGCCGGTCACGCGCCGTCCTCGTTGCTCATTCCTGTTATGGCAAATATAACAGCGGCGCCCTATCCGGCGGACCCGCGAGCAGCATCGGATGTCTTGGCCAACCAGGTGAGCCATGCCGTGCGCTGGGTCGACACGCTGCATGCTCTGCAGGATCAAGGCATCGACACGTTTATTGAGGTCGGCCCTGGCAAAACGCTGTCGGGCCTGGTTAAGCGTACGCTGTGCGACGTTCGCGTGTATTCGTGCGAAACGGCCGAGCAGGTCGCAGCTATTGCCGACGAGCTCGCATAGTCCACAGGGCTGTAACCCGAAAGGAATGACATGGGCAACTTGAACAACGGCGCGCTCGAGCGCAACGACTCACGTCGCGTGGCACTGGTCACGGGCGGCTCGCGGGGTATCGGCCGCGCCTGCGCTGTCGGTCTGGCGGAGGACGGCTTTGATATCGCCGTCGTCTATGCCGGCAGCGTCGATGCGGCGCGCAAGACGTGCGAAGCCTGTGAGGCGGTTGGCGCCACGGCACGCGCATATCAATGCGACGTGGCCGATCCCGCTGCCGTCAACGCGTGCGTGGAAGCGGTCCTCAACGACTTTGGTTCCATTTGGGCGCTCGTCAACAACGCCGGCATCACCCGCGATGGCCTGCTCATGCGCATGGGCGATGACGCATTCGATCGCGTGCTCGATGTCAATCTCAAGGGAACATTCAATATGACGCGCGCGCTCACCAAGACCTTTATGCGCCAGCGCGGCGGTTGCGTCGTCAACATGAGCTCGGTCGTGGGCCTGATGGGCAATGCCGGGCAAGCCAACTACGCTGCTTCCAAGGCGGGCGTGATAGGGCTTACCAGGGCGGTGGCGCGCGAGCTTGCGCCTCGTGGCGTACGAGCGAACGCGGTCGCCCCCGGGTTTGTCGAGACAGATATGACGGCAAAGCTCTCGGAGAAGGTGCGTACGGCAACCGAGGAACAGATTCCCCTTAAGCGCATGGCACGTCCCGAGGAAGTGGCCGGCGTGGTGCGCTTTTTAGCGAGCGATGCGGCTGCTTACATTACGGGCGAGGTCGTGCGCGTCGACGGCGGAATGGCGATGTAGAAACCAGGGCCGAAGAACGGCTTGGATGAGGAGACCATGATGGAACAGAGAGTTGCAATCACCGGCATCGGTGCCGTATCGCCGCTCGGCAACACCGCGCTTGCCACCTGGGCGGCCATGTGCGCCGGGACCTGTGGCATCGGCCCGATCACGCACTTCGATACCGATGCGTTTACCGTCAAGGTGGCGGCCGAAGTCAAGGGCTTTGACGGCAACGAGTACTTTGGCAAGCGTGACGCCAAGCATCTGGACCCCTGCGTTCAGTTTGCGATGGCGGCTTCGGACGAGGCAATGCACGATGCGGGCTTTGATGTCGAAGGCGCCATCGATCGTGAGCGCCTGGGCGTCTACGTGGGCTCGGGCGTGGGCGGCATGACGACGCTCGTCGACAACGTCCACACGATCGCCGATCGTGGACCTCGCCGCGCATCGCCCTATATGATTGCGATGATGATCCCCAACATGGCTTCGGGCAATATCGCGATCCGCCACAAGGCAAAGGGACCGACCCTGCCAGTCGTGACTGCTTGCGCGACCTCGGCCCATGCGGTGGGCGAGGCGTTCCGCGCCATCAAGCACGGCTATGCCGACGCGATCCTCGCGGGCGGCGCCGAGGCGGCCATTATCCCCGATGCCGTTGCAGGCTTTACGTCCTGCCGCGCATTGACCACCAACCCCGATCCTGCGACGGCTTGCCGCCCGTTCGATGCAGACCGCGACGGCTTTGTGATGGGCGAGGGCGCTTGCGTGCTGGTACTCGAGAGCATGGAACATGCGCAGGCGCGCGGTGCGCACATTTATGCCGAGGTCGTGGGCTACGGCAACACCGATGATGCTTATCACATCACGAGTCCCGATCCCGAGGCTGCCGGCATTGCCCGCGCGATATCGCTGGCGGTGGCCGAGGGCGACGTCAAGCCTTCCGAGGGCCTCTACATCAATGCCCACGGCACCTCGACCAAGCTTAATGATTCGTCCGAGACGGCGGGCATTAAGCGAGCGCTCGGCGAGGACGCGGCGCGCGCCGCACATGTCTCGTCGACCAAGTCGATGACGGGGCACATGATCGGTGCCACGGGGGCCATCGAGGTCATGGCCTGCGCCATGGCACTCGAGCAGGGCGTGGTGCCGCCGACCATTAACTACCACACGCCCGATTCCGCCTGCGATCTTGATTACACGCCCAATCGCGCGGTTCGCGCCGACCTTACCTGGGCGCTTTCGACCAACCTGGGCTTTGGCGGGCACAACGCCGCCATCGCGCTGCGTAGATATACGAGGAGCTAGAGCATGGATTCCAAAAGACTTGCCGAGATAGCCGATGTGATGGAGGACCGCGGCCTCACGCGCGTACGCGTTGAGGAGCCCGATGGCACCGCGGTCGAACTCGAGCGCGCGAGTGTGGCGCAGCCGGTTGCCGTGCCCATGCCTATGCCGAGCGCCATGGCCGCTCAAGTTGCAGCTCCCACAGTCGCGCCTGCCGCACCGGAACCCGCCACGCAGACACCTGCCGCCGCGCCGGAGCCCAAGGGCACCGAGGTGACTGCTCCCATGGTGGGCGTCTTCTATGCTGCCCCTGCGCCGGGCGACGAGCCATTTGTGCGCGTGGGCTCCAAGGTCAAGGCCGGCGAGACCCTCTGCATCATCGAGGCCATGAAGGTTCTCAACGAGGTGACGGCCGAGGCAGACGGTGAGGTGCTCGAGATCTGCGTGGCCGACGGCGACCTCGTGGAGTTTGGCAGCTGCCTCATGAGGATCGGATAGGTGATATCCATGAACAAAGAAGAGCTCAAGAAGCTGTTACCGCATCGCGAGCCGATGCTTTTGCTCGACGAAGCCGAGCTGGTGGGCGACGAGGCCCACGGCAAGATCACGATTACAGGCGACGAGTACTTTTTGCAGGGACATTTTCCGGGAAACCCGGTCGTTCCCGGCGTGATTCAGTGCGAGATGCTCGCCCAGAACTGCTGCGTGCTGCTGATGGGCGATGAGGAGGCGCGCGGCGCGACGCCGTTCTACACGAGTCTGGACAAGGTGCGCTTTAAGCGTCCGGTGCGCCCGGGCGACACGGTGGATCTAGTGTGCTCCATCACGCGTGCGCGCGGGCCGTTCCGCTTTGCGACGGGTACTGCGAGCGTCAACGGTGAGGTTTGCTGCCGCGCCGATATGTCTTTTGCACTCATGCACGAAAGTTAAGGAAGGCTTCATGTTCGACAAAGTGCTCATCGCCAACCGCGGCGAAGTCGCGGTTCGTGTTATCCGCGCGTGCCGCGATATGGGCATCAAGACCGTCGCCGTTTATTCCACGGCCGATGCGGACGCGCTGCACGTGCAGCTTGCCGACGAGGCGTATTGCATCGGCGGCCCGCGTCTTGCCGAGAGCTACCTCAACGACGATGCCGTGCTCACCTGTGCCGTAAAGTCGGGGGCAAAGGCGATCCATCCCGGCTATGGCTTTTTCTCCGAGAAGGCGAGCTTCGTGCGCGACTGCGACAAGTACGGTCTGGCGTTTGTCGGTCCTTCGGCCGAGGTGATCGACAGCATGGGCGACAAGGACGCCGCACGCCGAACGGCTGCTGCCGCGGGCGTGCCCATCGTGCCGGGCTGCGATTTGCTCAAAAGCCCCGAGGAGGCGACGGCCGAGGCCGAGCGCATCGGCTGTCCCGTGCTCATCAAGGCGCGTGCCGGCGGTGGCGGTCGCGGTATTCGCAAGGTCGAGCGCGTGGAAGACGCGGCAAAGGCGTTCATCGAGGCGCGCGCCGAGGGCGAGGCCGTTTTTGGCGACGGCGAGTGCTACATGGAGAAGTTCGTCGCGCCGGCGCATCACGTTGAGGTACAGATTATGGCCGATAAGCAGGGCCATGTGTTTTCACTCGGCGAGCGCGAGTGCTCGGTGCAGCGCCGCAACCAAAAGCTGATCGAGGAGAGCCCCGCGCCGTGCCTCGACGGACGCGACGATATTCGTGCCCGTATGCACAAGGCGGCGCGCGACTTGGCTCGTGCCGTCGGTTATGAGGGCGCTGGCACCATCGAGTTTCTGTACTCGGACGACGGCAATTTCTACTTTATGGAAATGAACACGCGCTTGCAGGTGGAGCATCCGGTTACAGAGTTTGTAACCGATACCGACTTGGTCAAGTGGCAGCTGCGCGTGGCAGCCGGCCAGCCTCTGCCCTTTGAGCAGGAGGACATGCCGGTGCGCAACCACGCCATGGAGTGCCGCATCAATGCCGAAACGCCGGACTTTCTGCCGTCGTGCGGAACGGTCACCGCGTTGCGTGTGCCGGGTGGCCCGCGCGTGCGCTGGGATTCCGCCATGTTTACCGGTGCGAACGTTCCGCCGTACTACGACTCCATGCTCGGCAAGCTCATCGTGTGTGCGCCCACGCGTGACGGCGCCATTCGCAAGATGCGCTCGGCCCTGGGCGAGCTCGTGATCGAGGGCGTGAGCGAAAACAGCGAGCTTCAGCTCGACGTGCTGGCAAACGACGAGTTCTTGTCGGGCATGTATCACACCGATCTGATGGGGCATCTCTATGCTGATGAATAGAAAAGCGAAGACGGTCAACGTCCTCGAGGGGCCGATGACCGAGTCGTGCGCCGAGTTTCCCGCGCGCCACGTGTTTATCAAGTGCCCGGAGTGCCGCCGTGTGATCGATGAGGCGCGCCTGCACGACAACCTCGAGGTCTGCCCTCGTTGCGGCAAGCACTTTCGCGTGAGCGGGCGCGACCGTATGCGCATGACGGTCGACGAGGGCACGTTTGAGGAATGGGATGCTAATCTGGCGTCGGAGGACTTCCTCTCGTTTCCCGGTTATGCCGACAAACTCAAGAGCGTGAGCGAGCGTTCGGGCGAGCGCGATGCCGTTGTGTGCGGCAGGGGCAAAATCTGCGGTTGCGATACAGCTCTCTTCTTTATGGATGCCAACTTTATGATGGGCTCGATGGGTTCCGTGGTGGGCGAGAAGATCTGTCGCACATTTGAGCATGCGACCGAGCTGGGATTGCCAGTTGTCGGCTTTACCGTTTCGGGCGGTGCGCGCATGCAAGAGGGCGTGACATCGCTTATGCAGATGGCCAAGATTTCTGCGGCGGTTAGGCGCCACAGCGAGGTGGGCGGCCTGTATATCACGGTGCTCACCGACCCCACGACCGGAGGCGTAACCGCGAGCTTTGCCATGGAGGGCGACATTATCCTGGCAGAGCCGGATGCCCTGACGGCATTTGCCGGCCCGCGCGTGATCGAGCAGAACATGCACAAGCGCCTGCCCAAGGGATTCCAGCGCTCCGAGTTTTTGCTGGAGCACGGCTTTTGCGATGCCGTTGTTCCGCGTGGCGAGATTGCGCTCACGGTAGGCGAGCTGTTGGCGCTGCACGAAGGGCACGCGCCCGGCCTGGGGGCACCGCATGAGATCGTGCATACGGGTCGCCGCGGCAAAAAGTTGGGACACTTGTTCAAGCGCTCGGCCGCACCAAAAACCGCGCTCGAGATTGTTAAGCAGACCCGCTCGGCAGATCGCGCCACGGCAGGCGAGATGATCTCGCTGGGCCTGGATGGATTTGTGGAGCTGCACGGCGACCGCTACTTTGGCGACGACGCTGCTGTGGTGGCTGGCATTGGCTGGAAAGACGGATGCCCCGTAACGGTCATCGCCATCGAACGCGGCACCACGACCAAAGAGCGCATGCGTCGCAACTTTGGTATGGCACATCCCGAGGGCTACCGCAAAGCGCGTCGCCTTATGCGCCAGGCCGAAAAGTTTGGTCGACCGGTTCTGTGCCTGGTCGATACTTCGGGCGCGTTTTGCGGCATCGGTGCCGAGGAACGCGGCCAGGGCGAGGCGATTGCCCAGAATCTCATGGAGATGAGCGGCCTTAAGACGCCGATTGTCTCGGTGGTGACAGGCGAGGGCGGCTCTGGTGGCGCGCTGGCGCTATCCGTGGCCGACCGCATCCTGATGCTCTCGAGCTCGGCCTATTCGGTCGTGAGCCCCGAGGCCTGTGCGTCGATCCTGTGGAAGGATACCGACCGCGCGAATGAGGCCGCCGAAGCGCTTAAGCTCACGGCCCCCGATCTGTTGGCGCTCGGCATCATCGACGGCATTGTTGACGATAGGGGCCTGTCGCATGAGGAGATCGCCGGTGCCGTCATGTCCTCGGCATTTGATGCCTTCGATACGCTTGGGCAGCTCGACGACGCGATCCTCACAAACCTCCGCTACGAAAAGTACCGCGCAATCGGTCAGTACCGCACGATGTGACAAAGGGGCAGTCCGCATGTCACATTGGGAAAGGCGTTCCATGTCACAAGTTTCTAACACCTCGTTTACAACGACGGTTTCATCAAACGCCATGGCCGTGGTGGACTATCTGTCCAAAAGCATGATGTCGGCGCTGCCCTTTATTGTCTGCGCGGCGTTGTTCCGCACCGTCGCCGTCATTATGGGCGAAGGCATGCTGGGCCTGTGGCCTGCCGATTCCGAAATCTATCGCCTGTTCTACAGTTGGCTCTATAACGCCGGTTACTACTTTTTGCCCATCTATCTTGGTTGGGCGGCTGCCCGCCAGCTCGGTTGCTCGGAACAACTGGGCATGATGCTGGGCGGCGTATTGATTGCGCCCGATCTGCTTAAGCTCGTCGATGCCGCATCGACGGCGGGGGCATCGATGACTTCCGTGTATGATCTACTTCCCGCGCCGGTCAACGATTACACGACGACTGTTATTCCGGTCCTCATCTCGGTGCCCGTGCTATGGCGAGTGGAGTGTTTCTTTCATCGAGTTATCCCTAAGGCCGTGGCATTTTCGTTCGTTCCGTTTGCAACCATGCTCGTCATGGTTCCGGTTTCGCTGTGTATTACAGCGCCGGCGGGCAGCTATCTGGGCATGCTGTTGGGCCAGCTTATGTTTATGCTTGGCAATTCCGGTGGCATCGTGTCGCTGCTCACGCTCATGGGGCTTGCCGCGGGTTGGGAGTTTCTTAAGATCGCGGGTATCAGCAACGTTGTCCTATCGCTTGCGTACGCGCAGTTTATGAGTGTGGGAACGGATTCGTGCATCCTGATTGCCGCGACGATGGCGACGTTCGCCGTTTGGGGCATGCCTTTTGGCGCGTCGCTTCGCGTTGCGGATAAGGACGAGAAGGCGCTCATGCTGGGCTATTCAATCTCGGGTGTTCTTGGCGGCGTAAGCGAGCCGGCGCTGTACGGTTGCGGCTTTAAATATGGCAGGTGTCTGACATGCATGGCCATTGGCGGCGCCGTCGGAGGCCTTGTTGCGGCCGTGGGCCACGTTACGGCCTATACCATCGGCATGACGAATGTCCTTATGGTCATTGGCTTTGCCACGGGCGGCATTTCGAACCTGCTGTGGTGCTGCGCTGCCGGTGGCACGGCATTTGCGGTGTCTGCGGCGCTGAGCTACTGCTTTGGCGTGGTGCCGGCGAAGGGGCAGGTGACGGGGGACGGAGCCGATTTGCCCGAAACCTCGAAGAGCGTGGCCGAGGCAAGCGCATAAACCTGTGCGACAAAGGGACGGTCCCGCATGTCGCATTCCAAGGCCGTGGCCCGTGTGGGTTGCGGCCTTTTTGTATCTGGGGGACAAAGTGGCTACACTACAATCCGTTTGAACAATAGATATATAGGTAGTACCGTGGGGGCGGATGCAGATGGTCGAGTGGATTGTTCGTCGTGCGCAGGGCGACCGTGCACGCGTGGGAACGTTGACGGGCATGGTGTGTATTCTCGCCAATGTGGCACTATGCGCTGCGAAGGGTGCAATTGGCGTGCTGTCGGGATCGGTTTCAATCGTGGCGGACGCTATGAACAACCTGTCTGATGCCAGCTCGAACATCGTGAGCGTGCTTGGCTTTAAGCTGGCGGGCAAGCCGGCAGACCCCGAGCATCCTTACGGCCATGGCCGCTACGAGTATCTCTCGGGTCTGGTCGTGGCGGCGCTCGTGCTGCTGATCGGCCTTGAGCTTATCAAGTCCTCGGTTGAGCGCGTCATCCACCCCGAACCTGTCGAGTTCTCGCTTGCCCTGGTGGCAGTCCTTGCGCTTTCGATGGTCGTAAAGCTTTGGATGGCGGCCCTCAACCAAAAACTCGGCGATCGCATTGAGTCCGAGACGCTGCATGCGACCGCGCAGGATTCCAAGAACGATGTTCTAGCCACGGGCGCCGTGTTGGCGTGCGCGATTGTTTCGCAGGTGACGCATATCAATCTAGATGCATGGGTCGGCCTTGCCGTTGGCGCCTATATCGGCTGGAGCGGTTTTGAGCTCATCCAGGATACGGTGAGCCCGCTTTTGGGCCAGGCGCCCGATCCCAAGCTGGTCAAGCACATTCGAGACAAAATCATGAGCTACCCCGGCGTTTTGGGCGTCCACGACCTTATGGTTCACGATTACGGTCCGGGCAGGAAGTTTGCAAGTGCGCACGCCGAGATGGCGGCCGAGGCCAGCCCGCTGGAAAGTCACGACACGCTCGATAACATCGAGCAGTCGTTTAGGAACGAAGACGGTATGATCGTCACGCTCCATTACGACCCCATCGTGACCGACGATCCAAAGGTGGCGAGCATGCGTCTGCGCATCAACGCTATGGCTCAAGAGGTCGATAGCCGCCTCTCGATCCACGACCTACGCTGTGTTCCGGGCCCCACGCATACCAACGTGATCTTTGACTGCGCGCGGCCCTCGGATTTGACGATGAACGCCGAGGACCTAAAGCGCGCGTTGGCGAAACATGTCGAATCCGAATATCCCAAGTCGATTGCCAAGATCACGATCGACGAAGACTATGTCGGCCATACCCACGAGTAGGGCCGAGCTGATAAAGCAACTGATGCAGAAGGGGAGAGCATGAAGCGCCTATACCTACTCCGCCACGGTCAGACAGAATTCAACGTTAAAAAGCTCGTCCAGGGCCGCTGCGATTCACCGCTGACCGACCTGGGTCGTCAGCAAGCCGGGATGGCAGCCGCGTGGCTCAAAGCCCACAACGTCGTTCCCGACAAAGTGGTCTCTTCGCCCTTGGGCCGAGCCATGGACACGGCAAGTCTCGTCGCAACCGAACTCCTCGGCCGGGATGCAGCAGTCGAGCCCTGCGAAGGCATCATCGAGCGCAGCTACGGCACCTTCGAAGAAGGCCCCCACGACGCCCTACCCACCGACGTCTGGGATCCAGGCGAGGACTTGGTCCCCTTCGGAGGAGAAGGAAGCCGCGCGCTGCAAGAGCGCATGGTAGGCACCCTCACCAATCTCATGGGCGCCAAGGGCATCGAAACCCTTCTAGCAGTAAGCCACGGCAGCGCCAGCCGCCAATTCATCAAGGCTGCAGCCCCAGAGGGCTTCGAGCTCCCAACAAAACTCCCCAACTGCGCCATCATGATCTTCGATTTCGATGGGGAAAAGCTACAAGCAGAAGGCGAGCCAATGCAATGTAAGTTCACCCTCCAGCAAATAGTGGACCCCCAACAAAGTAATTAGCTGAGCGAGCAGAGTTAAGCAGACATCAACGTGTCGTCTCCCGAGCACGGCGGAGGGCCGGAGAAATATATTAAGGTCATCGCGAGTTCCGCACGCAAAGGAGAGCACTTAATGTGCTCTCCGTCTTGCGCAGGACTGTAGAGCAGGGACCTTAATATATTTCTCCGGCCCTCCGCCGTGCTCGGGAGCCATCCACGCACTTTACCTGCGTAAACAATGTGAGTGAAATATGAATCTCGATGGATACGCCCGCAGCCGTGTATACTAAACAGCTGTGTGAAACCAGGGGAGTATTCTGGCTGGACAAAATGCCTGCTTAATAGGGTTGTCAGGTAGTCCGGGCGTAATACAAGACTGGGGAGCACGTCGTGTAAGTAGTGGTCCTCTAGGGGCGTACGCTCGGTGGTGTACGCATTGTCCCAAGACCACGCGAGAGTTGGGATCATATCTTGATCAGCATGATTCTCGGCCGCAAGATTGGCATGACCCAGGTTTGGGACGAGGACGATAACGTCGTTCCCGTCACGGTCATCCAGGCTGGCCCCTGCGCTGTCTCGCAGGTTAAAACTCAGGCAACCGACGGCTATGACGCCGTCCAGATCGGTTTCGGCGACATCAAGGCCAAGAACGTGAACAAGCCCATGGCTGGTCACTTCGCCAAGGCTGGCGTCGAGCCTGTCCGCTTCCTTCGTGAGGTCCGCGTCGAGAACGGCGAGGAGCACAAGGTCGGCGAGGTCGTCACCGTCGCTGATTTCGCTGATGTCGAGAAGGTCGACGTCATCGGTACCTCCAAGGGTAAGGGCTTCCAGGGTCGCATCAAGCGCTGGGGTCAGCGCCGCGGTCCTATGACGCATGGTTCTCACTTCCAGCGTCACCCCGGTTCTATCGGTCAGTGCGCCTATCCTGCGCGCGTCCTCAAGGGCGTCAAGATGGCCGGTCACATGGGTAACGAGCGCGTTACCGTCAAGAACCTTTCCGTTGTCCGCATCGATGCCGAGCAGAACCTCATCTTGGTCAAGGGCGCTGTCCCGGGTGCCAAGAATGGTCTCGTCGCCATCCGTATGGCCTAAGGGCCCAGCCCATTTAGCCCAGCGTCATACCAAGGAGAACACTTAAATGGCAAAGTTTGAAGTAAAGAACAGCGAGGGCAAGAAGGTCGCCGAGGCCGAGCTCGCCGCTGAGGTGTACGGCATCGAGCCGAACATCCACGTTATGCACCACATCGTCAAGTGCCAGATGGCCTCTTGGCGTCAGGGCACCCAGTCTGCTAAGGGTCGCTCTGAGGTTTCCGGTGGCGGCAAGAAGCCTTGGCGTCAGAAGGGCACCGGCCGTGCCCGCCAGGGTTCCATCCGTGCTGCCCAGTGGCGTCACGGTGGCGTCGTCTTCGCCCCCAAGCCCCGTTCTTACGCTAAGCGTATGAACAACAAGGAGGTCAAGCTGGCTATGCGCTCCGCGCTGTCCGCCAAGCTGGCCGATGGCGAGCTCGTGCTCGTCGACGACTACGGCTTCGAGAAGCCTTCCACCAAGGCTGCCGTCGCCATGCTCAAGGCTCTCGGCCTTGAGGGCAAGCGTCTGACCATCGTCGTTCGCGATGAGGACGTCAACGCCTACCTGTCGTTCCGCAACATTCCCAAGACGTTCATCATCACTGCCGACGAGGCCAACACCTACGATCTCGTCAACAACAACGCCGTGCTGATGCCCGCCGACATCGCCGCTCACTTCGGGGAGGTGCTTGCATAAATGACCGCCCACGAGATCATCATCCGTCCGATCGTGTCCGAGCGTTCCTTCTCCGGTATGGAGCTGAACAAGTACACGTTCGAGGTCGCCAAGGATGCTAACAAGTATCAGATCAAGGACGCTGTCGAGGAGATCTTCGGCGTCAAGGTCGTTCGCGTGAACACCCTGACGGTCAAGCCCAAGACCAAGCGCGTGCGCTATGTCGCCGGCAAGACCCGTTCTTGGAAGAAGGCCATCGTCACGCTGGCCGAGGGCGACACCATCGAGGTCTTTGGCAACCAGGCCTAAGACTCGCTGCTGTTGAGTGAGCTCATGCCTCCCAAATAGGGGAGGCGAGAGCTCAAGGTTTTGGGCGTATAAAATGGACACGCCCGGAACCGTGTATACGTCCGGTGTCATCGCACCCGAGGCAGAACCTCGAATCCCTGTCTGCGATGGCTAACGGATTCCTATTGAAAGGGATTGTAATGGCTGTAAAGCATCTTAAGCCGACCTCCGCTGGTAGGCGTTGGCAGACGATCTCCGACTTCTCCGAGATCACCTGCACCAAGCCCGAGAAGTCTCTTCTCGAGCCCCTGCCCAAGAAGGCCGGTCGTAACAACAACGGCCGCATCACCACCCGCCACCAGGGCGGCGGCGTGAAGCGTCGTTACCGCGTGATCGACTTCAAGCGCAACAAGGACGGCGTGCCCGCCAAGGTTGCCACGATCGAGTACGATCCGAACCGTTCCGCTCGCATCGCTCTGCTGCACTACGCTGACGGTGAGAAGCGCTACATCCTGGCCCCCAAGGGCCTCGAGGTCGGTCAGACCATCATGTCCGGTTCTGACGCCGACATCAAGCCGGGCAACGCTCTGCCCCTCGCCGACATCCCCGTCGGTACGCTCATCCACGCCGTCGAGTTCCAGCCGGGCAAGGGCGCTGCTATCGCCCGTTCCGCCGGTAACTCCTGCCAGCTGATGGGTAAGGAGGGCAAGTACGCCATCGTCCGTATGCCTTCCTCCGAGATGCGCCGCATCCTCGTTACCTGCCGCGCCACCGTCGGTGAGGTCGGCAACGCCGATCACGCCAACATCGTCATCGGCAAGGCCGGCCGTAAGCGTCACATGAACGTGCGCCCGACCGTCCGCGGTACCGTCATGAACCCTGTCGACCACCCGCACGGCGGTGGCGAGGGCAAGAACCACACCTCTGGTCGTCCCTCTGTTACCCCCTGGGGTAAGCCGACGAAGGGCCTTCGTACGCGCAAGAAGAAGAAGGTCTCGAACCAGCACATTATTCGTCGCCGTAAGAAGTAATTTCGGATACCGAGTTTTAGGAGAAAGCACTTATGAGCAGAAGTCTCAAAAAGGGCCCGTTCGTGGAGACTCGCCTTCTCTCGCGTATCACCGCGATGAACGAGGCTGGCAAGAAGGACGTCGTGAAGACCTGGTCCCGCGCGTCTACCATCTTCCCCGAGATGGTTGGTCACACCATCGCCGTCCACGACGGCCGCAAGCATGTGCCCGTGTATGTTACCGAGTCCATGGTTGGTCACAAGCTCGGCGAGTTCGCGCCGACTCGTACGTTCCGTGGCCACAAGGCCAAATAGGGGGTTAACCGTAAATGGCAACTAAGTCTATTGAAACTGAGGCCACCGAGGTTCGCGCCGTCGCTAAGTACGTGCGTGTTTCCCCCAGCAAGGCCCGCCTGGTGGTCGATCTGATCCGCCGCAAGCCTGTCGCTCAGGCCTTCGACATCCTCCACTTCTGCGACCGCGCCGTCGCCGTGGATGTCGAGAAGGTTCTCCGTTCCGCCGTTGCGAACGCCGAGAACAACAACGGTCTGCGTGCCGACAACCTGGTTGTCGCCGCTGCCTATGTTGACGAGGGTCCGACGCTTAAGCGCATCCGTCCCCGCGCCAAGGGTTCCGCTTCTCGCATTCTGAAGCGTACTTCCCACATCACCGTCGTCGTTGCTCCTCGAAAGGAGGCGTAAAGCTGTATGGGTCAGAAAGTCTACCCCACCGGCTTCCGTCTTGGCATCACCGAGAACTGGCGCTCCCGCTGGTTCGCAGAGAAGGATTACGCTAAGACCCTCGGTAACGATCTCGAGATCCGCAAGTACCTCGAGAAGCGTCTTTCCCGCGCAGCTGTCTCCCGCGTCGAGATCGAGCGCGCTGGCGACAAGGTGAAGGTCATCATCCTCACCGCTCGCCCCGGCGTTGTCATCGGTAAGAAGGGTGCCGAGATCGATACCCTCCGCACCGAGCTCGAGAAGGTCGCTGGCGTCTCCAAGGGCCAGCTCTCCGTCGACGTTGTCGAGATCAAGCGCCCCGAGCTCGACGCCAATCTCGTTGCTCAGTCTATCGCCGAGCAGCTCGAGGGCCGCGTTGCCTTCCGTCGCGCTATGCGCAAGGCTGTCCAGTCTGCCCGCAAGGCCGGCGCTAAGGGCATCCGTATCCAGTGCTCCGGTCGTCTCGGCGGTGCCGAGATGGGCCGTCGTGAGTGGTACCGCGAGGGTCGCGTGCCTCTGCACACCCTCCGTGCCAAGATCGACTACGGCACGGCTGTCGCCAGCACCACCATGGGCGCTTGCGGCGTGAAGGTCTGGATCTACCTGGGCGAGAAGCTCCCGGGCCAGCCTGTTCCCAACCCTGCACTCGAGGGCTCTTCCCGTCCTCGTCGTCGTAACTCCGAGAGGAGGGGTCAGTAGTGCTTGCCCCTAAGCGTATTCTTCACCGCAAGGTGCAGCGTGGCTCCATGAAGGGCCAGGCCAAGGGTAATACCGAGCTGCATTTCGGCGAGTTTGGTATCCAGGCTCTCGAGGCCCATTGGATCACCAACCGTCAGATCGAGGCCGCTCGTATTGCCATGACCCGCTACATGAAGCGTGGCGGTCGTGTCTACATCACGATCTTCCCCGATAAGCCCATCACCAAGAAGCCTGCCGAGACTCGCATGGGTTCTGGTAAGGGTAACCCCGAGGAGTGGGTGGCCGTCGTCAAGCCCGGCCGCATCATGTTCGAGGTCAAGGGCGTGCCCGAGGAGGTCGCTCGCGAGGCTCTGCGTCTTGCACAGCACAAGCTTCCCATCAAGACCAAGATTGTTGCTGCCAAGAACGCTGAGCAGCGCATCGAGAAGGAGATGGCTGAGGAGGCCGCTCTCGAGGCCAAGTGGGCTGCTGAGGACGCCGCCGCCGCCAAGGAGGAGAACTAATGAAGCCCGCAGAGATTCGTGAGCTCTCGGACGCTCAGCTCGTTGAGAAGCTGAAGGAAATGCGCGCCGAGCTCTTTAACCTTCGTTTCCAGATGGCCACCAGCCAGCTGGACAACACCGCTCGCGTCAACACCGTGAAGAAGGACATCGCTCGCGTCCTCACGGAGCAGCGCGCCCGCGAGATCGCAGCGGAGAAGTCCGCTGTCGCCGAGTAGGACCTAAGGAGAGAACATGACTGATTCGCGTAACTCGCGTAAGGTCCGTACGGGTGTCGTTACCTCCGTCTCCGGTGCCAAGACCATTGTTGTCACCATCACCGAGCGCAAGCGTCACCCCAAGTACGGCAAGATGATGACCAGCTCCAAGAAGCTGCACGCTCACGACGAGGAGTGCACGGCTGGCGTGGGCGACACCGTCCGCGTTATGGAGACCCGTCCTATGTCCAAGATGAAGCGTTGGCGCCTCATCGAGGTCGTCGAGCGCGCTAAATAAGCAGTCGCTCTTACGACTTGTACGTTTCCGAAGATGTGCGTATGCCTGGCTTGCATACCACGGGCCGTATAAAGGCTGCGCACCTCTCTTCGGTTCTTAGTTCGGAGGAACATCTACCATGATTCAGATGCAAACCATGCTGAACGTCGCCGACAACTCCGGCGCTCGCAAGATTCGCTGCATCAAGGTGCTTGGCGGTTCCAAGCGTCGTTATGCAGGCATCGGCGATGTGTTCATCGGTGCTGTCCAGGAGGCTACCCCTGGCGCCAACGTCAAGAAGAAGGACGTTGTCCGTTGCGTCGTCGTTCGCACCGTTAAGGAGATCCGCCGCAAGGATGGCTCCTACATTCGCTTTGATGAGAACGCCTGCGTTGTCATCAACAACGATGGTTCGCCCGTCGGCACCCGTATCTTCGGGCCCGTCGCTCGCGAGCTTCGTGACAAGAAGTACATGAAGATCGTCTCGCTCGCTCCCGAGACCCTGTAGTTAGGGGAGATATATGTATATCAAGAAGGGCGATAAGGTCCAGGTTCTCTCTGGTAAGGATCGCGGCAAGCAGGGCGTTGTCCTGCGTGCTCTCCCCGTTGAGAACAAGGTCGTTGTCGAGGGCGTTTCGGTCGTCAAGAAGGCCGTCAAGCCCAACGCTGCCAACCAGCAGGGCGGCATCGTTTCGCAGGAGGCTCCCATCGACGCCTCCAACGTCAATCTCGTTTGCCCCGAGTGCGGTAAGGTTACCCGCGTCGGTCACGAGAAGGACGGCAAGAACAAGCTGCGCGTCTGCAAGAAGTGCGGCCACAAGTTCTAAGCTGCCCGCAACATCAAGTTGCTAGCAAAGGCCCGGATGCCATGGCACCCGGGCTTTTTTCTATCCCTACTCGATGGCTTCGGTTCTGCCGTCCTGTCATTCCGGTTGCATCCAGTTTTCGGTGCCGTCTCGAATCGAGTGCCGCCAGGTGACACCCTGTCGCGTTTCGTCGGCTTCGGGGACAAAAGTCGGGACAACTCCAAAAACTATTTTCGAACTCAGGGCTTTGAGTTTTTGTTTTTGTCCCAAAGGGCGCGGCGGGATGCCTTTGGAGGCTCGATAGCGCCGAAAACGCCCGTTTTGAAACTTAAATGCCTTTTCGCGTGCAAGCCGCCAGCTGCAATAGGAAGTGAATCAACGCAGGTGGCTTTCAAGCAGTTTGCAAAACTGCAGGCCGCAGGTCTTCATTGCCAGTAGGAGAAATGAGTAGTCTCAGGTGGCTTGCCCATGAGTTGACGAACGGGATTTGAGATTACGCTGACGTCCGGAAACGCTTCGAGCACGGCGTTACGTTTTTGGGGTTTGGGCGTAGCCCCTGCACCCGCGAGCGCGGGCCTTAAGCCCGCCGAGAGGGTGACGCGTCGAAAACGAAGGGGAAAGAGAGAAGGGGCCGTCCCTATCATTCAGGTTGCGACCGAAGAAGACAAGGAGACCCCCTGAGCCTGAATGATGCCCCACAGACCGCGTCCGACCGAGCTCAAGCCGAGCTTTTCCTGACGTCCGCCTTCGCGAAGATGATGGCTGGATTGGCTATGGATTGGCAACACTTATTTGGACGATTCCGGGAGGGACGGCCCCGCCTCCCTGAACTCGACCGGCGACATGTAGCCCAGCGTCGAGTGGATCCTGAAGTTGTTGTACCAGTGCACGTAATCCAAGAGCTTGGCTCGGAGCTCGCGCGTCCCTCCTCGGTCCTTCGGAGTGGCCGACGATCTCCCCGTTGCAGAGGTCGACGAGCAGGCAGACGTAGTTCCATGACGCCCCGACGCGCACGCAGGCCAAGTCGCTGCTTATATGGGTGCACGGCGCCCTGCCGCCGAAGCCGCGCGCGACGACGTTGGGCACGTCGGCCTCGTTGACCGTCCCGGGGTGCACCTTGAACCTCTTCCTGCCGTATGCGCCGGCCAGGCCGTTCTCCCTCATGATGCGGCAGACGCGGCGCCGGCTGACGGTAACGCCCGACCTCCCGGGCGACGCCTTGATCTTGCGCGATCCGTTCCGGCCCTTGCTGGCGGCGTGCGCCGCCGCGGCCGCCGTCGCCCCCGACATTAAGGTCCTCAAGGGCCGTGTCGTCTCCGGCGACCAGTTCGTCTCGCCCGCGGGACAGAAGGAGCGCATCCTCGCGACCTTCGGCGACCTGTGCTGCGAGATGGAGGGCTGCACCATCGCGCAGGCCGCCTATCTCAACGGCGTGCCCCTCGTCGTCGTGCGCGCTATCAGCGACAAGCCCTGCGCCGAGGGCCAGGTTGTCGACTACAACACCTTCGAGAAGAAGGCCGCCTGCGACTGCGCCCGCATCGCCGCGCGCATGGTTAAGCTTTAGGCCCTGCGCACCGGGGCCCTTCTTTATGTTGGGACCCCGGCGCGCAGGGCCCTTTCCAAAGCGAAGTGTCGAGCCGAAGTGTTGAGCGTCGGCCCTGAATGTTCAATGGCCGTTGTTTTCTGCCCCTCAAGTGGTGGACTTTTCCTCGGAGCTGTTGATTCCCCCACGCGCCCCCTTCCGTTCTCTGTTCTCCCCTTATACTCCTTGTACGAGGAGGTAAGAAGTCATGGACAAGACCACACAGGACAGCTTGGCAAAGAAACCCGTCGACATGAGGGACAGGATTCTCGAGCATCTCGAGGCCCTCACCTCTGCCGTCTCACTCGACGACCTTGCCCGTCTGTCCACCTCCGACATCGCCGAGACGCTCATCATCTCCAGGAGCCTGGCGAGCCAGTACCTCAACGACCTTGTTCGCGCCGGCCTTGTGGTTAAGGTGGCGGGCAGGCCTGTCCGTTATTTTCATCGCCGCGCGTTCCAGAAGCGTTTTCAGGTAAAGCTCTCTGCAAGCGAGTACGCCTCGCTCGCCGACCTCATCCAGGCGACGGGAATCGCCGATCACCGCGACTTCGCGCGTGCCGTGGGCTTCGACATGAGCCTCAGCTCCGTTGTCGAGCAGTGCAAGGCTGCGGTTCAGTACCCTCCGTTTGGCCTGCCCATCCTCTTGAGCGGCGGCGTGGGTGTCGGTAAGTCTTTCCTTTCACGCCTTGTGTACGAGTACGGCAAGAACCAGGGCTTGCTGTCCCGCGACTCCTCCTATGTGCGCATCGACTGCGCCGGGGTCCCGGACGCCGCCTCGTTCAACGGGCTTCTTGACGAGTCGATCGCGAAAGCGCGCGGGGGTGTGGTCTTTGTCAACGGCATCGAGGCACTCTCTCCCTCTGCGATGGAGCACTGCCTTGCGACGGCCCTCGGGCTCGATGCCTCCCAGGATGCGCCGCGCGCTCGCCTCGTTCTTTCGACGACGCTTTCCGCCGATGACCTGAAGGTTTCCTCGGCCTACAGCAAAATGCCCATCTGTGCCCGCGTCCCCTCACTCAAGGAGCGGACCCCCGAGGAGCGCGAGGATCTCATCTTGAGCTTCCTGCGCAGCGAGGGGTGCCGAATCGGTTCTGATGTGAAGATCAGCCGCGGCGCATACCGTTGCCTCGTGAACGCGGACTTTTCCGATAACATCGCCGGCTTGCGCGCCTGCGTGACGAACTGCTGTGCCAAAGCGTTCCTCAATCGCGAGGGCGACTACGTCGTCGTTCGCCCGTATCTTCTTCCCAGCGGGCTCCTCTCCTCCGCGCAGATCGATCAACAGCCCGACGATGGCGTTCTGATCGACGCGTCTCTGGATGCCGCCGAGAGCACAGGGCCGGTCGAGCAGGCGCTCGATGCCCTGTGCTCCCTCGATGAGCGATTCTGCGCCGGGGAGCTCTCTGTCTCCGAGCTTGTCTCGCAAGCTGTCTCCGCTGTGCGCGGCGTTGAGGATCACTTGATCTTCGACCACGGCGTCGCCTCCTCGAGGTCGCGCGCCTTCGAGCGCGTCGTGGGCGCGGTCCTTGCCGACGCAGGCTCTTCTTATGGCATCGAGCTTTCGAGGAAGGTCGCTTTTCTGCTGGCCCAGGAGATTTGCCTGCAGTTGTGGCCGGGTATCGGCCTGGCTAAGCGAAAGTCTGCCTGTGCGGAGCAAATCTCCCATCTCCTCGGTGCCGTGACCTCCGAATTGCCGTTTGCCTCGAGTGTCTCCGATCAGGTCGCCGCAGACGTGGAAGGGGCGCTGGGAATCTCGCTCGATCACTTCACGAAGACGCTTCTGACGCTGTGCGTCGCATCGGAGTCTCGCGATGCGAAGGCCCTTCGGACGCTCTGCGTCATCTTGTCCCACGGCTACTCAACGGCGACGAGCATCGCCGACGCGGCGAACCGTATGCTCGGCATGCATGTGTACGAGGCTGTCGACATGCCCTACGACCAGCAGCTGAAGGACATCGTCGGTCCGCTCCAGCGCCTCGTCGACCGCCATTCCTACTGCACCGGGGTCGTGTTCCTCGTCGACATGGGCTCCTTGGAGGAGGCCTATAAGGCCCTCGAGAACGTTACCGACTCCACTATCGGCGTGGTGAACAACGTCTCTACCGGTCTTGCGCTCGAGATCGGGGTCGGGCTGCTCGGCGGCAAGTCCATCGCTGAGGTTCTTGGCGATGCGACCGCCGCGTGCGTGACGCACTGCAAGGTGATCGAGCGCGTCAACCGTGAGGACGCCATCGTCTTCTGCTCCGAGTCCGGGGTCGACGCCGCGGAGAGGATACGCCAGCTCGTCTCGCAGAGCCTCCCGCGCACCATAGGCGCGCGCCTGCTCACGAGGCCCTTCAAGCAGCTCGTCGCGAACGGGTCGAACGACGCCGTTTTCTCCGAGCACCGCGTCTGCGCCGTCATCGGCACGGGAGACCCCGGGGTCGCCTCCGTCCCCTTCGTCGCCCTCGAGGACATCATGTCGACGGCGTCCGCCTCTAAGGTTGATGCCGTGTTCGGCAGGTGGCTTGACGCTTCCGAGCTCTCTTCTTTCCACGAGAAGTTGCTCTCGAACATGACGCTGCAGAACGTCATCCGCTCCATCACCATCCTCGACCCGGAGCGGCTATTCCACGAGATCGAGAGCGCCGTGCACGAGCTTCAGCGCAGGACAGGCGAGAAGATCGGCAGCAACGCCATCATTGGGCTCTACGTCCACCTCTGCTGTCTCGTCGAGCGCCTTGTTACCAGAAACCCCATTGAGACCTACGTTGGCCAGGACCGCTTCGAGGAGGAACGCGCCGATTTCATCGAGTCCTTCAGGCAGAGCTTCTCGAGCATCTCGACGCGCTATCGCGTAGAGGTTCCCGTAAGCGAGATCGCATATGTCTTCGACTACATAAGCGTGAGCGCCGCCCCGGCGCGAGAAGAGCGCCTCGGCTCCTCGGACCTCCTGCTCGACGAGTGACCTTCCCCGCGCCGCCGCGAGCTGACCGCGCGTCCTCAATAATTCGATAACCCCTTGCCCCGCGCGAATCCGGATAGCGCCGAGGCAGTACCGAACGTAAAACTTCATTTGATAGGAGCAAACATGAGTGTTGTTATGGCACGAATCGACAATCGCCTGCTTCACGGCATCATCGTGACGCAGTGGGCCCCGGTGTCGGGCGCGACCCGAGTCATGGTCATCGACGACAAGGTCGCCGGCGACGAGGTCCTGAAGTCCACCATGAGGATGGCGCGCCCCGCGGGCATGGCCGTCTCGATCATCTCCGAGGAGACCGCGCTCAAGAACTTCGCGGCGGGCAAGTACGACCGCGAGAAGGTCTTTGTCATCGCCAAGGAGCCCGAGACGATCCTTCACCTGGTCGAGTCGGGCATCGAGCTCCCGTCGCTGATCGTCGGCGGCTCTCTTGTCAAGGAGGGCGGCGTCCAGCTCACCCAGCGCGCCTATGCCTCCGCCGAGAACGTCCAGAGCTACAAGGCGCTCATCGCCCGCGGCGTCAAGGTGACGGCACAGTTCGTGCCCGCCGACAAGCCCGTCTCCGTCGCCGACCTCATCTAAGGAGGGATCATGGTCAACTTCACTATCCTGCAGGTCGTCCTTTTGACCCTGCTGGCCTTCATCAAGCACGTGGACTACTACGGCATCCCGATGATCTTCGTCAACTATGCCGTCTTCTGGGGCCTTATCACCGGTGTCGTCATGGGCGACTGGCAGACCGGCCTCGTCATCGGCGGCACCATCCAGCTCATGCAGCTCGGCGTCGCGGGCTTCGGCGGCTCGTCGATTCCCGACTACGGCACGATGGCCATCATCGCCACAGCCTACGGCGTGACCCTGGGCGCGGACACGGGCCTCGCCATCGGCCTGCCGGTCGGCATGCTCGGCATCCAGCTCGACGTCATCGTCAAGATCCTCAACGGCTTCGTCGTCGAGAAGTCCCAGAAGTTCTGCGACGAGGGCAAGTTCAAGCAGATGAACGCCATCCTGTGGGTCTGCCCCGTGCTCTTCGGCCTGTGCGCCGCCCTGCCCGTCTTTGTCTCCGTGACCCTCGGCCAGCCCGCCGTCAACTGGCTCCTCGAGGTTATGCCCCAGTGGTTCCTTTCCGGCCTCACCCTCGCCGGCAAGATGCTCCCGGCCGTCGGAATCGCGATGCTGCTGCGTTACATGCCCACCGGCAAGTACTTCCAGTACCTGCTCGCCGGCTTCTTCCTCTCGGCCTTCCTGAACGTGCCCATCATCGGCGCCGCCATCGTCGGCTTTGCCCTCGCGATCGCGTTCTACCAGCGCGCCGAGAGGGACACCGAGCTCGCCGCCCACGCTTCCGCAGACGCCTTCATCGGAGAGGATGAGTAACCATGGAAAACGAGAACATCACCGCCGTCGCCAAGGGCAAGCCCTCCGGCTACAAGGTCACCAAGAAGGACCTGCGCAACGCGAACTGGCGCTGGCTCATGAGCGTGTGCACCTTCAACTACCAGACCCAGCAGGGCGCCTCAGTCGCCTACGCCCTCTCGCCGGTCCTGAGGAAGATCTACACGAACGACGAGGACTATAAGCAAGCGCTCAACAACCACTTCCGCTACTACAACACCCAGCCTTGGCTCGCCGCCATCATCCTTGGCGCCTGCGTGGCCATGGAGGAGCGCGACGGCCTAGCGGCGGCGGACGCCGTCCAAGACCTGAAGATCGGCACCATGGGACCGCTCGCCGGCGTCGGCGACTCCCTGCTCATGACCATGATCCCGACCATCATGGGCTCCATCGCCGCCTACATGGCCATCGAGGGCAACCCCGTGGGAGCCGGCATCTGGTTCGCGCTCATCCTGGCCATCTTCTGGGTCCGCATGCACGCCCTCGAGTTCGGCTACAAGCAGGGCGTGAAGCTCGTCACCGACTTCAGCGAGAAGCTTCCCAACCTCACTGCCGCCGCCTCCGTGCTCGGCCTCACCGTGGTCGGCTGCCTCATCGCCTCGGTCATCGGCGTCACCTGCCCGATTAGCTTCAGCTTCGGCGACGTCGCGATGGAGATTCAGCCGCTGCTCGACAAGATCCTGCCTGCCATGATCCCCGCCGCCATCACGGGAAGCGCGTATTACCTTCTTACCAAGAAGAACGCGAGCATGACGGCCCTCATCCTCGTGGTGATCGTCCTCGCGATGGTCGCCTCCGCCGCCGGCATCCTCGCCTAGCTTCGACCCAAGAGATTGGTGAATCAATGAGAAAGATAGTTGTGGCGAGCCATTCCCTTCTCGCCCAGGGCTTCAAGGACACCCTCGAGTTCCTTACGGGTAAGGGCGACGCCGTCAACGCCGTGTGCGCCTACGTGAACGACAACGGCGAGGGGCTCGACGCGGCGGTCGAGGCGGCTCTTTCGGGCACTGACGAGGTCGTCGTCCTCACCGACGCGTACGGCGGCAGCGTGAACCAGCGCTTTTCCCGCTTCGCCTCCGACCGGATCCACGTGATCGCGGGTGTCAACCTCCCGCTCGCCATGACGGTCGCGCTCGCGCGCCCCGACGAGAAACTCGACTTCGACGCCCTCGTCAACGAGGCGCGCCAGCAGATCATCTACGTGAACGGTGCCAGTTCCGCCGAGTGCGACGACGACGAATAGAGGAGGTCGACGATGAGAGAGTTCCTTAAGGACGTGTGGATGCACGGCGGTGAGGAAAGCCGCGCCATCACCCCCGAGAACATCACGGGCGAGAAGGGCCGCGCCGCCATGTCGGCCAGCCACCTCGGCGTCGGCCGCAAGGGCTCGTGCTGCGTGCCCCTTGAGTCCGGCGAGACCATCACGCTCGCGGACATCGAGGGCCCCGGCATCATCCGCCACATCTGGATGACCGTCCCCGACAAGACCGCCGCTGGCAGCTTCGTCATGCGTGACCTCGTGCTGCGCTTCTACTGGGACGACGAGGAGACCCCCTCGGTCGAGTGCCCTGTCGGCGACTTCTTCTGCAACGGCTTCGGTGAGCGCGCCATCGTCAACTCGATGCCCATCTGCGTGAACCCGACGGGCGGCATGAACTGCTACTTCGAGATGCCCTTCAGGAAGCACGCCAAGGTCACGCTTACGAGCGAGCACCCCGGGTCCATTAAGTACATCTTCTACACGTTCAACTACGCGCTCACCGACGTGCCGGACGACGCCATGTACTTCCACGCCCGCTTTAACCGCGAGCGCAGCACCCGCAGGGGCGTCGACTACACTGTGCTCGACGGCGTGCGCGGCAAGGGCTACTACGTCGGCACCTACATGGCCCTGTGCGCCCTGGAGCGCTATTGGTGGGGCGAGGGCGAGATGAAGTTCTTCCTCGACGGCGACGAGGAGTTCCCCACGGTCACCTCGACGGGAGCCGAGGACTACTTCGGCGGTGCCTGGGCCTTCCTCGACAGGCCGCCCCACGCGCTGCCCGAGGCGCAGTGCTTCAACACGCTGTTCGCTGGCTACCCGTACCGCTCGACGCGCGACGCCACGCGCGACCGCTTCAGCGCGGGCAAGCCGAACCCGAACCCGATGCTCGCGACCAACGACGACGCGCTGCCCAGGCACGGCCTCTACAGGTGGCACCTTCCCGACCCGATCTCGTTCAAGGAGGACCTGCGCGTGACGTTCCAGGACCTCGGCAACGACGACATCAAGCTCTACGAGCGCGAGGACGACATCTCCACCGTCGCCTACTGGTACCAAAGCGAGCCGCACGCCGTGCTCGCCCCGTTTGCCGCAAGGCAGGACCGCGTGCCCAGGTAGGGTCGCCTCGAAACAAGCCAACGTTATGGGCGTCCGCGGTTGACCATGACTGCGGGCGTCCCTTTGCAAGGAGGATCACATGAGCGAAAAGCAAATGAGGCTCGGCGCCCTCGAGGCCGGCGGGACCAAGATGGTCTGTTCCGTGGTGTCCGGCGACGGCGAGGTCCTCGACCGTATAGAGACCCCGACGCTTACGCCCGCCGAGACCGTCCCGCAGATGATCGAGTGGTTCACTGCCCGCGATGTGGACGCGTTGGGCATCGGCGCCTTCGGCCCGACCTGCGTCGACCCCGACGACGAGCGCTACGGCTCCATCCTCCAGACGCCCAAGCTTGCGTGGCGAGGCTATGGTCTTCGCGCCGCGTTCGCCGACGCTCTCGGGATTCCGGTGGCCTACGACACGGACGTGAACGTTGCCTGCCTCGGCGAAGTGGTCTTCGGCTGCTGCAAGGGGCTCGAGGACGCCGTCTACGTGACCATCGGCACCGGCGTGGGCGCGGGCGTCATGTGCGCGGGCAGACTCCTTCACGGCATGCTGCACCCCGAGGCCGGTCACATGCTGGTAAGGACCCGTCCCACCGAGGAGGGACGCTGCGTCTGCCCGAGCCACGCGAGCTGTCTCGAGGGGCTCGCCTCCGGCCCCGCCATCGCCGCGCGCTGGGGAAAGCCCGCGGCCGAGCTCGCGGACAACGATGAGGTGTGGGCGCTCGAAGGGGATTATCTGGGGCAGATGTGCGCGAACCTCGTGCTCATGTACTCGCCTCGCCGCATCGTCCTCGGCGGCGGCGTGATGCACCAGGAGCAGCTCTACGGCATCGTCCGCAAGAAGACCCTCGAATATCTGGGTGGCTACATCCAGACCGCCGAGCTTAAGGACATGGAGAGCTACATCTGCGCCCCGGGCTGCGGCGGCGACCAAGGAATCCTCGGCGCGGCCGAGCTGGCAAGAAGGGCGCTCGCGTAACTTGCGCTCTCTCCGCCATACAACGCGTTAAGAAAAGACGAGCGCTTCTTGCCAATTGAGCGGCAAGAAGTGCTCGTCTTTTGCATTTGTTTTTGGGGCAGGACGCCCCGCCTCCGCTAGAGTCCCTGGACCGCCACACCCACGAGGTTTGGACCGGTGTGGACAAGAAGCGCGGGGCTGATGTCGGAGCGGACGACCTCCACCGCGTTGGCCATGCGCTCGCACAGGGCCTGCTCCATGCGGTCGTAGAGGTCGGCGTGGGCCGAGGTGCAGCTCACGGCAAAGCGCACCTTGGGGTGCTTCTCGACGATGGCGGCGATGAGCTTGACCTCGGTGCGATGCGGTACTTGCACAGCCATTTCGTGTGCGCGAGGCTGTTGGCTTTCTGGGCCACAGCAATCACCTTCCCCTTAGTATGATGGCCTGAACAATCCTCATGCTAGGGGGAAGGTTTTTGTCGCGTAGCGGAAATTGGCCTCCACCCGCTGAGCGGGTGGCTTTCTATGCCGCGCGTGCCGCACGGCACGGACTAAAGTCCATGAATAAAACGAGGAAGGCCACGTCCGGCCTCCCTCGCAAAGAGTCTCTGATTGCTCCCACTCATTGGGGGCAGACTTAAATGAGTGCTCTTGAAATGCCGGCGCCTGGGGACGTTCTTTTTCTGTCTGCAGTTTGGGACGGTCCTTAGAGCTGCAGCGCGCCATGAGCGACGAGGCGAAGCGGATCATCCTGTCTTTCGAGTTCTAAGCAGAATTCCCCGTCTCTGAGTAATGATTAGTGCGCATTTGTGCGTATTTGCGTGCGTAGGATTGCGTGGCTATGCGTGTATAAGCGCCGTCTGCGGCTGTATTTTGACCATTTGGCGGTTATATACGCAAAAGTACGCACATACGCGCTAATTTGTGCGAATATAGAGACGGCAGAAATGTTAGACGCTCCATGACCTAGGAGGCACATATGGCAGATTCCAAGCAGGCTCCACTCGACTCCGCGGCTGCCGCAAAAGCGGCGTTCGCTTCGGTTCAGGACAAGCCGTTCCCCGAGGACATCTTTACGGCTCCCGAGCTTCGTTGGGCTGTGATCGGTTGCGGTGTTATCGCCAACCAGATGGCCCAGTCCCTCGCTCTGGCCGGCCGCAAGCTCGCGGGCGTTGCCAACCGTACGCTGTCCAAGGCCCAGGCTTTTGCCGAGCAGTATGGCGTCGAGAAGGTGTATGAGACGGTCGAGGACCTCTACGCCGATCCGGACATCGACGCCGTCTATATCACCACGCCGCACAACACGCATATCACCTATCTGCGTGCCGCGCTGGCCGCCGGCAAGCACGTGCTCTGCGAGAAGGCCATTACCCTCAACTCCGCCGAGCTCGACGAGGCCCGTGCCATCGCCGACGAGCACAACGTGGTCCTTATGGATGCCACCACGGTGCTCCACATGCCGCTGTATCAGGAGCTGCGCCGTCGCATGGATGCTGGCGACTTTGGCCGCATGAACCTCGCCCAGCTTAACTTTGGCAGCTATAAGGAGTACGGCGACCTGACCAACCGCTTTTACAACCGTAGTCTTGCCGGCGGCGCCATGCTCGACATTGGCGTGTATGCGCTCTCCGTCATGCGCCTGTTTATGGCCAGCCAACCCGCCGAGGTCGTGTCTCTGGGCAATACCTGCGAGACTGGCGTTGACGTCGCGGGTGGCATTGTCTGCCGTAATGCCGAGCAACAGCTGGGCGTCGTGAGCCTTACGCTCCACTCCAAGCAGCCCAAGCGCTCGGTCATCAGCTTCGATAAGTGCTATATCGAGGTCAACGAGTATCCGCGTGCAGACCATGCGACCGTCGTGTGGACTGCGGACGGTCACCGTGAGGAGGTCCACGCTGGCACCGAGGCCTACGCGCTGTGCTACGAGATGGCCGACCTGGAAAAGGCCGTTGCTGGCGATGATTCGAAGCGCGAACTTCTGGGCTATGCTTCTGATGTTATGGAGCTGATGACCAAGCTCCGCGCCGATTGGGGAGTCGTGTACCCCGAGGAGGAGTAAGCGATGCTTGCGGAAGATAGGCTCAACGCAATCGTGTCGATGGTGCAGCAGACGGGCTCGGTTACCGTACCGGAGCTTGCTGAGGCCCTGGGCGTGACGGCGTCTACCATTCGGCGCGACCTGCAGACGCTCAATCGCGCACACCGTATCGCCAAGGTGCACGGTGGGGCGACGAGCCTTGAGCGCGCGCACGTGACGCGCGACCTAACGCTTAATGAGCGCAGCGATCTCCATAACGACGACAAGGAACGTATCTGCGCCCGTGCGGCGGCACTTGTGGAGCCCGAGAGCTTTGTATACATCGACTCGGGTTCGACGACGCTCAGGCTCATCGAGCATCTTCCACACCTTGAAGATGTCACCTATGTGACCGATTCCGTGCTCCATGCTCAACGCCTTGCTTTGCGCGGCATGCGTACCGTGGTGCTGGGTGGCGAGCTCAAACCCGAGACCGAGGCGCTCGTTGGCCCCGATGCCTTGGCAACCTTAGACCGCTACAACTTCAACTGTGGCTTTTGGGGCTCTAACGGCATTGCCGCCGAGCAGGGCTTCACGGCGCCCGATATCGAGGAGGCGCAAGTAAAGCGTATCTCGATGCGCCATACGGCCAAGCGCTTCGTAATCTCGGACGCCAGTAAATTTGGCATGGTGGCGCCCGTCAAGTTCGCGGACTTCCGTGACGCAACGATTATTACCGCAGGCGATGTCCCTGCCAAGTACCGGGCAATGGACAACGTCGTCACGGTCTAGCGACGGGAAGGCCAAAACCACCACAAAGGGGACAGGCACCTTTGTGGTGGGTCAATGGAAAAGCGGCAACGACCATCCCGGGCGCTGCCACTTTTGTTGTCTACCGGTTTATCTAAATCTGTAACAACCAGACCGTTAAAAGCAGGCTAGATGTTACAGATCGAGATACTTACGAACCGCGCCGTCCCTTTGTCTCAATCTGTAACATCTGGGACTGATTTTGCCGAGTTACTGTTACAGATTGAGATTATTCCCTTGAGGGGATTCGAATGTCTCGATCTGTAACAGATAGACCGGAAAATGGGTTCTAACTGTTACAGATCGAGACGTTTTGGGACCGCGGCTGAGCCATCGCGGCAAAACCATCATAAAGGTGCCTGTTCCCATTGTGGTGGTTTAGGGCTCCCAGGGGCAAGGGGCTTCGATGTGGATGTGCTCGCCGGTTACGGGATGCGTAAAGGACACGCTGTGGGCATGGAGCATGAGGCCGCAGGGGCGCGGCGTTCCGTACAGGTCGTCGCCAACCAGGGGATGATGCTCGCTTGCCAGGTGCACGCGAATCTGATGCTTGCGGCCGGTGAGCAGCTCGACATCAATATACGAGCGCGTGGGCAGGCCGCGGCGGCTCTTAAGGCGCTTGAGTACCTTGACGCGCGTCTGAGATGGCTTGCCGCTGGCGCCAACGCGCATCTTGCGGCTATCGTGGCGGTCGCGGGCGATAGGCTTGTCGATGAGCTTCTCGTTCCAGTCGATTTTGCCCTCGGCGAGCGCCAGATAGTGCTTTTCGAACGCGTGGTCGATGATCATCTGGTCAAAGGCGGGCTGCGTCTGCTTGTCGAGTGAGAACAGCACCACGCCGGTGGTGTCACGGTCCAGGCGATTGAGCGGCTGCATGTCGGTCGCGGCAAAGCCGTCGCCCATCGCCAGCAGCAGGTCGCTGGCGTAGTCGGTAAGTGTGCGCTCGCCGGTGCCGTCACCGTGGACGATCATGCCGGCGGGCTTGTCGATGGCCATGAGCCAGGCGTCGCAGTAGAGGACTTGAGGTTCTTCGTTCACGTGTAAGCCTTTCGGTTAGCTAATTCCCACAAACATGCAGCCCGAGGTGGCGCCGCGCAGGCGGGCGGCCGGCTTGCGGCCGGCTTGAGCCGCCTCGACAGCGCGACGGACGCGAGCGACGGCACGGCCAATCTCATCGGCCTCGAGCAAGGTTCCGTCGACCATAAGACGGCGCACGCCGGCATCGAGCAGCTGCGGAACTTGCGGCGTGAGGTCGATGGGGTAGGCGTCGTACAGGCGTGAGCGGCCGTGGATGTCGGTACGCACCGGCATGACCTTGCCGTCGATATTCTTGAGCGAGAGCTTGCGGGCACGCAGGCGGCAGTTGGCACAATCGTGGATGCAGCCGTTGGCAACCTGCAGAATGCAATGCTCGCTTGTCATGACGCGCGGGCGGCCAAAGACGGTGATGCCCAGAGCCGCGGGCGCGGCGGTGCCGAGCGAGATAATCTCGTCGAGCGTGATCTCGGGCGAGAGCCAAAACGCACCGGCTCCGCGCTCGGCAAGCGCCTCCATGCAGGGCGTGTTGTGCACCGGCAGGCAAGAGCGAATCTCGGCCGTGGCGCCAACCTGGGCGGCCAGGGCAAGCTCAGAGATGTTGCCAATAGCGACCGTGGCGCCGGCAACAACCCATGGGTCAACGCGGACGTGGTCAACGGCGCGGCAGACCTCATCGAGCACGGGTGCGATGCCCTGCTCAAACGTATCGGCGGGGGAGAGCTTGGCCGCATCGAGCGCGTCGGTGGTCATGTAGATGCGCGTTGCACCCTCCGCCCGCGCTGCCTCGGCGGCCTCGAGCGAGGTGACGGTGGCGCAGATCTGCGGCTCGTCGCGGTAGTGCTCGGGCGCGGGGCGGGAATCACTGGTGACAATCGCCGGCAGCTCGAGCGTTTTCGCGCGCTCCGCGTACGGCGCCAGAATGGCCTCTTCCAGCGCCTTGCAAGCGGCGGCGCGCACCTTATGTACGGCGGAGAAACCCATGCCACAGCCCTCATCGAGCGCCACCTCAAAGCTCGCAGCCTCAAAGGGAGAGGAACCCATGCGGCCGACGTGCTCAACCAGATCGGACGCCTCGACCGCACGGGTCTTGGCGGCTTCGACGGTAAAGCCCGTGGCCGTGGCCGTAAGCGAAGGGTCGTCGCAGCAGGTGAGCGTAACGGTAAACGGCTCGCCCAGACGCGCCACGACGGACACATCAACAGCTCGGCGGCGCAGCACATCGCGCTTGAGCGCGGCGCCGGCGGCGTCGATGGCACGCTGACTGCGAATCACGCGGACGCGGCAGCCCTCGGGCATGCTGCGGGGTACGCGACATTCGATGACTTCACCGGCTGCGGCATCATCGGCGGCAATGGTGGTCAGGAACTGGTCAAACTCGTTATCGTGGCGAAGCTCCAGCAGGTCGCCCTTGCCCACGGGCTCAAACAGCTCAATACGGGCGATGGCGGCGCGGCGACGGCGGTCGTCGGGCTTGAGGCCGCGCACATCGCGGTTGGCCGGGCGGCTGCCCAGCACCGTGCCCACGATCTGGCCGCGGTTGTTGGAACGCTCATAGCTCATCATCTCGTCGCCCGAGGTGCCGTCCTGATAGGCGTGCGTAAAGTCGCGGTTAAAGCAGCGCTTGAGCTGGCGCTGGCGGGCGTCTTTCTCGTCCTTGGCAACGGTGGTTCCGGCCAGCATGTCATCAATCTGATGACGATACACGTCGACGATGGAATACACGTAATCGGGCGCCTTCATGCGGCCCTCGAGCTTGAGCGACGCGGCGCCGGCGTCATACAGGCGGCGAACAAGTTGTGAAGTGTTGGTGTCACGCGGGCACAGCGCGCGCTCGCGACCGGCAGGGGAGAGCGAGCGACCGTTCTCGTCGATCAGCTCGTAGGGCAAGCGGCAGGGCTGGGCGCACATGCCACGGTTGGCCGATCGTCCCGCCATGGCAAAGCTCGAAAGCAGACACAGGCCAGAGTAGCAAAAGCAGATGGCGCCATGGCTAAAGACCTCAAGGTCCACATCGGGCGCGGCATCGTGAATGGCGGCAATCTCGTCGATGGAAAGCTCGCGCGAGAGGGTCACGCGGTCGGCGCCCTGCTCGCGGCACCAAAGGGTTCCGCGGTCGTCGTGGATGTTCGCCTGGGTCGAGATATGCGTCTCGATGCCGGGCATCGTGCGCTTGACCTCAAAGAACAGGCCCCAGTCCTGGATGATGAAGGCGTCGGCGCCCAGCGTGGAGCAGCGATGGATGAGCTGCAGCGCATCGCTCATCTCGGATTCCTTGATGACGATGTTGACCGTGACGTAGACGCGCGAGCCGGCCAGATGCGCGGCGCGGCAGGCCTGCTCAAAGGCCTCGTCGGTAAAGTTGGTGGCCTTGCGGCGTGCGTTGAAGCTGCCCATGCCGCAGTAGATGGCGTCTGCCCCGGCGGCGAGCGCGGCGGCAAAGGGCTCCGGGCCTCCGGCGGGGGCCAAGAGTTCGGGTCTGCGGTTGGTGGTTCGACTGGCGGTTGCGGTCATATCCTGCCTTTCAAAATGCTCAGATACTCAAAAGTATAGTGGTGCCGTCGCGGCAGGCGATGCCCGTGCTCTAAGCGGGATAAAGTCTTCAGCAGCTTGGACTGGCTGCTTCACATGAGAACCGTTCAGCGGTCCGGGGAAACCGTTGGGCGATAAAATATTCTCGCAACGTGATAATAATCTTGCATCGCGCGGAAACCTTGAGTACTATCCCAATCAAGCGCGGTGTTCAGACCGAACTGTGCCTCCCGGTGTGAACGCCGCGCTCCCGTTCCCTTTTACTTGTAAGGAGAAAAACATGAGCAAGACCGTCGTGTCTTCCGATAACGCACCCGCAGCCATCGGCCCGTATTCCCCCGGTATCCAGACTGGCAACATGGTGTTTCTGTCCGGCCAGCTGGGCATCGATCCCGCGACCGGCAAGCTGCCCGAGGGTGTCGAGGCCCAGGCTAAGCAGTCCCTTGCTAATGTCGAGGCCCTGCTGACCGCTGCCGGCGCCACCTTTGCCGATGTCGTCAAGACCACAGTCTACCTGGCTGACATTGCCGACTTCGCTGCCGTAAACGAGATCTACGCCTCCAAGTTCGAGGCTCCGTTCCCCGCGCGCAGCGCTTTCCAGGTTGCCGCCCTTCCGGCTGGCGGTCTGGTCGAGATCGAGGTTGTCGCCGCTCTCTAAGGTGTTGGTAACAACTAAACATGACATGCAAAAAGACCCTGCAGCGCGTGCTGAACTGCCTCCCATTTCTTGGACGCCCTAAATAGCGACTAGGCCGCGAGGGCCTGATTCCGG
>NZ_QSTX01000009.1:0-100804 GCF_003438785.1 Collinsella sp. OM06-18AC
GGAGGGGCGCCGGGGGCGGGAATCTGGGCGTACACATTTCCTACACAATTTGGGATCCGACTAACGTTTGCCAGCCGTTAACTACCGCTCGCCGAGCATCTCTTTATATAAGGCAGTCTCATGGTTAAAGCGGATACGTTCCCCTAGCTAAAGCACAGCCAGCATCGAGCAACTCATCACGCTCTTCCACTGAGAACCCCTCGGCGTAGACGCGCACCACTGGTTCGGTCCCGCTAGGACGGACCAGCAGCCACGTGTCATCCTCGAATGCTAAACGCAAGCCATCCATATGACTAACGTTTTGCGGCACCTTGCCACAAATCGACTTGGGGTTTACGCCCGGCAGCAGGGTTCGTAACGTTTCGGCATCTTCGGCCTCAAGGCGTAAATCGCGTCGACCGTAACTCGTCTTACCAAAACTGTCCTCGAGTTGGTCGACCAGAACGCCCAAAGGCGCGTCCGTCTTTGCCATAAGCTCACACAGAATCAGACAGGCGAGGATTCCATCGCGCTCGGGCATATGCGCGGCGATGCCGATACCACCGGCTTCTTCGCCGCCTATGAGGACGCCACCCTTCTTCATCTCTGCCGCTATATATTTGAAACCGACTGGTTTGACGGTCACGCGGCAGCCAAGCGACTCGGCAATGCGACGCACGAGCGTCGAGCACGAAAGATTGACGACAACGCGCCCCTCCAAATTACGAAATTGAACCAAGTCGCCCAAAACGAGCGCCATGATCTGATGCGGATGTATATATCTGCCGCGCTCGTCAACCGCGCCGATACGGTCGGCGTCGCCGTCGGTCACCAGGCCAGCGCAAGCTCCGTCCTCGATAACCGTATGCTCGCAAGCGTCCACCCACGGCTCAACGGGGTCGGGGCAGATATCTTCTTGGTCAGGCGCCTGCCCGGCGTGAATCTCGTGCACCTCAACGCCAAGCTCGCGCAGCAAGTCGGCTAGATAGCCCTGGGCTGCGCCGCCCATGGGGTCAACAACCACGCGCAGGTGCGCGGCGCGGATGGCTTCGGCATCGACAAACGATGCCACCGCTTGCATATAGTCAGGAATGATATCCGCGGTGCGATATTGCCCCTCGATCTCCATTGGCTCGGGAGCCATGGTCTCTTCGAGCTCTTCGATGACATCCTGGTTGGCGGTTGAGCCGTCACCCATGCGAATCTTGAGGCACAGATAACCCTGCGGATGATGGGACCCCGTCACCATGAGTGCGCCGCACGCCTCACCGTCATAAGCCGCCGCCCACGTAAGGGCAGGGGTCGGAACAGGTCGCGAAGCGAGCACGGCGTCTAGCCCGTGCGCTGCTAGCACACCCGCCGCAAGCTCAGCGAACTCGCGCGCCAGGGGCCGAGTGTCGAACCCTATATATACCGTTTTGCCCGGATTGGTCTTTTGCCACAACTCGCCGACGGCATCGGCGATACGGGCAACGTTATCGGCAGTGAAGTCCTCATCGACGCGAGCGCGCCAACCGTCAGTTCCAAAATGAATTATCGCGCACACGCGCAGACACCTCACAGTGTTTGGATCATGGTACGCATGAGGTATACCCGCGATACACACTCGGCAACCTGCCGGCACCAGCATTCACCATTTGGGCAAATGCTGCCGAGGACATGCAGGCAATAAAACCGCCCCGTATGGAGCGGTTTTGCCCTTTATATATCGAGCGCCTCGGCCATCGCTGCCGTAGTGATTGCCGTGGTTCCACAGCAACTGCCCACCATTGCGGCACCGGCATGTCTCCATTCGATGCATGCGCGCGCGAAAGCTTCGGGGTTCTCGTGCCATACGGGGCCATCCTGAGTCTGGACCGGATCGCCCACGTTGGGACGCACCGTGACGGGAGTAGTCGCCGATGCAACCATCCTAGGCACCGCCGCGTTCGCGGCCGCAAGCGAACAGCAATTAACACCAACCGAGTTTGCGCCGTGTTTTTCGGCGTACAAAACGGCTGCCTCGATGTTGAGGCCATCGCCCAACAGGTCGCCTTTGTCATCAACGACAAAACTCACCAGGACAGGCATGCCGTCAGCGGCATCTCGAGCGCCGGCAAGCATGGGCTGCAAATTACGGATAGACGTCACCGTCTCGATCAGCAGACCATCAACACCAGCATTGAGCAAGGCGTGCGCCTGTTCGCGCGCAATGCCTCGGATCTCACGAAACTCGGCAGAGTCCTCGGCAAACCACTCAATACCGATCGGGCCCATCGAGCCCAGCAGCAGCTGAGGGTGCGCCTGGCGGGCATCGTCGACGGCCCCGCGATTGACCTCCGCCACGGACGGCGCAATCTGGTCGTGCTTGAGGGCATAGCTTGATGCCTGAAAGGTATTGGTAATGAGCACCTGCGCACCGGCGGCGACATACAAGCGATGGATACGAGAAACGGTCTGCGGCTCCGCCAGATTCCAAAACGCCGGTGGAATATCGGCGGCGTCGTACTCACTCAACAGAACACTGCCCATGGGGCCCTGCGCCAACAAGGTCTCGCTCGACAAGCGGCGCGTAAGTTCCTCGGCACCAAAGCGGTTGTAATAACTCGTATCCATATATATCCCGCTATTCCTCGACGCTGATTCCCTGCTTTTCGAGATAGGCGAGCCAGCGGCTCATCGTGTCCTCGGATAGCGCATGCTCCATCATGCAGGCCTCGGAATCGGCTCGCTCAAATTCGACACCGAGCTCCTGAACCAAAAACGTGCGGATGAGGCGATGACGGTACCAGATAGCCGTGCCAACCTCGCGGCCGCGATCGGTCAGGATTACCTTGCCATAGTGCGATTGCTCGACAAGCTCGGATGCCTTGAGCGCCGAAACCGCTTTATTGACCGATGCCTTGGAGACGCCAAGGCGCTGCGCGATGTCGACCGATCGCACGCCGTTGGTTTCCCCCTCTTCGCTTTCAATGCGAACCATGCACTCCAAGTAGTCTTCGTTCGCCACCGTCAGATGTAGTTCGCGCGAGCTATTTGTCGTATCCATGATCTTCCGTCCCTTCTGCATTCAATGGCTGATTCTACCCCATCCAAGCGTCGCGGTATGCCGTGGCATACCGTGCTAGAGTTCTTGTTGCACACGACGACCAAGATTGGAGCGGTCTTTATGGAAAACACCACCACGAACCCCGATGTCCTCGAACGCTTTTTGCGCTACGTCCAGATCAACACGCAGTCCGAGGATGCAAACTGCGACCAGGTACCCTCGAGCGCCGTTCAGTTTGATCTTGCCAACGTGCTGGCTGAAGAGCTGCGCGAGCTTGGTGCGGAAGATGCCCACGTGACCGAGCATGCCTATGTCTGCGCGCATATCCCCGCAAGTGCGGGCGCTGAGGACAAGCCCGCCCTGGGCCTGATCGCCCATCTCGACACCACCGAAGTTGCACCGGGCGCCGGCGTGAAGCCGCACATCGTACACTACGAGGGCGGCGACCTGGTCTGCGGCACGGTTGACGGTAAGCCCGTTGCCATGAGCACCGCCAAGCTTCCCGCCCTGAACGACCTCGCGGGTGAGGACCTGGTCTGCAGCGATGGCACCACGCTGCTGGGCGCGGACGACAAGGCAGGCGTCGCCGAGATCATGTCGCTTGTCGCGCGTATCGCTCAGGACCCTTCTCTGCCCCATCCCGCACTCGGCATTTGCTTCTGCCCTGACGAGGAGATCGGCCACGGAGCCGAGCTGCTGGATATCGATACCTTTGGCTGCAAGTACGCCTACACGGTCGACGGCGGCCCCATCGGCGAGCTGGAGTGGGAGTGCTTTAACGCCGCCGAGGCGACCGTCTGCTTTGAGGGCCAGTCCATCCACCCGGGCGACGCCAAGGGCCGTATGGTTAACGCAGGCAATCTGTTCTGCGACTTCAACGCGTTGCTCCCCTACGAGCAGCGTCCGGAATACACCGAGGGCTACGAGGGCTTCTGTCACCTTGAGGGCGTCTCGGCAACGGTCGACCATGCCACGGCGCGCTATATCGTCCGTGATCACGATGCCGCCAAGTTCCAGCAGAAACTCGACCTTATTGATGCCGCCGCCTCGATGCTCAACCAGCGTCTGAGTGAGGAGCGCGTGACAGTCGAGATTAAGCAGCAGTATCGAAATATGGCCGAGATCGTTCGTGACTATCCCGAGCTTATTGATGTTGCCAAGGAAGCCTACCTTGCCTGCGGCGTTGAGCCCCAAGTGCTGCCGATTCGTGGCGGCACCGACGGCGCTCAGCTGTCGTTCCGCGGTCTGCCCTGCCCCAACCTTTCCACCGGCGGCTATTGCTACCACGGCGTCAACGAGTTCGTCCCGGTCAGTTCGCTCGTCAAGATGACCGACGTGCTCCAGGAGCTCGTCGCCCGCTTTGCATAAGCCTGGCTGCACAAGTCAAAAAGACGAATCGCCCCGTCCTCAACCAAGAACGGGGCGATTTTTTGCTGCAATGAGAACAGGTTGACGCACGCCAGCCTCTTAACGCAAGGAGTGTCCCAAACTGCCGGCACAAAAGGAACGTCCCCAAGTGCCGCAAAATGACGACATCCACTCTCGCTTTGTGGGTAGTCATTGGGGAGGTTCTTGTTTGACTAGTCGTTTAAAAACGTCCCCAATGACTACCCAACGACTAGTCCGGACCAAGGCAACGCCGATGTTTTGGCAACGACAGCGAAAACCCGCCAGAGCGAGCAAGGTGCCTTGAAACGAGGCGGCATTGATCTTTTGATCATGCCGCCGAAGTTGAAAGGCAGATTGCCGCTCTGGCGGGTTTGCAGCGTCAACTGGTTACGCGGGCTGGTAAGCCCGCGTAACCCTAATAATTGGCCTCGTAGCCGTTGCCGTCGCCGGTGGGCTCTTCGTAGTAGTCCGAATCGCTCGAATCGCTTGAGTCATCAGAATCGTCAGAGCTGACCGATGAGGTTGCAGTACCGTTTGCGTAGTCGTCAGACGTGTTGTTGCTGAGGTCACCGATCGTAGAGCTGGAACCGTCGGAAAGACCCATGGTGTTGGGACCCTTGGGATCCTTGCCGGCATCGACGCGCTCCATCATTTCCTTGAGCTCGTCCTCGTAGACAAAGACGTAGCTCACACCGTCGATCATGGTGCTGTCGTCGGCGTACGAGGGCAGGTTGGCCGAGTAGATACCGTCGACATCCATACCGCGCATGGCATTGACCGTAGCCACGATATCCTGAACGCTCATATCGGTTACGAGCATATCGGACAGCGAATTAACCAGGCCAAAGATCTTCGTGGCATCGAAGTTATTGAGAATCTGGTTGGCAAGGGCGCCAAGCACCTGACGCTGGTGGCGCATGCGCGTGTAATCGCCGTCGGCATAGGTGTAGCGGCAGCGGGCATAGGTAAGGGCGGTGGCACCGTCCATATGCTGCTGGCCAGCGGTAATCTTAATATCCAGGTGCTCGGGGTCGTCAACATCATCGGTTGCGTTAATGTCGATACCGCCAACCGAATCAATCAGCGCCTGCATACCGTCGAAGCTGACCTCGGCATAGTGGGAAATCTGAACACCGCACAGCTCGTTGACCGCCTCGACCATGGCCTCGGCGCCGCCAACGGTATGGCAGGCGTTGATCTTCATGGTCTCGCCCTTGTACTCGACCTTGGTGTCGCGCGGAACGGAAATGAGCGTCGCCTGCTTTTGCGTGGGGTCGATGCGTGCCAGGATAATCGAGTCGGCACGATACGTATCCTCGCCCGGACGGCCGTCGGTGCCAAGAAGCAGCACGTAGAACGGATCCTTTGCCTCATCGGTGTCAACCAGAACCCGACGCAGATTGTCAGTAATGACATTAGAATCGCCGAGCTTGCCCATAATGGTGGCAAACCACAGGCCGGCAGCGGTAGTGGCACTCAGCAGCACGCCAAGCACGACAATGAGCGCGACGTGACGAATCGTGTGGCTACGGCGGCGTTGACGAGCGCGCTCGGAATAGCGAGCCACGTTATCGCGACTGTAGATCTTGGCCTGCGCACCAGTTGAGGGTCTTCGGGTGGTGGTATCCGCGAGGGGCTTTTTATTAAACATAGGCAACCTGTATTAGTAGATGACGGGATCGGGGACGGTAGCATGCTCGACATGCGCGCCGAGCGCCTGCAGCTTTTCGACAAACTGCTCGTAGCCGCGCTTGATGTGATGGATAGCCGAAACCTCGGTCGTCCCGTCGGCGATCAAGCCCGCTACGACGAGGGCCGCTCCGCCGCGCAAATCGGGCGAGGTAACCTGTGCACCCGAGAAGCCCTTGACGCCATGAATCATGGCATGATGGCTCTCGATACGAATGTCGGCACCCATGCGCACCAGCTCAGAGGCAAACATAAAGCGATTCTCGAAGATGTTCTCGGTAATAACGGAACTGCCGTCGGCAAGGGCGGAGAGCACCATAATCTGCGCCTGCATGTCGGTCGGGAAACCGGGGAACGGAAGCGTCTGGATGTCGACCGGCTTGATACGCTCGGCACGGTTCACATGGACGCCATCCTCGACGCGCTCGCAGTCGATACCCATGAGCTCCATCTTCTTGAGCACCATGCCCAAATGAATGGGGCAAAAGCCCGTGACATCGACACCGCGATCGTCCGCCATCAACGCACCGGCGACGATAAAGGTACCGGCCTCGATGCGGTCGCCCACCACGCGATGGATAACGGGATGGAGCTCTTCCACGCCTTCGATAGTCACGACGGGCGTACCGGCGCCAACAATCTTGGCGCCCATCTCGTTGAGCATGTTGGCGAGATCGACGATCTCGGGCTCGCGGGCGGCATTGTCGATAACCGTGGTGCCCTGTGCGCGCACAGAGGCCATGATGAGATTCTCGGTCGCACCGACGCTGGCGAACTCGAGCGTGACGGTGGTACCGCGCAGACCTTGGGGCGCATTAGCGTTGATGTAACCGTGGGCGGTATCGAACTCAACGCCCAGGGCCTCAAGACCAAGAATGTGCATATCGATCTTACGAGCACCCAGGTTGCAGCCGCCCGGCATGGCAATTTTGGCGCGATGGAAGCGGCCCAGCAGGGGCCCCATGACGGCGGTGGAAGCGCGCATCTTGGCAACGAGCTCGTAGGGGGCCTCCCATGAATCGACCTGAGAGGTATCAATCTCGAGCGTGTGCTCGTCGAGAACATCGATCGTAGCGCCCATGCCCTTGAGCACCTTGCCCATCACGTGGACATCGGAAATATCGGGCACGTTCTGCAGCGTCGTCTTGCCCGGCGCCAGAAGCGTTGCCGCCATGAGTTTGAGCGCGGAGTTCTTGGCGCCCGAGACGGGCACGGAGCCTCCGATGGCGTGGCCACCCTCAACGCGGATAATATCCAAGGTCTACCCTTTCAAAAAGCATGCCCGGGGTGGCTGGGCCATCCCGGGCATGATGTGTTCGCAAATGGTCGAACGCTAAATCGTTTGACTATTGGGCAAGCTTGAGCTTACACCATGCGATTTCATTATAGAGGTAGGCGCGGCGTGCATCATCCTCCGACAAATTACCCAGCTTCTCTTCAAAACCTTGAATATCAGCTTTAAGCTTGTCGGCATCGACGGTCGCCAAATCGCAAGCGCGCTCGGCGAGAACGGTCACGACATCGTCCGCAACCTGGGCATAGCCGCCGGCCACGGCAAACGTGTGGTCGACAGTGCCCATGGCCTTATCGGAAACGCGAACGTAACCGCGGTCGATCGTGCAGATCTCGCTGGAGTGAGCAGGCAGGACGCCAAACTCGCCATCCGTGGACGGAATCGACACAAACGCAGCGTCGCCCTCATAGGCGCAGCTCACGGGGCACACGATGCGGATACGCATAACCTACTTCTCCCCCATCTTGCGGGCGCGCTCGCGCACGTCTTCAATCGTGGAAGCATAGCGGAAAGCCTGCTCGGGCAGGTCATCGGCCTTGCCGTCGACAATCTCGGCGAAAGAGCGGACGGTATCCTCGACGCGGACGTAGACACCGGGGTTGCCGGTGAACTTCTCGGCGACGTGGAAGGACTGCGAGAGGAACTGCTGAATCTTACGGGCACGGTTGACCGTAAGGCGCTGCTCCTCGGACAGCTCGTCCATACCCAGAATGGCGATGATGTCCTGAAGGTCGGAGTACTCCTGCAGGAGCTCCTGGACCTTGACGGCGACACGGTAGTGCTCCTCGCCGACGATCGAGGGATCGAGAGCGTCGGAGGAAGATGCGAGCGGGTCGATAGCCGGGAACAGGCCAAGCGACGAAATGCTACGCGAAAGAACCGTGGTGGCGTCGAGGTGCGTAAACGTCGTGGCAGGCGCCGGGTCGGTCAGGTCGTCTGCGGGGACGTAGACAGCCTGGACGGAGGTAATGGAGCCCGTCTTGGTCGAGGTAATGCGCTCCTGGAGGTCGCCCATCTCGGTTGCCAGCGTGGGCTGGTAACCAACGGCGGACGGCATACGGCCCAGCAGTGCGGAAACCTCGGAACCTGCCTGGGAGAAGCGGAAGATGTTGTCGATGAACAGCAGAACGTCCTGGCCGCGATCGCGGAAGTACTCAGCGGTGGTAAGGCCGGCCAGACCGATGCGCAGACGCGCTCCGGGCGGTTCGTTCATCTGACCATAGACCAAGCAGGTCTTGTCGATAACGCCAGACTCGCTCATCTCGAGGAACAGGTCGGTGCCCTCGCGGGTACGCTCGCCGACGCCGGTGAACACCGAGGTGCCGCCGTGCTCCTGGGCGAGGTTGTTGATGAGCTCCTGAATCAGAACGGTCTTGCCGACGCCGGCGCCGCCGAACAGGCCGGTCTTGCCGCCACGGATGTAGGGCTCGAGCAGGTCGACGGCCTTGATGCCGGTCTCGAAGATCTCGGTCTTGGTGGTGAGCTCGTCAAAGCGGGGCGCTGCATGGTGGATGGGGTAGAACTCCTCCACCTCGGGCATGGGCTTGCCGTCGACGGGCTTGCCCATGACGTTCCAAATGCGACCGAGCGTCTTGGGACCAACGGGCATCTTCATGGGCTCACCGGTATCGGTGGCGATGAGGCCGCGCTGCAGGCCGTCGGTCGAGGACATGGCGACCGTGCGGACGACGCCGCCCGGAAGCTGGCTCTCGACCTCGAGGATCGTGCTCAGATGACCGATCGGGGTCTCGGCCTCGACCGTGAGCGCGTTGTAGATCGGGGGCACCGCGCCGTCAAACTTGACGTCGACGACAGGGCCGATGATTCGCACGATGCGACCATCACCGGCAGTCGTCTTCTTGGTGGCTTCCTCGACCGCAAGCTTTACGGTGTTATTAGCCATTACTGTTCCTCCAATGCTGAGGCTCCGCCGACGATCTCGTTAATCTCGGTCGTGATCGAAGCCTGGCGCACGCGACTATACGTGCGGGTAAGGGTCGAGATGATCGCGGTGGCGTTTTCCGTCGCGGAGTGCATGGCCTTGCGGCGTGCACCCTGCTCGGCAGCCGCCGAATCGATCAGGGCCTGGTAGATGACCGTCAGGATATAAGACGGCACAAGCTTGCCGAGAACATGCTCGGGAGAGGGCACGAACTCGAACGTGGACGAGATGCGCTTAGGGGCGTCGGTCTCGTTCTTACGCGGACCGTGGGCCATAGCGATCATCTCGGGGTCGAGCGGCAACAGATGCTCGACGCGAAGCTCCTGATCCACGCGGTTCTTGGCGTGGTGGTAGACAAGCTCGACACGGTCAAGCTCACCGGCACGATACGCATCGCAGATATGAGAGGAGATCATGCGGGCCTGATTGAAATCGGGCTCAGAGGAGTTGCCCTCAAAGTGCATGACGACGTTTGCGCGGTCACGGAAATACGTGGCCGGCTTACGCCCGCACGCGATGATCTCGCACTCGATGCCGTCGTTCGCCCAAGAAGCGGCGAGCTTTTCGGCCGTGCGCTCCACCGTCGTATTGAAACCGCCGGCAAGGCCGCGGTCCGAGGCAATAACGACAATCAGGCCATGCTTGACGCTCTCATGCTTCTGCAGCATGGGATCGGTGCCCGAACAGGAGGCGTCGCCGGCGACCGTCAACATGACGTCGGTCAGCGCCTCCTTATAGGGCTCGGCCTGCTTGGAGCGATCGAGGGCACGACGGATCTTGGCCGTAGAGACCATCTCCATCGTGCGCGTGATCTGCTTGGTCGTGGTAACCGAGGAGATTCGCTTCTTAATGTCGCGAAGGTTGGCCATAGGGCTTAGTTCTCCTCTGATCCAGTCGTATCGGCATGGTGCTTGGCCATGAACTGCTGCTTGAAGTCGCCGATGACGCGCAAGAGCTCAGCCTTGGTGTCATCATCGATCTTCTTGGCGCGAACCTTGTCGAGCAGCGAACCAAAGCCATTGTCCATGTACTCGATGAGCTCGGCACGGAAGGGCAGCACGTCGGCGATCTCCAAGTCATCCAGGAAGCCCTCGTTGCCAGCGAACAGCGTAACGATCTGCTCGCCAACCTCAAACGGCTTGTAACGCGGCTGCTTCAGGAGCTCGGTCATGCGAGCACCATGGGTCAGCTGCTTCTGAGTAGCCTCGTCGAGGTCGGAGCCGAACTGCGTAAAGCCAGCGAGCTCCTGGTACGAAGCGAGGTCCAGACGGAGGTTGCCGGCGACCTGCTTCATGGCCTTGGTCTGCGCATCGCCACCGACGCGGGACACGGAGATGCCCACGTCGACTGCCGGGCGCTGACCCTGGAAGAAGAGCTCGGACTGCAGGTAGATCTGACCATCGGTAATGGAAATGACGTTGGTCGGAATGTAGGCCGAGACGTCGCCGTCCTGGGTCTCGATGATCGGAAGAGCCGTCATGGAGCCGTAACCGTTCTTCTTGGACATCTTGACAGCACGCTCGAGCAGACGAGAGTGCAGGTAGAAGATGTCGCCAGGATAGGCCTCGCGTCCGGGCGGACGATGCAGCGTCAGCGACATCTGACGGTAGGCCACAGCCTGCTTGGACAGGTCGTCGTAGATGACGAGCACGTGGCCGCCGGGGTTGGTCTCGCTGGCGGGCTTGCCGTCCTCGCCGTTGTACATGAAGAACTCGCCGATAGCGGCACCGGCCATAGGCGCGATGTACTGCATAGGGGCGGAATCGGCAGCGGTGGCCGAAACGATGATGGTGTAGTCGAGCGCACCGTGCTGAGCGAGGGTCTCGCGGATGTTGGCAACCGTGGAGGCCTTCTGGCCGATGGCGACATAGATGCAGACCATGCCCTTGCCGCGCTGGTTGAGGATAGCGTCGATGGCGATGGCGGTCTTACCGGTCTTACGGTCGCCGATGATGAGCTCACGCTGACCGCGGCCAATAGGCACCATGGAGTCGATAGCGAGCAGACCGGTCTGAACCGGCTCGCACACCGGGGTACGATCGATGACGCCGGGAGCCTTGAACTCGATGGGGCGACGGTGCGTGGCGACGATGTCGCCCAGGCCGTCGATGGGCTGGCCGAGCGGATTGACGACGCGGCCGAGCATGGCGCGGCTCACGGGGATATCCATAATGCGGCCAGTGGTGCGGCACTCGTCGCCTTCCTTGATGGAGTCGACGGCACCGAACAGAACGGCGCCGACCTCGTCACGGTCAAGGTTCTGGGCAAGGCCGAAGACGGTCTCACCGGTATCGGAGCTCTTGAACTCCAGAAGCTCGCCTGCCATGGCGCTCTTGAGGCCGGAGACGCGCGCGATGCCGTCGCCTACCTCGTCGACCGTTGAAACCTCATGCGTATCGACCGTCGCGGAGAGGCTCGTGAGCTGCTCCTGCAGTTTCTTGGCGATATCCTGGGCATTGAGGGTTTCGGACATTAGGCTTCACCTCCGTACGAATTAGCAGAGTTTGCGAGGGTCTCCTGCGCGATGCGCAGCTGCGTCTTGACGGAAATGTCACGACGCTCGCCGCGGGCCTCGAGCACCAGGCCGCCCACGATAGACGGGTCAACCTGCTCGATAAGGAATACCTTGCGGCCGAAGTCCTGCTCGCATTTCTTAGTGATGGTTTGACGCAGCTCGTCGTCGAGCGGGATCGCCGTGGTGACGGTCACGCCCACTACATCCTCGTCTTCCTCGGCAACATACTTAAAGGCAGCTGCCACCTTGGGAAGAAGGTCGAGCTGGTCGCGCTTGGACATGGTGTCGAGCACGGCGATGATCTCGGGGCTGGCAGAAGCCAAGCGCTCGATCATCTCGAGGTCCTCGAACACATGGTTCTCGGCCTTAGCGGCTTCCAGAAGGGAGCGCGCGTAGGTCTCGAGCACCTTGTCCTGATAGCGGCTAGTCGGCATTCAGGCTACCTGCTTCCTGGATGTAGCGCTCGATGAGCTTCTTCTGCTCGGCATCGTCCTCGAGTGCCTCGCCCACGATCTTGGTGGCGACGGCAACGGACAGGTCGGCGATGGAGCTCGCGGCACCGGCGTAAATGGACTTGCGCTCGTCCTCGACGGTCGTATGGGCCTTGGCGATGATCTCCTCGGCCTCCTTGTGAGCAGCCTCGATGATACGGGCGCGCTCGGACTCGGCGTCCTTACGGGCCTCGAGAACGATGTCGGCAGCCTGACGACGGGCGTCGGTGACGATCGAGTCGGACTCAGCGCGCTTGGCGATAGCCTCCTGCTTGGTCTTCTCGGCCTCGTCGAGGCTCTCCTCGATCTTCTTGCCGCGCTCCTCCATGGTTTTCATGATGCCCGGCAGGGCGACCTTGGCCAGCACGATCCAGATAATCAGGAAGGCGATAAGCGCCGGGATGAACTCCGCCATCTTAGGGATGAGGATGTCCACACCGGCAGCGCCGTCCTCGGCGAACGCGGAAACCGGCATGAGCAGCGCGGCCGCGGACGCGGAGAGTGCGATCGCGCTCTTCTGGGATGAAAGATTCATACTTGACGCTCCGTGCTATTTAACGATCAGCGCGACAACGAAGCCGATCAGAGCCAGAGCCTCGCCGAAGGCGGAGCCCATAATGAAGACGGTGAACACGCGGCCCTGGACCTCAGGCTGACGGGCCATAGCACCCGTAGCACCCAGAGCAGACAGGCCGATAGCAAGACCAGCGCCGATAACACCGAGACCGTAACCGATAACTCCCACGATTCCTCCTTTGTCGTGCGTGTCTTATTTCACGCAGGATAACCTTTTTATAACTGCCGGGCTCCATGGGTACGGGCACCGGCGGTTTAACGAATTACCTTACCTTTAAGGCGCGAACGGAAGACTACTCCTCCTCCGCGACCTCCTCTGCCTCGGAGACATACACGGCGGTAAGGACCGTGAAGACGTAAGCCTGGATGGCGCCGACCACAAGCTCGATCGCATAGATCAGGATGAGGATGGCAAGCCAGGCCAGCGAAGGCAGGGCGCCAACGGCGTGGGCCGCGGAAACCTGCTGAAGCAGCGGCTGCATGAACATGCTCGCCATGATGGCGAACGAGCCCATGACCACGTGTCCTGCGAACATGTTGCAGAACAGACGGACGGCGAGCGTGATGAGGCGCAGGAAGGTCGAGAAAAGCTCGACGACCCACACGAGCACGTTCATCGGGAAGCTCACGCCCTGCGGGGCGAGGCTCTTGATGTAGCCGATCACGCCGTGAGCCTTGCATCCGTAGTAGATGAAGTACACGAAGGCGAAAATGGCGAGTGCGGCGGTGGAGCCGATTGCGCCGGTGCCGGGCTTCATCCCCGGAATCAGGCCGATCATGTTATTGATCAGGATGAACAGGAAAAGCGAGCACAGGAACGGGAAGTGCTTCTTCCAGTTCTCACCCACGACACCCTTGCCGATATCGTTCTCGACGTACTCGATGATGTACTCGAAACCGTTGACGAAGAAGCCCTTGGGAACCAGGGTCTGCTTCTTCTTGAACACGGCCAGGACGATCAGGAGCACGATCGTGGAGACGATCAGCCAAAACGAGTACTGCGTGATGCCGCAGCTCAGATCGCCCACGACAGGGGTGGAGCTGAACTCGCTGACCAGATGATTAATCTCATCAGGCAGCTTTTCAAAAATTTCCACGACTTACCTTTCGACCTCATGAGGATCTCGCAGCGCCTTGGCGACACGAACCGCGCAGGCGGCCATAAAGGCCACGAAGCCGATCGCCTCGCCCAGGAGGAACATGCGAAATGCCTCTCCGAACAACACAAACACAACCAAGGTAAAGACGAGCAGGGCGATTGCCGAGACCGCCAGACTCACCATACCCTTGAGCATGTCCGCATTCTGTTTATCGTCAAGAACCGGCTTGAGCGTAAAGACAAAGGGAAGGAAGGCAATTGCGCCCGCGATGGCGCCTGCAACGATAGCGAGCAGATCGGCTATCTGAAACACTGGCGTCCTCACTTTCCTTTTTAACGCTTCACAGAACAGTTCCCGCCAAACATTGGTGACTATTGTACGAGCCAATCGCTAAAGTACAACCGAAAAAGCATCGGTTAATACGCACCTGTTCGTTTTCTTAAGACCTTCTTTATGCCGCAGGTACGGTAATACGTTTTTCTCGAACCCTGCAGGGCAAAACGTCCGTTAACAGGAGTGCGCGCGGTCGCCTTTTGTTCGTCCGCGCGCACCGTTTCTTCGTATTTGCAGCCGCGGCCGTTTAGCCCAGCGACTAGAGCGTGCCGTAGATGCGGTCGCCGGCGTCGCCGAGGCCGGGAACGATGTAGGCAGCCTCGTTGAGATGGTCGTCGATGGCGCAGGTATAGATATGCACATCTGGGTCCTTCTCGGTCAGCGACTTGAGGCCCTCGGGGGCCGCGACGATGCACAGCATGCGGATGTCCTTGACACCGCGCTCGCGCAGGTAGCTGATGGCCATCTCGGCCGAACCGCCCGTGGCAAGCATGGGGTCGACGACCAGGCAGATGCGCTGGTCGATATCCTTGGGCATCTTGCAGTAATACTCGTGCGGCTCGTGGGTGACCTCGTCGCGCTCCATGCCGATGTGACCCACGCGAGCGGAGGGCACCAGGTCGAGGATGCCGTCGACCATGCCAAGGCCCGCACGCAGGATGGGCACGATGGCGAGTTTCTTGCCGGCAAGCTGTTTGAACGTGGCGGTAGTGATGGGGGTCTCGACCTCGACGTCTTCCATAGGCAGGTCGCGCATGGCCTCGTAGCCGTCAAAAAGCGCGAGTTCGCGCACGAGCTGGCGGAACTGGTTGGTGCCGGTGTTTTTGTCGCGCAGGATCGACAGCTTGTGCTGGACGAGCGGGTGATCGACAAGCGTCACACGGGACGCATCGTAGGTGACGGTCATGGATTGATTGCCCCTTTCGTTGCGGCCGCAAAACGGCCTTGCTGACAAGGTGTGCAGCAATGTTGCCGCCGCACGCCATGCATTAGTTTAGCGGTTTGTTGTATCGAGCAGCCCATCGCAGCCCTACTGTGAGGTGCTGAGCGAGCGCCTGACTGCATCACGCCAGCCCGCAAGGTTTTGCTCGCGGCGCTCGGCGGACATGTGGGGAAGGAAGGTCCTAACGATCTGGGCATTTTGCTCCAGCTCTTCCAGGTCTTCCCAATAGCCGACGGCAAGACCCGCCAAGTACGCGGCACCGATTGCCGTGGTCTCCACCGTCTCGCATTGCAGCACGGGGATATCCAGCAGGTCGGCCTGGAATTGCATGATGAACTCGTTGCGCGAGGCACCGCCATCGACAGACAGGCGCTCAATCGAAAGCCCCACGTCCTGCTCCATGGCGCGCAGCACGTCGTAGCTCTGATATGCCATGGATTCGCAGGCGGCACGTACGATGGTCGCACGGCTCGAGGCGCCGGTCAGACCGCACACGATACCGCGAGCATGCGGGTCCCACCAGGGAGCACCCAAACCCGCAAAGGCGGGAACGAAGTAGCAGCCCTCGTTGTCGCTAATCGAAGCAGCGAGTTGTGCCGACTCGCTCACGCTCGAGATGATGCCCATGTTGTTGCGAAGCCAGTTCATCATTGAGCCGGCGGCAAAAATAGAGCCCTCGAGCGCATAGCTGACTTTGCCGTCCGCAGCGATACCGATGGTGGAGACCAGGCCATTCTTGGATTCGACGATCTCGTCGCCGGTGTTCATGAGCATAAAGCAACCCGTGCCATAGGTGTTTTTGGTCTGGCCGGGACGGAAACAGCAGTGGCCGAACAGCGACGCCTGTTGGTCACCCGCCACGCCCATGATGGGCGGCATGTTGGTCATGATGTCGCTCGCGACGCGGCCGTAGTCGCCCGAGCTCCAGCGAACCTCGGGCATCATGGAACGTGGAACGTCAAAGAGTGCCAGCAGGTCGTCGTCCCAATCGAGCGTATGGATATTAAAGAGTGCCGTGCGGCTGGCATTGGTGTAGTCGGTGGCAAAGACCTGGCCGCCGGTGAGGTTGTAGATGAGCCAGGTGTCGATGGTGCCAAACATGAGGTCGCCCGCCGCCGCGCTTTCGCGTGCGCCGTCGACGTTGTCGAGAATCCACTGCACCTTGGAGGCCGAGAAATACGGGTCGAGCGTGAGTCCCGTGCGGGAGCGCACCAGCCCTTCTGCGCCCTGCTCGACAAGCTCGTCGATCAAAGGTGCGGTACGGCGGCACTGCCATACGATAGCGTTATAGATCGGCTGACCGCTCACGCGATCCCAGACCACCGTGGTCTCGCGCTGGTTGGAGATGCCGATGGCAGCAATGCGGTCGGAGTGGATACCGCTCTTAAACTGGACTTCCATCATGACGGCGATCTGGCTAGCAAGGACCGCCATGGGGTCTTGCTCCACCCAGCCGGGACGCGGGAAGCTGGTTTTGACGCTGCGACGTGCCTGCGCGACGATGCATCCGTACTCGTCGACGATGGTCGCAAGTACCGAGGTGGTGCCGCAGTCGAGCGCCATGATGTAGGAACCGCCAAAGTCAAACGAGGCATCTTCCATGCCCAGGCTGCCCAGATTCAACGACATCGCTTAAACCTTTCTATTGCATCGGGTCGGACAGGACCCGTTCGATCTCTGATGCGGGAAGTGCGCCTTGGCGCAGGATCTGGAGCTCGCCGTGCTGAAACGACACGATGGTCGAGGCGTCGCGACACGGGGTCTCACCGGCGTCGACGGCAACATCGACCCCCTCCAGGATGCGACCCTCCACCGTGATAAAACTTGCCGGCGCGGGCGCGCCATGCGTGTTGGCGCTGGTGCAGGCAAGGGGGCTGCCACAGGCGCGAATGAGCGCCTGCACCACGGGCGAGGCCGAAGCGCGAAGTGCCACCGTGTCGTCGGCAGCGCGCATAAAGGTCGGCACGCAGGGGGCTGCCTTGACCACGATAGTCAGGGCTCCCGGCCAGCATCGTCGCGCGAGTATGCGGGCATCTTCCGGGATATCCACGCCATAGCGGTCGAGTGCTTCGACGCCATCGACCAGCCAAGCGACGGTTTGCGTGAGTTCACGTTGCTTGAGAGTGAAGATACGGCGATAGCCGGTGCCGAGCGCAGGAACTGCGGCGCCATTGACGGCAGCCTGCGGATCGCGCGGCCACGATGGGAATTCGCTTGTATCTTGGGGCACGGCGTCCGAGAAGGCGTTGACTGCCACGGCGACACCGTAGACGGTCTCGGTCGGGATCAAAGCCAGGCCGCCGCGGCCGAGCACCTCGGCCGTGCGCTCGACGGCAAGCCGATGCGGCTCGCGCGTTCCCTCGTATACCCGATAGACCGTCTGCATGTGTATGCCAGCCCCTTACGCTCTGGTGCAAGTTTGTTTACTGTGGGGCATTCTCGCACGAAACGTTCAACCTATTTGCCCGGAGCGCATGTTGGTTTGGTGAGCGGCTCTAGTAGTCGGTGAAAGTGAGGGGGTTATTGGACTGCGACGAACTTCTTTGGCCTGCCGGCGTGACGTTCTTGGGCGGCGTAACGCTCGATGCTGTCTATCGTTATCATCCGACGGCCGTCGACGAGTTCAACATCGAGCTTTCCGGCTTTGACCAGCGCGGTAATCCGCGGAGCGGAGACTTTGAGGTCCAGCGCTGCGTCTTTAAATGTTCGGCACGCCGCTTCCCGAGCGTCCTCGTGGTCGATTTCGACTGAAAGGGCCACGACCTCGGCCGAGCGTTCGTACCCTGCCGGAGTCAAACCGTTGTTGAGGTCGTCGGCCAAAAACGCCATCAGTGCCTCGGTGGCATGGGCAATCGCTTCTTCGCGCGTATCGCCATCGGCAAAGGCGCCGGGAATCTGCGGGAAGCTAGCGCAGTAACCATCGTCTTCTTTTATGAGAACGCAGTCATAGGTAAATCGCTGCCTCATTTTGCCTCCAACTACCATCCAGCTTGGCGACGAATACTTGCCCACGTGCCCTTCTTTGGTCGATCACCACCAGAGCCGTTCACGGTGACAACGCGGTCACCAGAAACATACTTAGCATGACTACCGACTTGCGCGACCTTCACGAATCCATCGTGCTTGAGTAGGGCAATGATTTCCCGAAAGGTAGGAGGTTGCATGGGCCGACCTCTTTCAGCCGTCCTAATTATAAACTACTTTATAATTTTTGCTAACCAGTTAATAAATATTACTGGCGTTGCTTGGGCTCGGTGACGATGGCTCGGACAATGCGGGGGCGATCGGTGAGGTCGTGGACGATACGCACGTCCGAAAGGCCTGCTTGACGACAGAGCTCGGCCGCGGCGTCGAGCGCGCCCTCGTAGAGCTCGCAGGCAAACAGGCCGCCGGCACGCAGCATGTAGGGCGCCGCGTTGAGCAGGCGGCGGAAGATATCGAGACCGTCGGCACCGCCCTCGAGCGCCAGATCGGGCTCAAAGTCCTTGACCTCATGCGGCAGCGAGCGCATGACGTCGGTCGGGATGTAAGGTGGGTTGGAGACGAGCACATCAAAGGTGCCCCACTCTTCGCGGGGAATGGAACTCACCAGGTTTGTGAGGCTGAAGGCGACCTCGTCGGACGTGAGGCCAAGCGCATCACGGTTTTTGGTGGCCAGATCGATGGCGCGCGGCTCGATATCGGTAGCAGTGCAGGTAACGTGGCCGCGGCGCTCCCAGGCAAGGGAGAGCGAAATGCAGCCCGTGCCGCAGCCGACCTCGAGAACGCGGGCAGTGCGGGGCTCGGCTGGGGCAGATACGTTGGCCTCGGCGGCATCTTGCGCGGGAGTCGCCTGTTGGTCGTTGTCCTCAATGGCGATGCCGTATTCGTCGAGCTCGGGCTCGGGGGTTTCCATGGCCTCTGCTTCTGCCGCTTCGGCTTCTGCCGCCTGCGCGGCGGCTTCCTCGGCCTCGCGATCGGCCAGTTCCTCGGCATAAGCGCGACTGCCCAGCACATCGCCGCCTAGCGCCGCCTCGTCGGCAGCTGTGAGGTTGGCGGCACGGCGCTCGGCCGTCGCTCGCTCGTCGGCCAATGCGGCCTCGGCCTTGCGTGCCTGCTCGACCTCATCGTTCCAAGGCAGCTCAACACGCTGACGGGCAGCGGCCTCGGGGCTCAGTACCTCGGCATCCAGATAATTGAGGACTTCCTCGACGAGCATCTCGGTCTCGGGGCGCGGAATGAGCACACCGGGGGCGCACGCGACGTCGATCATGCGAAACTGCGTGCTGCCCGTGATGTATTGCAGCGGCTCGCCCTTAGCGCGGCGGACAACGGCCGCATGCATGGTCTCGAGCTGGGCCGCGTCAAGCGTCTCGTCCATACGCATATATAGGTCAATGCGCGCCAGGCCCGTGGCGGCGCACAGCAGCCACTCGGCAGAAAGACGGGGGTGCTCCTCGCCGCGCTCGGCCAGGTACTCCTTGGTCCACTCGAGACAACGCTTGATGGTCCAAATCTCGTTTGCCATGGGGCCCTCCCCTCTTAAGCGCCGGACGGCGCGCGAATGTCGGAGCAGATTGTAAGCGAGGCCAGCGCTTGGCAAGGGGCGATTGAAGGCGATTATCGAGAATCAGCCCAGAATTTTGCACCGAGCTCGCTCAAAGTGTTCATTCGCTGACGTCTAAATTTGCATTCGTCAAGCTTTTGGCAAGGTTGCCCCAAAACTGACCAATATCTAACCAAATACTTGCCAAATCACTTGACGCGCGACACGCCAAAATTCGCCCCACGACTTCTCGAACGATATTTTGAGCATTATTTTCGATCGCAAACGAATGCCACTCATTGTTTTAAGCAGGTAAACAGCTCAATGCCTATCAAAGCTGATTGAATAACACCTCAAAGCAATGTGCACAACCTAGTCATTTAAGAACGTCCCCAATGACTACCTTGGATACCCCGCAGGTTGAGCATAAGTCAGCGAAAACGCCCCTAAGCGAGCAAGGTGACGTGAAAGAGGAGGGAAGCGTACTTTGGTACGCGACCGACGATTGAACGTCAGATTGCCGCTTAGGGGCGTTTGCAGCGTCGAGCAGTTACGGCGTTTGGTAAAACGCCGTAACCTAAACGGCCTGTGCCAGCTTCTCGGCACGCTCGGCGGCGGCGAGCGCCTCGATGACGGTGCCGAGCTGGTCGCCCAGGAGGACGCCGTTGTAGGTGGAGTTGAAGCCGATGCGGTGATCGGTCACGCGGTCCTGGGGCTGGTTGTAGGTACGGATCTTCTCGGAACGGTTGCCGTGGCCGATCTGGCTCTGGCGCTCGGCACCGAGCTCCGCCTGCTGCTTCTCGAGCTCCATCTCGTACAGACGGGCGCGCAGCATCTGCATGCAGACTTCGCGGTTCTGGATCTGGGAGCGCTGTTCCTGCGACTGCACCACGGTGTTGGTGGGCAGGTGGGTGATGCGCACGGCGGAGTAGGTGGTGTTAACGCACTGACCGCCAGGGCCGGAGGCACAGTAGGTATCGATGCGCAGGTCGGACTGGTTGATCTGAACGTCGATCTCCTCGGCCTCGGGAAGCACGGCGACGGTTGCCGTGGAGGTCTGGATGCGACCCTGGGACTCGGTCTTGGGAACGCGCTGGACGCGGTGCACGCCGGACTCGAACTTCATGACGGAGTAGACGCGGTCGCCCTCGACCTTGAACTCGATGGACTTAAAGCCGCCGGCCTCGCTGGGGCTGGAGTCGAGCACGGTGGTCTTCCAGCCGCGCGACTCGCAGAAGCGCTGATACATCTTGTACAGATCGCCGGCAAAGATAGCCGCCTCGTCGCCACCGGCGGCGGAGCGAATCTCGACGATGGTGTTCTTGTCGTCGTTGGGGTCGCTCGGGATGAGCATGTACTTAATGTCTTCCTCGAGCTGGGGAAGCTTGGCCTCGTTTTCGGAGATGTCCATCTGGAGCATCTCCTTCTCATCGGCATCGGTCGTATCGTGGAGCATTTCCTTGGCAGCCTCGATGTCATCGAGCGCGCCGATGTACTCGCGCGAGGCGGCGATGAGGTCGGACTGGTGCGCGTACTCCTTGTTGAGACGCGTGAACTCCTTGATGTCGGAGGCAACGGCCGGGTCGGAAAGCTTCTTCTCGAGCTCCTCATAGGCCTTGATGATCTTTTCGAGCTTGTCGCGCATGGCGGGACTCCTTTATATGCGTGAAGGTGAAAATCGGCAGAGTTGATGGGGCGCGCGGCGCCGCTGCGGGGGTAAGCCCGGCTAGAACATGTCGATCTTCAGATACATGCGCATCCCTTCGCGTATGGGGTACATAGTTGCGGTCTAACCCATACATGATAGCGTGCGCAGGCAAACCTGCATATAACCCGCACGGAATGAGTGGACATAGCCGTTGGGGACGTTCATTAACGACTAGTCGTTTAAGAACGTCCCCAACGGCTAACAAAGGGACTGTCGCTTTGTCACATTCTAGAGCGTTTGAAGCAGAGCGATGAAAAAGCGTACGCCCTGGAGGTAGGCGCGGCGGGTGATGCGCTCGTTGGTGCCGTGGACACCGCGCTCGCACTCGTCATCGTCTACCACAAAGGCCGAGAAGCGAATGCACTCGGGGCAAATGCGCTGGTAGTTGGCAGCATCGGTCGCGCCAATCACGGTCGAGGGAACGATACCGATAGGAGCTCCGCCCGCCGCTGATGATCCGTTTTCCTCCGTCCCCTCTGGATCACGGAAATAGCGGGCGGCGATGGCGCGGACGGTCTCGAGTCCCGGTCCGCCGATGCGCGGAGACGGCGAGGGTTCGGAGCTGCCAGGACCGAGCTCGATCTCGACACGGTCGGCGAGCCCCGCCTCGGCAACGGCGACGCGGCAGCAGGCCACGACATCGGCCACACTCGTGCCCTCGAGCATGCGGAAATTGATATTGGCCCACATATCCTGCGGCATCACGTTAGCACCGGTGCTACCGCCCTCGATTTGGGTCGGTGCACAGGTGGTGGTCACGAGCGGATAGAGCTTCTTGCTGGCAAGGCACTCGCGCACGATGGCGTCCTTGTTGGAGGCAATCTCGTCGGCCGTGCAGAGTCCCAGCTCGACGAGCTGTGCGACAAGCAGGTCCGTGACGCGCGTCGGCCATTCGATATCGCAGATTGCGGCGATGGCGCGGCCGAGCACCTCGAGCGACGTGCCGCCGTAGGGGTTGGAAGAATGTCCGCCCTCGCTACGCGTCCTCAACACGATATCGGCGTAGCCCTTCTCCGCGAGATCGGCATGCATAAGCCAGCCCTCGCCCGCGCCGTACTCGGCAGCCGGAACGATGCGGTAGTCGCCCTCGTCGATCAGGTACTCAAGCTCAATGCCGCGCTCCTCGAGCGCGCGGCCGATGGCGCCTGCGCCGTACTGCGTCGTCTCCTCGTCCTGACCAAAGGCCAGGAGCAGCGTGCGCTCGTGCTGCCAACCGTGCGCCAGCGCATACTCAACCGCCTCGAGAATACCTGCGACCTGGTCTTTCATGTCGATGGCACCACGGCCCCAAATGTAGGCGTCGTCCACATGTCCGCTAAAGGGGGCGTGCGTCCAATCGGCCTCAGTACCCGGCACCACGGGGACCACGTCCATGTGACCCATGAGCATAACGGGCTTGAGGGCAGAGTCGGAGCCGGAAAGCGTCACCAGCAGCGAATGATCGATGAGCTCAGCCTTACCCGCCGCAAATACGTGCGGCCAGGCCCGCTGCATATACGCGCGCAGGTCGTCGAACGGCTGCCAGTCCACCGCCTCGGCATCCATGCTCGAAATGGTCGGAAACGACAGCACGCGGCCCAGGCGCTCGCACGCGCCGACCTCGTCGATATCGGCAAAATCATCCTCGTGCGCAAAGAAGCGCCAAACCTCGGCCATGCCTTCCTCCAAAAACAACGTGGCAAAGAGGCGGTCCCTTTGCCACGTTCGCTTGCATTATTTGTCGTTGAGATAACGCGAGAGGAACTCGCGGGTGCGCTGGTGCTTAGGATTGCCAAAGAGCTCAGCCGGCGCGGCATCCTCGAGCACCACGCCCTTGTCCATAAAGACCACGCGGTCGGACACCGTGCGGGCAAAGGCCATCTCGTGCGTGACGACGACCATGGTCATGCCGTCGGCAGCGAGCTTGCGCATAACGTCGAGCACCTCTCCCACGATCTCGGGGTCGAGTGCCGAGGTCGGCTCGTCAAACAGCATGATCTGCGGATTCATGCACAGGGCACGGGCGATGGCCACGCGCTGTTTTTGACCGCCCGAAAGCCTGCCCACGGCGGCGTGCGCAAACTTCTCGAGCCCCACGCTCGCCAGATGCCCCATCGCGACCTTTTCGGCCTCGGCCTTACCCATCTTTTTGAGCGTGACGGGCGCGAGCGTGCAGTTGTCGAGCACGTCCATATTGTTGAACAGGTTGAAGCCCTGGAACACCATGCCGATGTCCTCGCGCAGCTTATTGATATTGCAGCGCTCGGCAGTAAGGTCCTGACCGTGGAACCAGATATGACCGGCATCCGGAGTCTCGAGCAGGTTAAGGCAGCGCAGAAACGTCGACTTGCCCGAGCCCGAGGCACCGATAATGGTGACGACCTCGCCGGGATTGACGGACAAGTCGATACCCTTGAGTACCTCGAGTGAGCCAAAGCTCTTGCGCAGGCCCTCGACGCAGATAAGCGGCTCTTGGTTTTGCACGGCTGCCGCAGTGCCGGTAATGGCGGTATCTGCCATGATGATTCTCCTCGTCTTAAGCCTAGTTAGAGCTGGGCAGCGTGGCAGGAGCCTCGGCGCCGAGCTTTTTGCCAAAGGCCTCGAGCAGGCGGCTCGCCACGAGCGTCAGGATCAGGTAGACCACGAGCGCCACGCAGTAGACCTCCATCTGGCGGTAGTACACGCCGGCGACCGTGGTAGTAGCGTACATGAGGTCAAACACGCCGATGACCGAAAGCACCGACGAATCCTTGATGTTGATGATGAGCTCGTTGGTGAGCGCCGGAATCGCATTTTTAATGCCCTGGGGGAACACGACCTTGCGCATGGCTTGCCACTGTGACAGACCCAGCGAGCGCGCTGCCTCGGCCTGACCGGGGTCGATGGACTCGATGCCGCCGCGCAGGACCTCCATCATGTAGGCGGTGGAGTTGAGCGAGATGGTGACGAGGCCGGCAGTGAAGGTACTCCAGATCTGGTTGGCCTGGGCGGTCTCGAAGCCCATGCCGCGCAAAACGGTGAAGCCCGCGTAATAGATGAGCAGGCCCTGGACCATCATGGGCGTGCCGCGCACGATGGTGGAGTAGACGGTCGCAAAGCCGCGGCCGATGCTCTTAAAGAAGCGCACCAGGTCGTTGTCTACGCGGTCGAAGGTCTGAATACGCAGGAACACAAAGAGCAGCGCCAGGAAGAATGCGATGACGGTGCCGAAGGTGGCAAGCGCGATGGTGATCTCGATGCCACGGATGAAGAAGTCGCCGCTCTTGTAGGTCATGTAGACCAAGCTCGACAGAAAGTCGCTGGGATTGGAGTCCGAGACAATGCTCACCTGCACCAGGTCGACAAACGACATGACGCAGCGGTCGATAAAGAAGATCGCCGCGATGGCAACCACGACATAGCTGCCCAGGCGCGCGCCGCGACGGCAACGCTCGGAGGCGAACGGCGACTTTTCGCGATAGTCGCTCCAGTGCATGAGCTTGGTGACCAGCGCCGCCGCCGACACGACGATCCAGGCCCAAAGAATCGCCCAAAGGCAATCCTGGAAGATGCCGGTGGGCGCCAAAAAGCTCAGCGGCGTGGGGTTGCGCTGGCTAAATGCCAAGCCGAGCGCCGCGATAACGCTCGTGCCCAGGTACACATAACGGTGGTCGGCCTTGATAAAGGAGGCCAGACGATTGATGCCTTTCATGCTGCCTCCCTATGCCGGCTGACGGTCGAGGCACGCGTCCCACATCTGGTCGCGCTCCTCCTGGCTGATGCCCTTGAGTGTCTTGTCGATGAGCTTAAGCAGTTTGTCCGATCCCTTGCGGCAACCGACATTCGCCGTGACCTCCTGCTTAAAGCCCTCGCCCTCGGCAAATTGAATCGGCACGATACCCGGGTTTTGGGCCATATAGCCCTTTTGGTTCTCAGTGTTGTAGGTCACGGCGTCGCACGTGCCCTGCAGCAGGTTCGAAAACACCGTGGGAACCGAATCGACCGGGTTTTTGTGCACAACGCCCGGGATTTCGTCGATGACGGTATCGAGCATGGTGTCCTTTTGGCCGAGCACCGTGGCGCCGCTAAAGTCGCTGAGCTTGGTCGCGTTTTGGTAGGGCGAGCCCTCTTTTACGAATAGGCCAAAGTAGCCGATAAAGTACGGATCGGAAAAGCCGACGGACTCCTCGCGCTCGGGCGTGGCGCTCATGCCGGCAATGATGAGGTCGATCTGGCCATTGTTAAGTGAATCGATGAGGCCCGAGAAGCTCTGCTTGACGGCAACGGGCTCACCGCCAAGGGCCTTGCAGACGATCTTGGCGATCTGCACGTCGTAGCCGTCGGCATAAGCGCCCTGCACGTTATCGATGGGGATCGTGAACTCGCTGGCCTCGGAAACCTGCCAGTTGTACGGGGCGTAGGCCGCCTCCATGCCGATGCGGATCTTATCCTTGCCGATAACGGAATCGGACAGGTCATCGCGACCGCCGCCTGTCGTGGGCTGAACTACTTCCAGCGTGGAGGGACGCTGGCAGCCGGCAAGTGCGCCGGCGACGACAGAAGCGCTCGCAGCGAGAGCGCTACCCAAAAAGATGCGACGGCTGCATACCGGCTGTGGATGCGCGTCGCGTTGATGGGGAGAATGCATAATCTGCCTTCCCTGTTGAATCGTATGCTGACGACTTAACAGGATATACGCCAGCGACCAGCAGCGCAGCACAAGCTCGAAAAATTAATAGACACACGGTAGTCATTGGGAGCGTCGATGTTTTGGCAATGCCAGCGGGCGCCACCCAGAGCGAACAAGTTAGCATGAAAAAGGCAAGGCATAGACCTTCTGGTCATGCCTTGCCTTTTGAATGGCAAATTGTCGCTCTGGGTGGCGCGCAGCGTCGACCGGCCCGCCGTTCGTCAGAACGGCGGAACCTAAGGGCGCAGCGTCGACCGGTCCGTCGTTCGTTAGAACGGCGGAACCTCTAGAGCAGGGTAACGCTAAAGCTGCGAACGTCCGTCTCACCCGGTGCCAAGGTAATGGTGTTGACCTTGTGCTCAAAGACGTCGTCCTCGGTGTCCATGGTGGTGTGGCCGGTCCAGGGCTCGAGCGCCACAAACGGGGCGTCGTTGGCGGCAGACCACACGCCGATGTACTTAAAGCCCTCAAAGTCGATCTTGACGCCGTGGCCCGACTTGCGGCCGCGCAGCGTGAGCGTGGAACCCGGGACATCGGTGAACATGATGGCATCGTTATCGAAGCTGCGGTGCGTGATGGGCAGCACGTCCGAGTTATCGGGAGCCTTGTAGCTGCCCTCGAACGTCATAAGACCGTCGGGCGTGATGATGGGGGCCTCGTTAGTCCAAGCCTCGGTAAACGCCAGCTCGTAATCCTCGAACGCCTCGTCTTCGGCACCGGGGGCGGGCACGTTGAATGCAGGATGACCGCCCACCGAGAACGGCAGGGCCACGTCGCCGGTGTTGGTGACGGCAAAGGTCTGCGTGAGCGTGGCGTCGCCGGTCAGGGCATAGGTCATGTTGAGCTTAAAGTGGAACGGGAACGCCTTGAGCAACTCGGGCGTGTCAGTGATCTCGTACGTTACCGAGGAGCCATCCTCCGAAACCTCGACCAACTTGTGCTCGACGATGCGAGCGAGTCCATGGCGCGGCATCTCGCAGGTACCGGCCGCAGACGTCGCAGTGTTGTTGCGCAGCGAGCCCACGATGGGGAACAGAATGGGCGCGTGCTTGCCCCAAAAGGCCGGGTCGCCCTGCCACAGATACTCGTTGCCGTTGAGGGCAAGACTCGTGAGCTGGGCACCCATGGAATCGATGGCCGCGGTGAGGCCGCCGCGCTTGATGGTAGTGACGGTGGACATGCTACTTCCTCCAAAAATAAACAACAGTATCGAGGGCTATTGTCCCACTCTTGGCGGCGGGGTTGAGCGTCAGGCGCAGTTATTGAGCAATAGCGTAAAGGTCAAACCCGCCCTGCGGCGTGCTATCGACCGTATCGGGCGCCCGTGAATTAAAACTCACCGGAACCATGCGCTTTGAGGCGCGGTAACGCGTGCCGTCGGTGGCGACGGGCGGCTCATCAACCGTGAGCTCGTAGTCGCCGGGCTTGAGCTCGATACCGTCACCTTCGGAATTGACGTATTGATACTCGTCGATTGCTTGTCCCCTGAGCGTGCGGCCCACGATATGGACGAGCATTTGGCTATCGCCGCGCGCGGTATCCCACGTCGCGCCGTCCTTAACCTCGACCGACACATGCACCGAGCGCGTGCGGCTGAGCGATTGCTCGACGGACATCTCGACCTTGGCGGCGTCTTTGCGCTGTTGTTCAACATGGCTCCAGACGTTTCCAATTGCCGAGCAAGCGATGACGCCGGCCATGAAGGCGATGAGGATGGGGCCGAGTGGTGAGCGGCGGGCCGCGTCTTCCTCGCGAGCCAGGTTGGGGCGATGCGTGGGGGCGGGCGCCTGGGCACCCTGCGCGGGCACGTCGAGTATGCTGAAGGATGCCGTGCTGCCGGGGTCGATGTTATGGCGCGGCTGCGGGGTCTTGGCCGGCGAGATGGACATGTCCGCCGGCTCACCGAGTGTGGCCGTGGCATCGGCCTTAGCCTCATCGGCCTCAGCTTGGGCCCAAGCCTGCTCAAAGGTCAGGGGCTCGGCGGCATCGGAGGCGGCTTCAGGCTCAACACCGGCATCATTGCCGACCTCGTCCTCGTCGCTCGACACGTCACACGGAGCGGGCTCGTCCCACTCTTCGTCCGGAGCCTCGCCCTCGCTATACCACCATTCAAAGTTATCGATATCCATACGGGGCGCCCCTTAAGCCTCGCAAATTAACACTTGCCAGCCTTATACCCCCAGATGGCACGGCGGCTCGCATGGAATGTAACAAAGGGACTATCCCTTTGTCACATTTTGCGTTTAGCCGTGGGCGATCTTGTTTCTCAGCAAGAAGTCGACCGCCCCTACGATTCTGATGCCGTCGATGTCTGTTGGATGCTCACCATCCCTGACGATCAGGATCTTCTCGTACGAATCAGGGATTTTTCCCAGCGTGTTTAGTTTGAGCGGTCGCAGCTCGCGCTCTCTGGTCGCCTCGGCATCGATCCGTTCGGTAACCTGGATATATTTACGGTCCGATCCCTCGCCGATTGCGACAAAGTCGATTTCCCCCGCGCGCAGATGGCCGCAAAACACTTCGTATCCTTCAAAGACAAGCTGGTTGTAGATAACGTTCTCGAGCATCCTTCCGCTATCGCTGCCTCTATATCCGTCAAGATAGCTGCGGATTCCCGTGTCGGCTATGTAATATTTACCGCCTGTCTTGAGAAGCTCCCGCCCCTTGACGTCATACCTTTTTACCTTGGTAAACAGGTACGTCTCTTCCAGAGCGTCAATATACGCCGACACCGTCGATGCGTTGGTCTTACCGCCTGCCGATTCGTTGAGCGTCCCTACGATTTTGTTGACCGAGGTTTGATTGGAAATGTTGTCTGCCAGATACGCACAGAGCCGCTCGAGAACGTCGCGCTTGGTGATAGCTCCGCGACCTCTACGCGTCGCGCGCAATAGGATATCGCGCGCGACAATCGTCTGATAGAGGCTGCGGATGTAGTCACGGCACGGTTCGCGTCTCGGCTCGTCATGAGCCAGAAACGGCATGCCGCCATAGGTTATGTACTGCTCGAGCACGGTGTTTGAATTCAGGCGATTGCCCGTCTTGGAAACGAGCTCAACCCTCTCGCCAAGCCCTTCGGCGACGACCGCATCAATCGAGCGAAAATCAAGATACTCGCCAAACGTGAGCGGCTGCATCTTGACCTCGATATACCGGCCCGAGATAAGCGTTGCAAGCTCGCTTGAGAGCAAAAAGGCATTAGAGCCCGTGACATAGATATCGCACGGCAAATCCACTCGGAGCGAGTTGACCGCCTTTTCCCAACCTTCGACATTCTGGAGCTCGTCAAAGAACAGGTAGGGACGATCGATGCCATCGATGCGCTCCCGAACCATGCGATAAAACGTCAGGTAATCCGTAATACCCGCGTACTCTAGAGATTCCATCTTAAAGGTCAGCAAACGCTCGGCTGGTACCCCCTGTTGCGCCAGGTGCTCCCTCATCATGTCCAATAACGTGGATTTGCCGCAACGGCGTATACCCGTCACGATTTTGATGAGGTCGGTATCCTGAAAAGCAATGAGTCGATCAAGATAGCGGCTTCGGCGAACGATGTTCATAGAGTCTCCCTAGCGTCCGTCCAGACATGAAAACTTATAACTTGCATTATTTGCAAGTTTATAAGATGCCACCTTAGAAACTTGCAGAATATGCAAGTTTCTAAGAAATGGGCGTGGATATGACAAAGGGACTGTCCCTTGTCACATCTGAAGGGCGACGGGGATTTGGATGCAGCAGAAGTCCTCTTGGTGGGACTCGTCATAGCTCGTGGTATCGAGGTAGCAAAAGTCGAAGGCGTTGCCAACGGGCTGGAGCGCGTGCTCGTCCATGCAGGCCACAATGGCGCGGATGCCTTCGGGCTCGTACGGCATGCCCCAGCGGCTCATGCACAGGTATGTGCCCTCGGGCAGCACTTCGATGCCGATCTCTGCCAGCTCGGCAGCGTCGCTCGGCAGCAGCTCCTCGGCACCGCGCGGCAGCACGGCAAAGGAGCCGGCACCGGCAATAGGGTCGTCGGAATGCAGCGCCTCGCGACGCAGCATGGCACCCCAGCCGCGCATGGGGCGCGTGCCCGTCAACGTACGCATGCGCAGGATGGCCCGCATGAGCGTGGGGTGAAGCATCGAGCGGCCACGCTCAATATCGCCCGGAAACTCCTCAAAGACCACGTAGCGGCGCTCGAATTGCTTGAGTTCCGGTTTGCCCTCGCGCTCGCGCCAATAAACCGCCTCGTCATAAAAACTCAGCCGCTCCTGCACGCTCGAACGCTCGGCTTTGAGCCCGGCAATCTGCTCATCGAGCGCCTGCACCCGCGAGCACAGGTGATCGGTCATCTCTCCGATGTCGAACGTCGAGGTCAGGCGGTCAATCTCGTCGAGTTCGAGCCCTAGGTCGCGCAGCATGCAGATCAGACGCATGAGCGGGATCTGCGTGGGCGAATAGAAACGGTAGCCTTTTTCGTTAACCACGGCGGGCTTAAACAGGCCGATCTTGTCGTAGTAGATGAGCGTTTGGCGCGAAACGTTAAACAGGCTCGCCATCTCGCTAATCGCATACATGCCCGTCTGCATAGGTCCTCCCGACACACCAAAGCCCGCCGCCCACAGGGGCAGCGGGCTCAAACACTACTCGTATCCTACCCTAAAGGCACCTACGACCAGCGCTTATAGTTTGCACATGACACGCCGACGGCCTCGAGCGCCTTGGCGGCGATGTGATGCACCGCGTCGTCGAGCGTGGCGGGGCCGTTGTAGAACGTGAGCATGGGCGGCATGAGCATGACGCCCGGCACACGCGCTAGGCGGGCCATGTTGTCAACGTGAATGGCACTGAAGGGCGTCTCGCGCACCATGAGCACCAGGCGGCGTTGCTCTTTCATCTGTACGTCGGCCGCGCGCAGCAGCAGGTTTTCGCTGTAGCCGCCCGCAATGCCGGCGAGCGTCTTCATGGAGCAGGGCGCCACAATCATGCCGTCGACCGGATACGTGCCGCTTGCGATAGCGGCGCCGATGTTCTTATTGTCGTAGACCACATCGGCATAGCACGCAAACTCGTCGAGTGTCATGCCGAGTTCCTGCTCGATGGTGATCTCTCCCCCACGCGTGACGACAAGCGCCGACTCGGCACCGGCCTGACGCAGGCATTTGAGGCACTCAAGACCCAGCGCGGCACCGCTGGCGCCAGACACGCCAACAACAATGCGACGGGGACGGACAGAAGGCTCAGGCATGACAACTCCTTACTTAGTTACTCGGTAGGACTACTTACTAGAAGGCGAGCTCTGCAGCCCATTTGTCCTTGTCGATCTCCATGAACTGCGAGCGGATGAAGTTCTTCTTAAGGTTGAACGGGACCGTGCAGTCGAAGATGGCCTTGCAGGCGATGCCGTGCTCGCGGATCGTGGGGTCGAACGCGGGGTCGTTGGACGGGTCGAGCACGTGGCAGTGGCAGCCAGGGATGGTGATGAGGTCCACGTCGGCCTGGAAGCGCGTGGTCATGGCCCACATCACGTCGCTCATATCAAAGATGTCGACATCCTCGTCAACCAGGATCACGTGCTTGAGCTCGGAGAACGCCGAGAAGGCGAGCATGGCGGCGTTGCGCTGACGGCCCTCGTCATTTTTGCTCGACTTCTTGAACTGCATGATGGCAACGAACTTGCCGCCGCCGCAGGGGGCGGCGTGAACGTTGAGCAGGCGGCCCGGAATAGCGGTCTCGACCATCTTGTAGATGGAGGCCTCGGTGGGGATGCCGGCCATGGAAACGTGCTCGTGCGAAGGGCCGATGCAGCTCTCCATGATGGGATTGACGCGCGTGGTGACGGCGATGATCTTGATCACCGGGCAGACCTTGGCGCCGCCGGTGTAGCCGGGGAACTCGGGCATGGCGTAGCCGTGGCCGTTAACGTCCTCGTTAATGGTCTCGTCGTGCATGAGGTAGCCCTCGAGCACGTACTCGGCATTGGCAATGCACTTCTGCGGAACGGTGACGCAGTCGGCAAGCTCGACGGCATGGCCGCGCAGGGCGCCGGCGATCTGCAGCTCGTTGAAGCCGAGCGGCGTGGTGGGAGCCTCGAAGCCGCAGCACATGTACACGGCGGGGTCCAGGCCGATGGAGATGGAAATGGGCATGTCCTCGCCGCGCTGGCAGTACTCGTCAAAGAACGCGCCCAGGTGACGGCTGCCCGGAGTGATCCACATGGCGAGCTTGTCCTTGTCGACGCAGGAGAAGCGGTGGATGGTCACATCGGACTGGGAGCCGTCGGGGCTCGTGCCGTAGGCGAGGCCCATGGTGATGTAGGGGCCGCCGTCGACAGGCGTGTTGGTAGGAGCGGGGACGATCTTGCGCAGGTCAAAGCCCTCGTCGGTCGCCTTGTACACGACCTCCTGGCAGTCGACGTGCGCACCCTTGGCGATCTGCTCAGGCGCGATCAGGTTCTCGAAGCGCTTGCCGATCTCGAGGCCCAGGTGCTCCTCGTCCAGGTCGAGCAGGGCGGCAACGCGCTTGCGGCTGGCAAGCATGCCGATGCAGACCTTGGCATCGTCAAAGCCCTTGACGTTGTTGAAGACCATCGCCGGGCCCTCTTTGGTCGGACGCATAACGGTGCCGCCGGCACCGACGTGGCGATAGACGCCCGAGACCTCGGCGTCCGGATCGACCTGGGTGTCGGTCTCGAGCAGCTGGCCCGGCATCTCGCGCAAAAAGTCGAGTGCGGAGCGCAGGTCGTGGATCTGGGAAGCATCGGTAGTGGACATAGCGTGCTCCTTTCGGGAGAGTGCCCGGCGACGGGAGTGCCGCCGGGCTGGGTAACGTAGTGGGGCCGCAGCGCTTATAGATGGAGCGCTTGGCAACTCGCGGTTCAAGCACTCGGCTGTTTACAGCCCAAGCACTCGACTGCTTACATCAGGCCAAAGAGGTGGAACCAGGCAGCCTCGACCAACACGACGATAAAGACGACCGCAGTGAGGGGAATGCCCATGCGCATGGCCTCTTTGGAGGTGTAGCCGCCGGCATCCTTGCCCTCGCCGATAAGGATCGGCAGGTTATGGAACGGCAGGATGTAGTGGATGTTGATGGACGTGAAGACGATGAGCGCCACGGCGAGCGGGCTCACGCTGGAGCCGGCCGCGAAGCTGATGAACGCCGGCACGCACACGCCGAGCACGGCCATGACCGAGCCCATGAACATGTGGATGATCATGGAGAGCGCGGCGACAAGCAGGGCGAACAGGAAGATGTTCTCGGGCACGGAGCTGGGAAGCACAACGTCGGCGATCCAGGCGTTCATGCCGGTGGCACCGCCCACGGAGCCCACGGCCATGGCGGCCGTCAGGAACATGAGGGACTTGATGTCGACGGCGTTCCAGCTGGCGGGCGTGAGGACCTCGCCGATGATGGGCATGGCGAGCGCGACGCCAATGGCCAGGGTGACCCAGCCGATATAGTCGCCCGAGACGGTGAGCCACAGCGCGATGGCGATGACAAGCCACACGATGGTGCGGATCTCCTTGACGGAGAGCTTGCCGAGCGCAGCCTGCTTGGCCACGATCTGCTCGCGATCGTAGACGAGTTCCTTGCTGGGCTTAAAGAGGAAGAGGCCCAGGAACAGGGTGCACAGCAGCGCGACCAGCATAGGCACGCTCATGTACAAGAACCAGTCAACGAACGACGGGCTCATGCCGCCGGCCTCGGCGCTGTACTGCGCAACGAGCGGGTTGAGCGTGGAATCGCCCGTCAGAAAGAACATGGAACCCGGAGCGGCAGCGGCAAACACGAGGAAGCCGAGCTTGCCGCGGTCGTCGTCACCGTAGCCGGCGGACTCGGCGATGACCGAGACGACGGCGAGAATGAGGAAAGCGCGGGGGAACGGATGCGGGATCAGCAGCGACAGTACAAAGGTGAGCGCGAAGATCGAGATGATGAGCGACTTGGCGTCGCGCACGAACTTGAGCATGAACGCATAGGCGATGCGCTCGCCCAGGCCCGACTCCTTGACCGCGCTGGCAATGAGATAGGCGCCGATGACCAGCCACATGGTGGCCTTGGTCCACGAGCTAAACGTAGAGGCAACCGTCGCCGAGATGCTCGCGGCGCCCGTGTCGTCCACGCACACCTTGAACAGAACGAGCAGCGCGCAGTAGAGCAGGCCCACAAAGCCCGGCTGCGCCACGCCACATGCCCAGAACACCACCGTGGCGAGCGTCAGTGCCAGACAGGTCTGGCCACCGACCGTGAGCTCGACCGTCGAGCTCAGCTCCGCCAAAGGAAGAAACTTCACCAGCAAAAAGACAACGATACCCAGCACAAAGCCAATTTCGCGCTTGGTGATCTTAAACGCCTTCTTTTCCGCTTCCATCTCCCCACCTTTCTTGTTGGGGGCGCTCCGGATTCGCAGCCACGTTGCCGCTTAAAAAGGGGCGCCCGTTATCGGACGCCCCTTACGTTGCGCTGTGTTGTTGCAATACAGTCAAGCGGGATTTTTTGGATGAGAAGCGATCCCCTGGACAAAAACCATCACAACATTCGACGCTTTTCCTCGATTTCGAGATTTTCATCGAATGTTGTGACGGTTTGGATATGGCAAAGGGACTGTACCTTTGTTACATAGCGAGGGCCGTACGGATGGATGGGTCGCTGAGTGCCTCGCGGAGCCAGGGGGCCAGCTGCTCGGGGTAACCCTGCAGATAGCCGTCGAGCTCGGACGGGGTCACGCCACGCACCTCCGAGATTTCCTCTTGGTTGATATGCAGCTCGCCCGGCTCAACATGGGCAAGGTAGACCTCGCACCATTCGCACTCGCAGCGGCCGTCGCCGTGGTCCTCGCGGTACACCACGTGTCCGAGGTGCTTGAGCTGATCGGGCTCGCGCGTGATGCCAAGCTCTTCGTTGATGCGACGTGCCGTGGCGGCCGCGACGTCTTCCCCGGGGAGCGGATGGCCGGCACAGCCATCGGCCAGCACCCCGCCCCACAGGCGTTTGAGCGGGCTGCGACGACAGAGCAGCAGGCGCGCGTCTTCGCCCTGGCCCTCGACCAGAAGCGTCAGAAATGCCTGATGCAGGATTCCCTCGCCGGTATGGGCCTCGATGCGGTCGACGGGGCCAAGCGCCTCGCCGGTCGCGGTATCGACCGCCACGACCTCGGCGCCCGCACCGCCCTCGTCCCAGCCGGCGCGTAGAATGCGGGCCGCGGCGGCCTCGAGCGCGGCGATGAGCTCCTTGGTGGTATCGAGCACATGCTGCAGGTCGTCCCCGCTCGCCTGCTCAACATGAAAACCCGTGCTTGCAACGACCGGCACATCAAAGCGCGTGGCCAGCGCCGCCGCGATATCGTGCGCCGGGATCTCATCTCGATGGCACGGAACGGCCAGGATGCTCACCGTCGCCGTACGGCCGGGCTCGGGGCGCGGAATGGCCTGCGCCGTAGCGCCCAGGTGCGCGAACTCCGGCGAGCAGGCGTACACCGCCATGCCTCGCGGCGTCACCGTCAGCTGGGCCTCGAGCGCAAACTTGCCCTCGCCCACTGCAACCTTTGTCGTGTGCATACCCATGGGATCTCCTGTCGCCCGCGATGTACCTGAGACCATCTTCGCCTGTATTGCGACTATACAGGCAAGCGCAGCCTGCGACAAAGGGGGCAGGCACCTGACACATTCTGTTAGAGTTGCAGGGATTGAATCCCGCTTATTCATGCGACATTGGAGTGACAACCTTGACCGCCGCAACCACGCCTAAAAGTAAGTCAACCGCCGCCGCGCTCTCCCCCGCGCGCACCAAGCTCTGCCTGGCGCTGCTCGTGCTGTTGGGATTCTCGCTCGGCTGCTCCGAGTTCGTGGTCATCGGTATCGAAAGCGACTTGGCAACGGAACTCGGCATATCGCTTGCCACCGCGGGTCAGCTCATCAGCGTGTTCGCGCTGGTCTACGCTATCGCCACGCCGGTGCTCGCGCTCAGCACGGGGCGGTTCCGCCGCTACCAGCTGCTCGTGTGCTACAGCATTGTCTTTGTGCTCGGCAACCTGGTCATGGCGTTGGCGCCCAACTTCCAGGTACTGTTTATCTCGCGCATTGTCCTGGGCTCTGTCTCGGGCGCACTGCTCGCCGTGGGCGTGACGTACATCCCCGAGCTGCTGTCCCCGCAGCAAACTTCGCTTGCCATCTCGGTGGTATATGGTGCGTTTTCCGTGGCAATGGTCTTTGTCACTTCGATTGGCAAGTTCGTGGCCGACACGCTCGACTGGCACGTGGCCATGTACGGCACGCTGACCTTTGCCGTTCTGATCTGCGGAGCGCTCGTGGCGTTTATGCCGCGCGCCGGACAGACCGACGAACCCGCTACCTTCCGCGAGCAGGCGGGTCTGCTACGCGAACCGAGCATCATCACCGGCATGCTTATCTTTTTGTTTGGCGTGGGCTCGGTCTATGTATTCTACGGCTACGTTACGCCTTATCTTGAGCAGGTGCTGGGTATGGGCACTGTTCAGGCGAGCACCGCGCTTATGGCCTACGGCGCGTTCTGCCTGATCTCGAACATCCTGGGCGGATGGATCGACGCACGTTTTGGCATGAAGGCGCTGCTTGTGACGTTTGTGCTGCAGGCTGCGGCGTTGCTCGGGCTGTTTGCCGTGGGCGGCACCATGCCGCTCGCGCTGGTCTTTGTCTTTAGCTTGGCGCTGCTCATGTACCTATTCTCAGTCTCGTGCATCACACACTTTATGGACGTGGCACGCAGCCGCCATCCCAAGTCGATGGTACTCGCAAGTTCGGTTGAGCCCATGGCGTTTAACGTCGGCATCTCGTTTGGTACCGCAGTGGGCGGCGCCGTGGTAAACAACGTTGGCATTGCGTACGTGGGCGCCGTGGGCGCCGCGTTCTCGCTTGTCGCCTGGGCGCTTACGCTGGTGACGATTAAGTTGGCTCGCTGGGAGCGCAAGCGGGCGAGGGCGTAGGCGTAGGCGTAGATGCGATACTCGAGCTCGATGATGACGATCGAAAGGAAACCGTATATGCAACGCGTACTGTTTATCTGCCACGGCAACATCTGTCGCTCGACGATGGCTGAGTCGGTGTTTACCGAGCTCGTGCGCCGCGCCGGGCGCGAGGCGGAGTTTGTCATCGATTCCGCTGCGACCTCGACCGAGGAGATTGGCAACCCGCCGCACCACGGTACCGTTGCCAAGCTACGCGAGGTCGGAATTCCCGTCGTCGCACATCGCGCACGTCAGGTGCGTCGCGCGGAGTATGGCGACTGGGATCACATTGTCTATATGGATGCCGAGAACGCCCGCGGCCTGCACCGCATCTTTGGTAAGGACCCCGATGGCAAAATCTCGCGTCTACTCGACTGGACCGATCGCCCCGGCGACGTGGCCGATCCCTGGTATACCGGCAATTTCGATACCACCTACCGCGACGTGCTCGCCGGCTGCACCGCTATGCTCGAGCAGCTGTAGGTTCACCTCGTGAGCCGCGTCATCGGCATACAGATCGAGCGTGGATTTTCTCCCACTTTGAGCATTCAAGTGTGCTCTAGACGGGAGAAAATCCACGCTCATTATCTCGGATAGCGGATGCGACAAAGGCACTATCCCTTTGTCGCATCGGGGACTGTCCCTAGACCGGCTTGACCTCCAGCTTTATCCCCTCGGCACAGGAGTCACCCAAAACATCCGAAAGGGCCCAGGTCGCATATAGCGGCAAATAAAGAACAGCTCCGCTGCGTTCAACGTTGCCTCTCGAGAAAACAATCCCGAGCCTTATGCCATATTCGGCCGTATCAAGCACATGACCGAGCGCGGCGTGCGCGTGGTAATAGGAACCTGATTTAACCTCGATCGGAACAGCCGTTCCATCCGGTCCGTCGACCACAAAGTCCACTTCGCCGCGCTTCTTTGTCTGATAGTAGTAAAGCTGGCGATTTTGGGCAGTCAGCTGCTGGGCCACCACGTTTTCGTAAATACCGCCCAGATTGGGTTCCTTGCTATCAAGATACGCCGCCTGGGCGACGCCAACGGGGTAGCGCGCCATCAACATGCCCGTATCCGATTGGTATAGCTTGAACTGCGATGGCCGTGCCGTCTTGAGCAGGGGCGATTTTGGCTCGGTTACGATATCGGCCTTGAGAGCAACGCCGGCATCGACGAGCCAGACAAAATCTCGCTGGTACTTGTCGTAATGCGCCTTGGGGTCAATGGAATTGAGCACGAAGCGTTTGTTTTCGCCCTCGAGCATAATAGGGAGCTGATCGTAAATGCTCTGCACCTGAAGGGCTCGCCCGCTTGCATACTTGGAGATATCCCGCCGGTACTGTTCGTTGAGCTCTGACTGTAGCTGACGAACAGAGGCAAGGTCGCCCCGCGTGTCAAGAAAGCGCTGCACGACCTCCGGCATTCCGCCGACAACGGTATAGGTCCTGAAGTTTGCCATCATCGCGTCATGAATGTAATCAGGAATGGGCTTCTCGCTGATACACGCGTCGCGTATCGTTTGGCGAGCTCCCTCGCTCACCCCGATCGCCCAGCAAAACTCCTCAAAATCGAGCGGGAACATCCTAAGCTCGTGAACATATCCCACGGGATAGGACCTAACGCCCTTGAACTGGGTCCCGAGCATTGACCCCGAAAACGCCCAGCGGCACCTCCCGTCCTCAACAAGGAACTTTGCCATCGTCATGATGTCGGGGGCCTCTTGGACCTCATCGATAAACACGAGCGTTTTGCCCGGTGCTATCGGCTTTCCCGAGAGAAGCGTCACCCTGCTGATGAAATCATCAGCATCTCGTGCCTCGAGAAGAGCATCTTTTGCCTGGCGATTTTCCATGAGGTTGAGCTCGATGTAGGTTGCATGGCTGGCTTTGCCAAATGCGCGAATCGAATAACTTTTGCCGATCTGGCGAGAACCCGTAATGAATAAGGCCTTTTGCTCGGCAGACTTCAGCCAACGCTCCAGCTCTGCCGCTATTTTCCTACGCAGCATAGGCTCTCCCCTCAGTGTCATCAAATGAAATGCAAGGTTTATATGCTTGATTATCGATGAAATGCAGAGTTTTTAGAACCTAATATCGGATGAAATGCAGAGATTTAGGATTATAGGCAAAAAAGAAGGGGCACCATCGGCGGATGCGGCAAAGGGCCCGCCCCTTTGTCGCATCCGGCTATTCGTCGACGATCTCGGCAAGCCAGACATTCAGCGTATCGACCTCGGGGCAGCAGAACTTTGCCGTACCAGGCTCGTTGCCAGGCACGGTTCCGCCATAGCGCAGGATATCGATATAGGGAAAGCCCACATGGCAGGCCATGGCGCACATCTTGCCGCGGTCTCGGTCAAAGTCAAAGACGTCGCCCGGCTTATGACCGTGGTGGCAGCGGCACGTCCCCAGCTGGTCCACGCAGCTCACGCGGATACGCGGCCGCTTGCCACGCGGAGCGCCGAGCGGCTTGTTCTCGCCCGCAGGCTTGACGCCGCCCTCGCCAGCATTACTCATGGTCAATCACATCCAGGCAGGCCTCGATGGGCAGGCCGGCAGACTTATCCTCCTGCGCAGCATTGCGCTCGATAAGCTCGGCCACCACGCGCATGGCATCGGCCGTGGCGCGCTGAAGCGTCCAACCGCTCATCACGCGACCCATAAGCACGGCCGAGAACGTATCGCCCGTACCCGGGAAGTACACCGGGATCAGCTCGAAGGGGATCGTGAAGTACTCCCCCGCCACATGGTCGTAACCGATAACCGCGTTCGTGCCATTGACCACGGCGCTCGTAATGACCACCGACTTGGCACCCAGCTCGCGCACGGCGTCCACAAGGGCGCGGGCCTCATCGGGCGTGATCTGTTCTGCAATAGGCGTATCGGTGAGCAGACAGGCCTCGGTGTAGTTGGGCACCGCGTAGTCTGCGCACTCCAGCAGGTGCCGCATAAGGCCAATCGTGGACTCGGGCACGCCGGCGTAGAGCTTGCCGTTGTCGCCCATGATGGGGTCGACGAACACCTTGGTACCCTTTTGCGCGCGGCGGTGGCAAAAGTCCGAGATGATGCGCGTCTCTTCCTCAGTCACGATAAAGCCGGTCGAGATGGCGTCGAACTCAAAGCCGAGCTCTTCCCAGATGGCAAGACTCTGACGCACGTACTCCGTGGTGTCGTGGATGTAGAACTTGGGATAGTTGAGCGTATCGGACACAAGTGCCGTCGGCAGATTGTGGATACGGTAACCCATGTGCGACAGCACCGGCAGCATGGCGGAAAGCGCGACTTTGCCGTAGCCGCACATATCGTTGATCAGCAGCAGCTGAGTGTTCTTCATGAGGGTCTCCCTTGTTTCGGGTGCGGCGCGGCAGCACCACAGTGCGACTAAGTGTAGCGCAGGGGACGTTGTGAGCGGAGGCGAGCGGTACGAAGGGCAAATTGTTGCGGAAAGGTTTCGGAAAATGATCCCTTTTCCTCCGTCCCCAAGGGATCACATGCACCGAAGCGGACCGTGGCGGAATCACATGTTGAGGACGGACAGCGAAAACGCTCCTAAGCGAGCAAGGTGGCGTGAAAGAGGAGGGCATAGGCCTTGTGGCCATGCCCGACGATTGAACGCCAGATTGCCGCTTAGGAGCGTTTGCAGCGTCGAGCGGTTACGGCGTTTGGCAAAACGCCGTAACTATAAGTTTGGTACCTTGACATTCATTTCTCATGCTCCTAGATTGGTTAGGCACAAAACAATTCCACTACCTAACTAAAGAAAGGAGCAACACTAATTCATGTGCGATAAACCTCTTAACCTTTGTTCGCATGAGCCCGGCGGCGACCCGTCACAGCCTGCGGATGTACCCGAAGCGGTCAGCGCCGAAGACAAGCTTGCCAAGCGCATCCTCAATAATCTGGGCTTTTGCGGCCATTACATGCATTTTCATGGCGGAGGCGTGTCCGGCAAGGCGCCCATCATCTGCCTGCTGGCCAAGCAGCCCGGCGGCGAGATGTCGCAGCAGGAGCTCGGCATGCACTTTGACCTCAAGCCGGGATCGCTTTCCGAGATCCTGTCCAAGCTCGAGCTCAACGGCCTCATCGAGCGCAGCCGTAACCCCAAGGATCGACGGCAACTCACCATTCGCCTGACCGAAACCGGCCGGGAAAACGCCCGCATCGACCAGGCAGCCCGCATCCGCTTTAGAGAACGGGCCTTTAGCGCGCTCACCCACGACGAGCGCGAGGACCTCGCCGAAATGCTCGATAAAATCCGCGTAACCTGGGAGGAACTGGATGATTAAAACCCTCATGGGAAGCATCCGCGACTATATGAAAGTCACCGTTGCTACGCCGTTGCTTGTGCTTGGCGAGGTGCTCTGCGAGATGCTGATTCCATTTATCACTGCCAACCTGATCGACGCTATCAAAGACGGCGCCACCGTAGCCGAGATGCTTCCCACCGCAGGCTTTTTGGTGCTCATCGCGCTGACGTCGCTTGCTTTTGGTGCCGCTGCCGGCGTCACCTGCAGCCATGCGAGCTGCGGGTTCGCCAAGAACCTGCGTCACGACCTGTTCTACAAGATCCAGACGTTCAGCTTTGCCAACATCGATGAGTTCTCGAGCTCCTCGCTCGTCACGCGCCTGACCACCGATATCAACAACGTGCAGCAGGCCTTTATGATGATCATCCGTATCGCCGTGCGCGCGCCGCTGGTATTGATCTTCGCCTTTACCATGGCGTTTATCATGGGCGGCAGCGTCGCCATGGTCTACCTGGTCATCATTCCGCTGCTGGGCTTTGGACTGTTCTTTATCATCTTTAAGGTGCGCCCCATCTTCTCGCGCGTGTTCCACAAGTACGATGCCCTTAACGAGTCCGTCGAGGAAAACGTCACCGGCATGCGCGTGGTCAAGAGCTATGTGCGCGAAGACTTTGAGAAGGAGAAGTTCGCGACCGCCGCGCGCGACGTCCAGATGGACTTCACCCGCGCCGAGAAGCTGCTCGCCTTTAACAACCCCATGATGAACATCTGCGTCAACGGCGCGTTTGTCGTCATCATCTACCTGGGCTCCAAGCTCATCATCACGAGCCAGGGCACGCTGTTCGACGTGGGCCAGCTCTCCTCGACCTTTACCTATGGTTTCCAGATTCTCATGAGCCTGATGCAGCTGTCGATGATCTTTGTCATGGTGACCATGGCCGACGAATCGGCACACCGCATTGCCGAGGTGCTGGCCGCCGAGCCCACGATCGCCGATCCCGCCGAGCCCGTGCTCGAGGTTGCCGACGGTTCCATCGACTTTGACCACGTGAGCTTTAAGTATTCCAAGCATGCGAAGCGCCAGGCGCTCGACAATATCGACCTGCACATTACGAGCGGCGAGACCATCGGCATCATCGGCGGCACCGGCTCGGCCAAGTCCACGCTCGTTAACCTCATCGCCCGCCTGTACGACACCACCGAAGGCGCTGTGCGCGTGGGCGGCGTGGACGTGCGCGACTACGACCTGGACGCACTGCGCCACCAGGTCGCCATGGTGCTGCAGAAAAACGTGCTGTTTAGCGGCACCATCGCCGAGAATCTGCGCTGGGGCGACCCGAACGCCACCGACGAGGAAGTCCGCGAGGCGGCACATCTGGCCTGCGCCGATGAGTTTGTCGACGGCTTCCCCAAGGGCTACGACACCTGGATCGAACAGGGCGGCTCTAATGTTTCGGGCGGTCAGAAGCAGCGCCTGTGCATTGCACGCGCCCTGCTGCGTCGCCCCAAGATCTTGATCCTGGACGACTCCACCAGCGCCGTCGACACCAAGACCGACGCTAAGATCCGCGCAGGGCTGGCAAGCTATCTGCCCAACACGACCAAGATCATCATCGCCCAGCGCATCAGCTCCGTGCAGGACGCAGACCGCATCATCGTCATGGAGGGCGGCCGTATCGCGCAGATCGGCAACCACGAAGAGCTGCTCAAGACGAGTGAGATCTACCGAGAGACCTTTACCTCGCAAAACAAGATGTCTGCCGAGGGCGAAGGGGCCGTCGAGGCCGACACCGAGGCATCCGCAACGCAAGCTCAGACCCAGGAAGGAGGCGAGGCACATGAGTAAGGCAACGACCGCCGAGCGCGCGCTCAACCGTAAGGGCGGCACCATGTCGCGCCTCATCAAGACGCTCTTTGGCTTCTATCCCGTGCTTTTGCCCCTTGTCGTCGCCGGCGTGGTGCTCTGCGCCATCATCAACTCCATCGGCGCGACCTTCCTGCAGAGCGCCCTGCAGATTATTAGCGAATCGTGGCAGTCGGGCGATTGGGAAGCCGCACAGCCCAAGATTCTGCAGCTCGTGACCACCCTCGCCTGCATCTACGGCGTCGGTGTCCTGTCCTCGCTCTTCTGGAACCGCGCCATGGCTATCGTCACGCAGGGCTCGCTGGAGAAGCTGCGCGAGATGATGTTCAACCGTATGCAGGACCTGCCGATCCGCTACTTCGACACGCACCAGCGCGGCGATATCATGAGCCACTACACCAACGACATCGACACGCTGCGTCAGATGATCAGCCAGTCGCTGCCCAACCTGCTCATGACGATCATCATCATCGTCACGGTGTTCTTTATCATGCTGTACTACAGCGTGTGGATGTGCCTGGTCATCATCGCCGGCGTCGCCTTTATGACCTTTATGACCAAGCTGCTCGGCTCCAACTCCGCGCGCTTCTTCATTGCGCAGCAGACCGAGCTCGGCGTGGTCGAGGGCCATATCGAGGAAGTCATGAACGGTCAGAAGGTCGTCAAGGCGTTCTGCCACGAGTCTGCCGCCGAGGCCGATTTTGACGAGCGCAACGAAAAGCTCTTCGAGGTCTCCCAGAAGGCCAACATGTACGCCAACATCCTCATGCCCATCCTTATGAACCTGGGCAACCTGCTCTACGTGCTGGTCGCACTGGCGGGCGGCATTTTCCTGGCGCTGGGCGTGCCCAACCTGAGCATCTCGGGCATGGCGCTGTCCATCGCCGTCGTGGTGCCGTTCCTCAACATGACCAAGCAGTTCTGCGGACAGATCGGCCAGATCTCGCAGCAGATCAACGCCGTGGTCATGGGCCTCGCCGGCGCCGACCGCATCTTTGAGCTCATCGACGAGAAGCCCGAGGCCGACGAAGGCTACGTGACGCTCGTCAACGCACAGGTGAACCCCGAGACTTGGGAGTTCGAGGAGGCTGACCACCACACCGGCATGTGGGCGTGGAAACATCCGCACCGCGCAACCGGCGAGATCGAGTACGTCCCGCTGCGCGGCGACTTGGTCATGGACAACGTCGACTTTGGCTACACCCCCGACCACGAGGTCCTGCACGGCGTGTCCGTGTTTGCCAAGCCGGGTCAGAAGGTCGCGTTTGTCGGCGCCACCGGTGCCGGTAAGACGACCATCACCAACCTCATCAACCGCTTCTATGACATCGCCGACGGCAAGATTCGCTACGACGGCATCAACGTCAATAAGATCCGCAAGGCCGATCTGCGCCGCTCGCTGGGCGTCGTGCTGCAGGACGTGAACCTGTTCACCGGCACCGTGATGGACAACATCCGCTACGGCAACCTGGACGCCACCGACGAGGAGTGCATCGCAGCGGCCAAGCTCGCGGGCGCAGACGACTTTATCACCCGCCTGCCCGACGGCTACGACACCATGCTCACCGGCAACGGCGCACAGCTGTCGCAGGGCCAGCGTCAGCTAATTTCGATCGCCCGCGCCGCCGTCGCCGATCCGCCGGCGATGATTCTAGACGAGGCCACGAGCTCCATCGACACCCGCACCGAGGCCATCGTGCAGGCGGGCATGGATAAGCTCATGGAGGGCCGCACGACGTTTGTCATCGCACACCGCCTGTCCACCGTGCGTAACTCCGACGCGATCATCTGTCTGGACCACGGCCGTATCATCGAGCGCGGCAACCACGACGAGCTGATCGCCAAGCGCGGGTATTACTACCAGCTGTACACGGGAGCGTTTGAGCTGGAGTAGGCAGGTTTGTTCCACGGAGGGTGCCCCGGGGGCGGCGGGGTAATTCCTCCGTGCTCAAACATTCTCGCTGCGCTGCGAAACTGCGCGCGGAGGAAATACCCCGCCGCCCCCGGGGCACCCTCCTGTACGCGATTAGCCCGTCATTTAAAACGGAATAAAAGTTAGTGAGGCCCTGGCCGTTTGGCCAGGGCCTCGTTTTGTGTAAGCTACTTGAGGAGTTGGGCCATGGCGTTGACGAATTTTTGGACTTGGAGGGTGGGCTCAAGCGGGTAGTGCAAATAGACCGGCACCTCGCGGCCACATAGGAACGGTACGCCCACAAAGGCCGGGTGCACGCCCGACCACGCTCCGCAGGTGAGCACCGCATCGCCCTTTTCCTCCGCTTCGTTAAAGAGCGCAAAGTCAAAGCTGTCCACGTCGATCACGTCCACGCCGCCGTCGGCCAACAGGTCGATGCGCAGGCTGTCCATGGCGTCGTTGCCGTGACGAAGCACGCGCAGGCGCATGCCCTCCAAGTCGGCAACCGTGATGCGCGTCTTGCGCGCAAGCCGGCTTGTGCGCGGCACGTCGATATAAAACGGCACGGTAACGATGCGGAGCTTTTGGCAGGCGTCACCCCAGCGCGGGGTCGAAAAACTCGACTGCACTACATCCACCTCGCGCCCCAAGCTGCGCATGACGGATTCACGCTCGTCATAGAGGTCGTTCACCGGCACGATCTCGAAGCGCAGCGATGGTTCCAGCTCGTGTACGCCCGTCCACATCGACAGCGTCTGACGCCCCGGGCACATCATCGACACGCCCAGGCGCACGGCGCCGCCATCGCCCGCCGCGCGTCGGGCGCGACGCAGGGCATCCTCGGACTGGCGCATAATCGAGCGCGCGTCGTCCACCAGAAGCGCCCCCGCCGGCGTCACCTTGACGCCCGAATGCGAGCGCTCGAACAGCGTGATGCCAAACTCGGCCTCGAATCTTGACACCTGTTTGACGAGTGCCGGGGTCGACACGCGCAGTTTTGCCGCGGCGCGCGAGAAGCTTCCCAGCTCAGCGGCGGCCGCTATGGCCTCGAGTCGTCGATCGTACACGTCAATCTCCCGTTTTCGCAAGCGCGGGCCCACAGCACCGCAGGGGGTCGTTTTCGCAGGTCACGAGCTCAATTGAGAACAAACCTCAATGCACAGTGTAAACCTACGGTTAACGCCATTCTAACAAATATGCAATTCACCTGCGCAAATGCAAAGCATACGATAACCAGCGAAAACCACGTGGGTCGATTAATGGGAGCGACCCACCAGGAGGCACAAGAAGGGAAGTTCCTATGAGCAATTGGCTTAAGCTCGAGGGCGATGTCTGCGCCGTAACCGGCGCGCTCGGCGGTATGGGCGTCGAGATTTGCCGCGAGTTCGCCCGCAACGGCGCCAACGTCGTCCTGCTCGACCTGGACGAGGAGAAGGTCAAGGCCGCAGCTGCCGACCTCGCCGCCGAGTTTGGTATCCACGCCGAGGGCTACAAGATGAACGCCACCGACGAGGCCGAGGTCCAGGCCGCCGTCGACGCCACCATTGCCGACTTCGGCCGCGTCGATGTCCTCGTCAACACCGCCGGCATCCTGCGCTTCGCCGCCATGGAGGACCTGCCGCTGAGCGACTGGGAGCAGGTGCTCAACGTCAACCTCACCGGTTACTTCATCACCTCGCAGCGCTTTGGTCGCGAGATGATCAAGGCCGGGCAGGGCCGCCTGGTGCACATCTCGACCGTCGCCAGCCACTCCCCCGAGACGTTCTCGGGCGTGTACAGCTCCACCAAGGCGGGCGTCAACATGATGTCCAAGATGCTTGCCGCCGAGTGGGGCCCCTACGGCGTGCGCTCCAACTGCGTCGAGCCCTGCTTTGTCAAGACCCCCATGTCGGCGAGCTTTTACGCCGACCCCGAGGTCGAAAAGAGCCGCAGCCGCCTGATCGCCACGCGCCGCATCGGCGAGGTCAGCGATATCGCCAACGCCGTGATGTTCCTGGCGTCCAAGCGCTCGGACTTTACCACCGGCGACGCCATCAAGGTCGATGGCGGCTTCTCCAACATGATGGGCGACCTCACCGCCAAGCCCGGTGGCCGTCGCGCATACGCCGACAACTACCTCAAGAACAAGGGTGTCGAGCTTTGGTCCGACGAGTCCGGCGTCGCAAAGCCGACTGACCAGTAAACCAACCTGACAGGGAGGCACCGCGGACACGCCCGCTCCTCCCCCGTATCGATTAGAAAGAGTCCCATGGCTTCCACCAACTCCAACAAGGGTCGCGCCGTCGTGCTTTCCGCCGCGTGCGTCACCATGTTCTTCATCAGCTCCATCGCGCTGTACTCCGTCGTGTCCAAGAACCTGCTCGCCGTCTACCCCGAGTGGTCCAGCGCACTTACCTGGGCTTTCCCGGTCTTCCAGACCATCATGGCCGTGACGGGCATCTTCGCCGGCCGCATCTCCGATAAGATCGGCCCGCGCAACGTCGTGATCGCTGCCGCCGTGTGCTACGGCGTGGGCTGGTTCATGTCCGGCACCGTCACCGAGCCGTGGCAGTTCTACCTGTGGTTCTCGCTCGTCGCCGCCATCGGCAACGGCCTGGGCTACAACCCCGCGCTCACCACCGGCCAAAAGTGGTTCATCGACAAAAAGGGCCTCGCCTCCGGCATCACCCTGGCCGCTTCGACCGCCGGCCCCGCTGTGCTGTCCCCGGTGCTCGCCTCGCTGCTCATCCCGAGTCTGGGCATCTTTGGCGCCCTCAAGGCACTCGGCGTCATCTTCTTTGTGACGATCGCCGCCTCCGCCCTGTTCCTGAAGGCCCCCGAGGCCGGTTGGCTGCCCGAGGGCTTCGAGGCCCCCAAGGGCGGCGCGCACGCCGGTACCTTCGGCGACCTCACCCCAGGCGAGATGGTCAAAACCCCGCGCTTCTGGGTCCTCATCGCCACCTTCGCCTTCGCCGCCACCGCGGGCACCCTGCTTGTGGGCAAGGTTGCCTCCATCGCCGCCGTCCAGCTCTTCGCCGACCCCACGAGTGCCGCAGCCGTCGCCCTCGGCGGCGTGGTCGTCTCCGTCAACACCTGCGCCAACCTGGTCGGTCGCCTTTCCTTTGGCCAGATCATCGACAAGATCGGTGCCTACAAGTCGCTGCTCATCAGCCTTGTCGTGACCATCGTCGCGCTCGTCATCATGTCGATGAGCTTTACGCAGAGCATGTTCTTTGTGGCGCTCGCCCTGCTCGGCTTTAGCTTTGGCGCCCTGCTCGTCATCTACCCGCCGCTCACCGGTGGCGCCTTTGGCACCAGCAACATCGGTGTCAACTACGGCATCATGTTTTTGGGCTACGCCGCCTCTACCTGGATCAGCCAGCCCATCACTGCCGTGCTGTATCACGCCGAGGCCGGCAGCGCCGCCTACCAGCAGTCCTTCTACGGCGCCATCGTGATCGCCGCCATCGCCGTCGTGCTCACCCTCTACATGATGGTCTCCGACAGCAAGAAGAAGTCCGCCTAGTTTTACCGATGTGACAAAGGGACTGTCCCTTTGTCACATTCCACCAGCCACCAGCATTAAGGAGTCGAAATGTCTGAGCTCAACCCCGTCCGCATTGCCGTCATCGGCGCCGGCGCCATGGGCCGCAACCACATCCGCTTTGTCACCGAGGAGCCCGAGGCCGAGCTCGTCGCCATCGCCGACGCCTTTGAGGGCGCCCGCGCCACGGCCGAGGCTGCCGGCGTGCCGTTTTATACCGATCCCGCCCAGATGATGGACGAGGTCAAGCCCGAGGCCGTCATCATCGCCACCCCCAACGACCTGCACCTGGGCGTTGCCCGCGAGGCCATCAAGCGCAACATCGTGCCGCTGGTCGAAAAGCCGATTTCCAACAATCTCGAGGATGCCCAGGCCTTCGCCGCCGAAGCCGAGACCGCCGGCGTGCCCGTGCTCGTGGGTCAGCACCGTCGCCACAACCCGTTTGTGAACAAGGCCAAGGAGATCATCGAGTCCGGCGAGCTGGGCAAGCTCACCGTGTCGAGCTTCCACTACATGATCTATAAGAACGACGAGTACTTCGATGTCGAGTGGCGCCGCAAGAAGGGTGCCGGCCCGATCCTGGTCAACCTGGTGCACGACGTCGACCTGCTCCGCTACCTGCTGGGCGAGCCCGTCGCCGTCCAGAGCATGCAGTCCAGCGCCGCCCGCGGCTTTGAGACCGAGGACTCCGCCGTGGTCAACGTCCGCTTTGCCGATGGCGCGCTCGCAAGCATGACCATCTCCGACGCCACCGCCAGCCCCTGGAACTGGGAGGCAACCGCCCGCGAGGACCCGCAGTACCGCCCCTTCGACGCCGACGCCTACTTTATCGGCGGAACCTTGGGCGCCCTGTCGCTGCCCCGCCTGCACCAGTTCTCCTACGACGGCGCCTCTAACTGGCACAAGCCGCTGCAGATGGAGATCCCGGCCGTGGACCCGGCGCTGCCGCACAAGATGCAGCTCAAGCACTTTGTGAAGGTCGTCCGCCGCGAGGTCGAGCCCGTCGTGACCCCCGCCGACAACGTTAAGACGCTCACGCTTCTCAACGCCATCAAGGAGGCCGCCGAGACCGGCCAGCTCGTCGAGCTGTAATGCCTCGAGCGCGGGCCGGGGCACGCTGAGCCCCATGCGCGCCCCTCGGTCCGCCACCGACAAGTCCCTCTTCTTTGCCCCGCGAGCAGCCTCCTGCCCGCGGGGCTTTTCTTTGCGGCCGTGGCGCGCGGGCGGGTGGTAGACTGGGTGGCTCATGCACCTGTAACGTACTCACAGACAGGAATTCCCATGGATCTTATCGCCCAGCTCGCCCGCGAGCTCAACCTTAAGGCCGCCAATGTCGAGGCGGCCGTCAAGCTCATCGACGAGGGCAACACCATCCCCTTTATCTCGCGCTACCGCAAGGAAACCACCGGCGGCATGGACGACGTCGCCCTGCGCGCACTCGACGAGCGCCTGTCCTACCTGCGCAATCTTGAGCAGCGCAAAGAGGACGTCATCCTGCTCATCGACGCCCAGGGCAAACTCACGCCCGAGCTCGAGCAGCAGATTCGCGAGGCCACGCAGCTCCAGCGTGTCGAAGACCTCTACAAGCCCTACCGTAAAAAGCGCATGACCCGCGCGCAGAAGGCCCGCGAGGCCGGCCTGGAGCCGCTCGCCAACATGATCATCATGCAGGCCTCGGCCAAGGGCAGTGCGCTCGACGCCGCCGCGGCATACGTCAACGAGGAGGCTGGCTTCGACACGCCCGAGAAGGCACTCGCCGGTGCCGCCGACATCGTGGCCGAGACGGTGGCCGAGGACCCTGAGAACGTCGCCGACCTGCGCGCCTTTACGCAAAACACCGCCGACATCGTCGTCGAGGCCACCGACCCCACCGAGAAGACCCCCTACGAGCCGTACTACAGCTACGATGAGCCCCTGCGCCGCATACCTAACCACCGCGTGCTGGCTATCGACCGCGGTGAGCGCGAGGGCAAGCTCCGCGTGCGCGTGAACGTCGACGGCGCCGCCGCCACGGCACGCCTCGGCAGCCGTTGGTCCCGACGCCAGGGCGTGTTTGCCCCCATCTTCGATGCCGCCATCGCTGATGGTTACAAGCGCCTCATGGCCCCTTCGCTGGAGCGCGAGGCCCGCGCCAAGCTCACCGTTCGCGCGCAGACCGAGGCCATCAACGTCTTTGCCAAGAATCTCGAAGGCCTGCTCTCGGCACGCCCCGTCCGCGGCGCCCGCGTGCTCGCGCTCGACCCGGGCTACCGCACCGGCTGCAAGGTCGCCGTCATGGACGAGACCGGCAAGCTACTCGACCATGGCGTGGTCTACCCCACCAAGCCGCGCCACGACGTCGCCGGCACCAAGCGCGAGCTCGCCCGCCTCGTCGAGAAGGACGGCGTCAACACCATCGTCATCGGCAACGGCACCGCCAGCCGCGAGACCGAAGAAGTCGTCTCGGAGTTCATCTCCGAGCAGGCGCCCAGCCTTCGCTACACCATCGTCAACGAGGCCGGCGCGTCGGTGTACTCCGCTTCCGAGCTCGCCAGCCAGGAATATCCCGACCTGGACGTCACCGTGCGCGGCGCCATGAGCCTGGGTCGTCGCCTGCAGGACCCGCTGGCAGAGCTCGTCAAGATTCCGCCCCAGTCCATCGGCGTGGGTCAATACCAGCACGACCTTGACCAGGCCGAGCTCTCGCGTACCCTGGGCCACGTGGTGGAGGACGTCGTCAACCGCGTGGGCGTCGACGTAAACACCGCGAGCGCGAGCCTGCTGGGATACGTATCGGGCATCACGCCAAGCGTGGCCAAGAACATCGTGGCGTACCGCGAGGAAAACGGCGCCTTTACCGATCGCCGCCAGCTTAAGAAGGTCCCCAAGCTGGGACCCAAGGCATATCTGAACGCTGCGGGCTTTTTGCGCATCAGCGGCGGCAAGAACCCGCTCGACGCGACAAGCGTCCACCCCGAAAGCTACGAGGTGGCTACGTCCGTCCTGGAGCGCGCCGGCGTTAAAGCAAGCGAGCTCAGCCGTGGCGGCGTGCCCGACATCGAGCGCCGCCTGGGCAGCATCTCGGCGCTGGCAAGCGACCTGGACTGCGGCACCTTAACGCTCATCGACATTGTCAACGAGCTCAAGAAGCCCGGCCGCGACCCGCGCGACGACGCTCCCGAGGTTGTCTTTAGCCGCTCGGCGCTTTCCATCGACGACCTGGAGCCCGGCATGGAGCTCAAGGGCACGGTGCGCAATGTCGTCGACTTTGGCGCCTTCGTCGACGTGGGCGTGCATCAGGACGGCCTCGTGCACATCTCCAAACTGGCCAACCGCTTCGTCAAGCACCCAAGCGACGTGGTGCGCGTCGGCGACACGGTCAAGGTGTGGGTCGAAAAGGTCGATCGCGACCGCAAGAAGATCTCGCTCACCATGGTGCAGGGGAAATAAACCGCCAAAGCAAGGGTACCCCCTGTAGCAGCGTGCAAAATCGCGAGTATTCTGCAATTTCCGCCGCTCCGAACGCCCCTCAGAGGCAATAAAGTCACAAACAGCCCCCGTTTTAGCGTCGTCAGAGCCAAAACGGGGGCTGTTCCGTGCTTCAACCAGCTGGTAAAAGCCTTTACCTTGCTGAATACTCTCAATTTTGCACGTCGCAGGCGGGGGTACCTTTGCCTACGGCAGGATATGGAAGCCGAGTGCTAACTTGCCGGCAAGCTCGTGTCGGCAGCCCCGGCCTTTCCTTTACCTAGCGCGACCCTCGCGAAGCGCGTGAGCGATAGGGAAAGGAAAGGCCGGGGCGAACAACCCGCGGCGCAGCCAGTGTTCGCGTTACGGCAAGATATGGAAGCCCAAAGCGGCGATATCCTTGGCAAAGCCGCGCACGGTGTCGAGCGAGACCTCGTACGGATCGCGACCGATGTTCTTGCGCTTGGCCAGGATGCTGTTGGGCACCGTGATGATCTGGCAACCGCAGGCCTGCGCCTGGTAAATGTTGATGAGCTCGCGCGTGGATGCCCACAGGACCTCGCAGTTGGGCTTGGCGGCGGCCGTCTTGACCGACTCCGTCACAAACGGAATGGGATCGACGCCGGTGTCGGCGATGCGACCGGCAAAGAGCGAGATGATGGACGGCGTCTCGGCGTCAACGGCCTCGACCATCTCGTCGACCTGCGTAGGCGTAAAGATGGTGGTGACGTTGACCTTGATGCCGTCGGCCGAAAGCTTGTGCACCAGCTCGGCGGTGGACTCGCCCTTGGTGGTCACGCACGGAATCTTGACGTAGACGTTCTCGGCCCAGGTAGCGATCTCGCGGGCCTCGATCTCCATGGTCTCGACGTCGTCGGCAAAGACCTCAAACGACACAGACACATCGGTGATATGGGCCAGGACCTCCTTGGCAAAGGCGCGGTAATCCGTCACGCCGCCCTTTTTCATAAGGGACGGGTTGGTCGTGAAACCCTGAACGTTGCCGTTCTCGTACATGTCGAGCATGCCCTCGAGATTTGCACCGTCAGCGAACACCTTGATTGCCATCTGCCTGATTCCTTTCGCTTGCACACGGGCGTTAAACTGCTAAACACTTTACCTACGTTTATCAAGGCGTGAACTGCGGTTTTTTATCTTCTCGGCGAACGGTATAATCGCTTCAGTGTTTGGATTGATAAATCGATTGAGCATGCAAAAGCAAAGAGTCGCAGTTTGAGCAAACGTCAGAAGGCGAGATTCATTAGATGAGGCCGAAATGTTGCATCGCGGTGACGGTGCCGTCGTTCGCGACGTCGTCGGTCACGTAGTCGGCGACCGCCTTGACCTCGGGCATGGCATTGCCCATGGCCACAGCCGTCTCGACGGCGGCGAGCATGCCCAGGTCGTTGCCCGAATCGCCAAAGCCAAAGGTGCGCTCGTTGCCAGAGCGGCCCAGATAGTCAAGCGCTCGCGCCACGCCCACGCCCTTGTCAATACCCTTGGGGCTCAGCTCGCGATTCTGACCACCGGTGTTGCACAGCTCAAACTCGCGCTCGATAAAGCCGTCATCGTTGGCTACGCGAGCCAGGTCGTACGCGTTAATGCACACCTTGCCTACGCGCAAGCGGCCGTCGACGCGCATCTGATCAACGCCATGCACCACGCCGGCGCCCAGCAGAAATGACTGTTCGACACCAACTGGCTCAAGTGAATAGGTGGCACCGTTCGTCTCGAACAACGCCTCGCCGCCCGCCACAGTAATGCGACGCGCGAGCTCCTCAACAATGTCCTCGTCAATGCAGTCCTCGTGTGCCACGCGGCCCTCGACCTCGAGCGTGGCCCCCGCCATGGCAACGATACCCGCCGGGTTCAGCGCGCGCAGGCCATCGGCAATCAGCCACAAGGGGCGACCCGTGCAGATAAATGCCTGGTGACCCGCATTGCGCAGGCGACCAAATGCATCGACAACGGCCTTCGACGGATGGATTGCATTGAAGTCCTTATCGGTCATATCGTCGGGATCGAACGACGTCAGCGTGCCGTCCACGTCAAAAAAGAGCACAGCGGGTTCGGGACACGCATCAATCATATGGGTTCCTTTCGAGGATAAGGGCAAACGAAGCATCCATCATATAATGGAGCGACGCAACCAGAGAGGTCACCCATGGAATTTTACGCAAGCTGCCCCGAGGGCTTTGAGTCCGCACTCGCCGATGAGCTTAAACGCCTCGGGCTTTCGCATGTCCGCCGCCTGAAGGGCCGCGCTACATTTGAGGGCGAGCTCGAAGAAGGTTACCGCGCCTGTCTGTGGTCGCGCCTGGCCAGCCGCGTGTTTGTAGTGCTTGGGCGCTTTGAGGCGCAGGATGCCGATGAGTTGTACGACGGCGTTTACGACATCGCCTGGGAAAGCATCGTTCACCCGGGCGCTACCATCGCCATCACCGCCCGCGGCGTGACCGAGCAGCTGCGCAACACGCGCTTCTCGGCCCTGCGCGCCAAGGACGCGCTGTGCGACCGTCTGGCCGAGACCACGGGCCGTCGCGCCGACGTCGATGCCGCCGACCCCGATGTTCACCTACTGCTTTCGCTGCGTCAGCGCCGCGCGAGCATCAGCCTGGACCTTTCGGGCGACCCGCTGTTCAAACGCCTGCCGCCCGCTGCGACTCGTGCCGGCGAGGGCGCACACGTGCTGCGCCCCGACTACGCCGCTCTGGTGCTGGCTCAAGTTGGCTGGACCGCATTGTGCGAGCGCGAGTTGACGGCCGACGACTACGAAAACGAGGCCCTGCCCACGCTGATCGACGCCTCGTGCGCCGGCGGCGGCCTGCTGCTGGAGGCCGTGAACATTCTGACCGACCGCGCCCCGGGCGCCGCACGCGAGCGCTGGGGCTTTGAGGGCTGGCAGCTGCACGATGCCGCCCTGTGGGAGCAGCTGCTTGCCGAGGCGCGCGAGCGCGAGGCGGCAGCGCGCGAGCGCCAAGCGCGCATCGTGGCCGTGGATGTTGACCCCGCCGCCCGCAAGACCGCTGAGCGCATGGTTAAATGTGCCGGCTACAAGCGCTTTGTCGATTTTTGCGCCGCCAAGTCCGCCACCGTACTGGACCACGCGGGCGCTGTCGCCGGCGCCGCCGTGGTCGCGGATACGACCGAGACACCGCTTTCGCTCATGCATGACACCATGACGCTCATCGGCGAGTTGCGCCGCGCGCCCGAGCTTGCCGCGGCGCCGGTCGCCGCGCTCACCCGCGACGGATTGCTGGCCCGCGCGCTCCACACCGAGCCCGAGCGCTCGATCGCCGTCATGCCCAACAACGAAGAGGCGACCGTCGAAGTCTGGCCTTCGCTCGACCACGCCGCCGCAGCGTTTGAGGCTGCGACCAGTGCGGATGCCGAGGCCGAGGCTGCGGATGCCAACGAAGTCAACGATGAAGCCGCCGTTTCCGCCAGGTCCGAACCTGCCGCCACGCTCGACCTGGGCGACGGCAAGCCGCTGCCCGTGCTCATCCCCGAGTCCGAGCAGTTCGCCAACCGCCTGCGCAAGAACGCACGCCTGCGCCGCAAGTGGGCCAAGCGCGAGGGCGTGAGCTGCTACCGCGTCTACGATGCCGACCTGCCCGATTACTCCGCCGCCATCGACCTGTACGAGGGCTGCCCGCAGACACCGGGCCGTTGGCTCGTCATCGCCGAATACGCCGCACCCAAGACCATCGACCCGGCGCTGGCCCAGGCCCGCATGCTCGATATCTTGGCCATCGCGCCGCGCATCCTGGATGTTCCGGCCGAGCACGTGCACGCCAAGGCACGCATGCGTTCGCGCGGCGGCTCGCAGTACGGCAAGCAGGGCGCCGGCAAGGGCGGCTCGGGCGAGCGCGCCAACATCGCGCGCCGTCGCCTGCCGCTCATCGAGGAAGGCGGTCTTACCTTTGCCGTCAACTTTGACGACTACCTGGACGTGGGCATCTTCTTGGACCACCGCGTCACGCGCGATCTGGTGCGCGAGCACGCCAAGCAGGCACGCCGCTTCCTCAACCTGTTCGCCTACACCGGCACCGCTACCTGCTATGCGGCCGACGGCGGCGTCGAGGAAACCGTGACGGTCGACCTCTCCAACACCTACCTGGACTGGGCCGAGCGCAACATGCGCCAGAACGGCTTTGTGGGATCGCAACACCACTTTGTGCGCGACGACGTGCTCGCCTGGATTCGCGACCAGCGCCAGACGCGCAACCGCTGGGACCTGATTTTTGTCGATCCGCCCACGTTCTCGAACTCGTCCAAGATGGGCCGCCGCACCTGGGATGTCCAGCGCGACCATGTTGAGCTGTTGGCCGGCGTATCGCGCCTGCTCGCACGGGGCGGCCATGCCATCTTTAGCTGCAACCTGCGAGGCTTCCGCCCCGAGACACGCAAGCTCGCACGCGCGGGCGTGGTGCTACAGGACATAACGGCGCAGACCATCCCCGAGGACTTCGCACGCAACCAGAAGGTGCACCATTGCTATATCGTGCGCCGCCTGCCCATCGAGGACGCCATGGCCGAGGTCGGCTTTAGCGCCGAGGAAATTGCCGAGCGAACCGAGGAGCTGCGCAACCCCGAGGCCCGCAAGCCCCGTGCGGCAGTACCCGCGCACGCGCAGGCCGGCAACGGCAAGTCCAACTTTGCCGGCAAACCCTCCCCCGCCGGCAAGCCCAAAAAGAAGAAGTTCTACGCCAGCAAGCCTAAGGGCAGATAACAAAGTTGCGGTGGAATACGGACTGTTTTGCCTGGAATTAGGCAAATTTAGACCGTATTTCACCGCAACTCATATTGGGATGGTGGTTGGCGATCTAGCCTTGGGTGACTAGGCGGTAGCCAATGCCTACATGGGTTTGGATGTAACGCGGATGCGCGGGGTCGGACTCGATCTTCTTACGCAACGTGCCCATAAAGACGCGCAGGCTCGCCAGGTCGCTCTTGGTCGCCGTACCCCAGATCTCGTGCAAGATAAACTGGTGCGTCAGCACCTTGTCGGCGTTGTGTGCCAGCAGGCACAAGAGCTTGTACTCGATCGGCGTCAGATGCAGTTCCTCGCCACCCATCGTGGCGATGCCGGCATCAAAATCGATATGCAACTCGCCGGTATCGAACGAGCCCTCGGAGACAACACCGCCCGCCTGCGCATACGAAAGGCGCCTGAGCGTGGTGCGAATGCGCGCGAGCAGCTCCTCGACCGAAAACGGCTTAGTCAGGTAGTCATCGGCGCCGGCATCGAGCGCTCGGATCTTGTCCGCGTCCTCGCTGCGCGCCGAAACCACGATGATCGGCATGCCCGACCACGCGCGCACCGACTCCACCACCTTGACGCCGTCCATATCGGGCAGGCCCAGATCGAGCAGCACAATGCTCGGCGCCTGCGACGAAGCGGCGGCGATGGCGGCGTGGGCGGTCTCCACAGCCATATGGCGCAAACCGTGCGCCTCGAGCGCGGCGACGATAAGGTTGCGGACGGCGGGATCGTCCTCAACGACCAAGATGAGCGGTTTCACGGCAGAGTTCGGCACAGCGCTACTCCTTATCAAACGAAACGTCGGCGGCGGGAAGCTCAATCGTAAAGACCGAGCCGTGCGGGGCCGCCGCGGCAACCCCTATGCTACCGCCATGTGCCAGCGCAATGGAGCGGCAAAGCGAAAGCCCCAAGCCCACACTGCGGCAGCTGTCGGCCAGGCCATGGTTGGCGGTGTAGAACGACTCAAAGATTCGCTCGCGGTCCTCGGGCGCAATGCCCGGGCCGTCATCGGCAACCGAGCACGCCACACATCCATCATGGACGCCAATCGAGATTACGATATGCGAACCCGCAGGCGTATAGGTGATGGCGTTGTTCACCAGATTGACCACCAGCTGCACCATCAGACGCGCGTCGACGTTGACAAGCGCCGGCTCATCGCACGCCACCACCTTAAGGTCGTGCTCGCGCACGGCCGGGTTTACGTGGCGCAATGCCTCCTCGACGATATCGTCCATGAGCTCGAGTGTGGTCGACAGATGCATGCCGCCGCCCTCGAGCTTGGTGATGGCGAGCAGATTCTCGACGGTAGCATTGAGCCATTGCGCGTCCGAGCGAATGGATAGGAGCATACCGCGGCGTGTCTGGTCGTCAAGCACGGCCGTGCCGGTCGAGCCCTGGTCGAGCAGCACGTCGGCATTACCCGAAATGCTGGTAAGCGGCGTGCGCAAATCGTGCGAGATGGAGCGCAACAAGTTGGCGCGCAGCTGCTCGTTTTTAGCGAGCACCGCCGCTTCCTCACGGGCCTCCATGGCGCGGGCGCGATCGAGCGCCAGCTCGCCTTCGCTCGCGATGGCATCGGCAAGCGTCCGCTCCTCGGGCGTCAGCGCATCGGGCTCGGCGACAATGGCGAGCACCCCCACCACCGAGGCGGGATCGCCCGCGCGCACCATGGTGTCACCCGAGTGCACGGTCAGGTATATGCCAAAGAACGCCGAGCCGCCATAGGTGGCATCGAGCGGCGTTCCCACATAGGCGGATGCCGAAAGCCGCGGCGGCATCTGCGGCGCCAGCTCGTGCACCGGCGCGGCATCGCCCACGGCCGTGTACATCGTGCGCGGCAGCAGGTCATCGTCGTCGGCATCGGCGCTATACCACACGACCGGACAGTCCGAAAGACGCGCCAGTTGCGTTGCCATAGCATGCACAATCTGTTGCTGATCGCCGCACCGCTGCAGCATACGGTTGGTCTCGAGCACCATCTGCGTGCGACGGTCGCTGGCGGCGGCCTGCGCCAGGGCGCGACGCAGGGCCAACGCGATCGAGCTCGACACGAGCGAGACCGCAAACATGATGAAGAACATGCCGGGGTAGACGCGGTCGATGAGCGACAGCGAGTAGCGCGGGTCGACAAACAAGAAGTTATAGAGCGCCACGGCAGCAGCCGAGCTCAGCAGGCAATACAGGCGGCTCCAGGTAAAGAAGGCGCACAGCTGCACGGCAAACACATAGACGATCATGATGCTCGGCGCGAGACCCGGATGGTCGAGCAGCGCGCCCACAACCGTCGCCGCGACCAGCAGCCCCGCCGATACGCAGGCGTCATACAGAGGGCTGCGACGCGTCAGCGTTGTACGCCGCCACCAAAAGTTCTCGGCAATATCGCCGTCCGCATGGACGTCCATCAGCGCCCCGCCCCTCTCTCAAAAACAAAAACCACCACAAAGGGGACAGGCACCTTTGTGGTGGTGGCCTCCTTGTGGTGGTTCCAAGTGTATAGCCTTTGCAGCCCGCGGTCGCTAGACAAACAGCAGACGTCGACTACGGACGCTCGTCGGGAGCCAGGCGCTGCATCTTGCTCACGGCCTTAAACTTGGTGAACAGCGGCACGTACTCAAAGCTCACGTTGGAGTTCTCCAGGCCGTACCAGCGCGCAGGCGTGCCGGCGGCGCGGCGGATGATGTACTTGAGTGTGATGGCCGTACGCTCGCTGGGCTCCACGTCGCTTTCGGGCGCCAGCAGCTTGCGGATCATGACGAACTTAAACGTACCGATGTTGCCCGGATCCTTGTAGACCGAGTAATCGTGCGTCTGCGCCGGCAGCTCGCCGCTGGCAGCCAGGTCCTGAACAACCTGACGCAGATAGGCATTGACGCGCTGGTTGATCTTATAGCCCAGGTACAGATGCACGCGGAATACGTAGTCGGTGCCGAACGTCTCGACCGAGTAGGCAAAGGTATGCGGCTCGTCCATGGTCTCGACATTCACGAACCACCAGGCACGAGCGCGCTTGGGGTGCTTGTCCAAAATCGAGTAGACGATATCGCGGTCGATATAGTCGGTGTTGGTGTCCTTGGTCAGGTACACGATGTTGTCGCTCATGAGCTCGTAGCGATCGTCGTCGCGCAGGCGTTTGAGCTGCGGCAGATAGCTGCGCAGCGGCAGCAGCGTAAACTGACGTTGCTCGACCGCCGTGCCGTTGTACCAGCACACCATGATGCCCATGATGAGCGCGGCCATAAGGATGGTGAAATAGCCGCCGTGGAAGAACTTGGTGAGCGAGCTCACAAAGAAGAAGCCCTCGAGCATAAGGAAGAAGGCGGCAAAGATCCACGGCGCGACCTTGAGATTGCGCTCCACGTGCAGATAGAAGAAGAGCAGCATTGTCGTGCACATCATGGTCAGGGTAATGGCCAGGCCGTACGCGGCCTCCATGTGCGCCGAGTTCTGGAACAGCAGCACCACGACGACGCAGCCCACGAGCATGACGTTGTTGACCATGGGGATGTAGAGCTGGCCCTTGGTCTCGGCAGGATAGAAGACCTGCATATGCGGCATGAGGTCCAGGCGGCTGGCCTCGGACACCAGCGAGAATGCGCCGGTGATGAGCGCCTGCGAGGCGATGATGGCCGCGACGGTGGAAAGGCCGACGGCAAAGGGGCGCAGACCCGGGGCGAGCATCTGGTAGAAGGGGTTGAGGTCGGCGATACCCATGAGCTCCGGGTTGCCGGCGTTGTTGATAAGCCACGCGCCCTGGCCCATGTAGGACAGCAGCAGGCAGCACTTAACGAACGGCCAGGTGGCATAGATGTTGCCGCGGCCCACATGGCCCATGTCGGAATAGAGCGCCTCGGCACCGGTGGTAGCGAGGAAGCAGCTGCCCAAAATCATGATGCCCGCATGGTTGTTGGGGCTCAGCAGAAAAGCGATGCCACGCAACGGGTTGAGGCACAGCAGCACCGCGGGATACTGGCAGACAAAGAACAGGCCCGTGCCGCCCAGGAACAAAAACCACAGCGTCATGATGGGGCCGAAGGCGTGACCGATCTTGGCCGTGCCGATGCGCTGCACCAAGAAGAGCGCGATGATGATGGCAAGCGTGATGGCGACGACACGACCCTGGTCGTCACCGAGCACGGCATGGACCGCCGGGATGGTGCGCAGGCCCTCGATGGCCGTGGTGACGGTAACGGCAGGCGTCAGGATGCCGTCGGCGAGGAGCGCCGCGCCGCCCAGCATGGCGGGGATGATGAGCCACTTGCCGCAGCGCTTGACCAGGCTGTACAGGGCAAAGATGCCGCCCTCGCCGTGGTTGTCGGCGCGCAGCGAGATCAGCACGTACTTGACGGTCGTCAGCAGCGTGACCGTCCACACGACAAGGGAGAGCGCGCCGAGCACGAACTCCTGCGTGACGCTTCCGATGCCGCCGTTGCCGGCAACGAGCGCCTTGGTTACATACATGGGGCTGGTGCCGATATCGCCATACACCACGCCCAGCGTGACGAGCATCGCCGAGATGCTCACAGGAATCGCAGCGTGCGAGGCTACTTCCTTTGCCTTTTGTTCCATAAGCCGGTTTCCTCCCAATTTTAACGTTCGACGGGATTATATGTAATCAGCCCATATTTTAATGGCACCGTTTTCCCAGCTAGATAAACATTTATGCGGCCTTTAGGCCACCGCGGCGATATGGAATGTGACAAAGGGACGCCCCCTTTGTCACATTCGTCATTTTCCGAGCCAGTTTTTGAACCACCACTCCATAGAGCGGCTCATCTCGGCCATAAAGGGGCTCGTGTGCTTACGGGTGTAGATGTCGATGACGCGCTCGCCCACCTCGCGGGCGTGCGGGCGAAACATCGCATCCATCTCGGCCACCTGCGCATCCATCGTCGCGGCGTCGGCGCGACAATAACGCTCCTCGTGCACCAGGTTCACCACGGGATGCGCGATCGCCGGACGCTCCTTGCGGGGCGTGCCGATGATGAGCATCGACAGCGGCATGGTATAGGCAGGCAAGTCCAGCAGTGCGGCAACTTCCTCGGCGTTCTCGACGATATCGCCGATATAGCAGCTCCCCAGCCCCAGAGATTCGGCGGCGACCACGGCGTTTTGAGCGGCAATCACGGCATCCTGCGCCGCGATGGCAAAGTCGCCCAAACCCGGCGCGCGGCGGGGCGCCTTGCCCGTGCGCTCGACAAACTCGGGCTCAAAGCAGCCCACGTGCTCAAACAGATCGATCCACTTGGCATAATCGACCACAAATATAAGTGCCCAGGGCGCCTTGGCGATCATGGGCTGGTGATCGCACAGGTCGGCCAGACGGTCCAGCGTAGCCTGCTCGCGAATGCTCACGATGGAATACATCATCATGGCGCCTGCCGATGGCGCGCGACTCGCCGCATGCAAAATCGCCGCCCGCTGCTCGTCGGTCACCGCTACGGGACGGTCACTGTCATCGCGCGCGAAGGCGCGCGTAGACGAACGGTGCTCCAAAATGTCCAGCACCGCGTTGCCCGTAGTCTCGACCGGATAGCCGCCCGCGTCCATGCCGGCACCCACGTCGCCCGCACTCGTCATACAAACCCGCTCGTTCATCGCCTCATCCTCGCCATTTCTTTAAGAAGCCTTTACGTTTCCGTGTAATTCCCGTCCATTATCGCGCAGGTCGCCACTACATTGCGCCACACCGCCACACGTGCGCGTTAATATGGCTGGTTGTTGTGCGCAGCCACCAATTGCAGCGCATATCTTGGTAACAATCGGGTAAATCCCCGCTTTCGTAGGTTTTAAGTTTGTGAGGAGTCTCAGCATGTTCGCTGCCGCCATCTCGCTCGTCGGTCTTGCGGCGACCGTCTACCTTGTCTTGCGCGAGGCCAAGGCCATTCGCGCACAGTCGGGCACCGTCGCCAAAGGCGCCATCGCCTGGAGTGTCGCCTTCGGCCTGTTCCAGCTCTTTTTGACCATTTGGGGCGCCATTGGCCTCGTCGCCCAAAACGAGCCGCTCGCCTTTGTGATGCTCATCCTGACCAACGCCATCCTTACCGGATGCGCCTGGGCCAGCATTGCCCGCGACCGCATCGCCCCGCGCGTCTTTGCGTTCGCCGGGTCCGATGCCCCCGTCCCCACCGGCAAGCTCGCCCGCCTGCGCGGAGCCTTTGTGGGCAAACCGCTCGTCGCCGCCGTCTTGTGCCTGCTGCTCGCCGGCGTCTTTGCGCTGCTGGGCATGGAGGTCTCGTCCAACCACGACTTTACCTGGGTCTACCCCCTGTGCATTCTGCTCGAATGGGTCATCATCACCGTGCTCATGGTCGGCTTGTTCTTCCTATTCCAGCGCCACGGCGCAGCTCCCGCGGTCCTGGCCTTTGCCCTCTTTGTCCTGGGCATTGCCGAGTTCTTCGTCATCACGTTTAAATCCATGCCCATCCAGCCGGGCGACCTTTCGGCCATCTCCACCGCCGCCGCGGTCGCCGGCAACGGCTACACCTTCTCGATCTCGCTGTTCTGCGTGCTGTCCATGGGCTTTACCGCCATCGCCATGCTGCTGTGCGAGTACGCCGGCCTGGTGGCACCGCACCGTCAGAAGGGCGCCGCTAACGCCAAGCGCATGCTGCTCACCAACCTGCTCGTGGCGGTGCTGTGTCTGGGCGGCGTGACCGCGCATGTCACGCTCATCGACTACTACAACACCCTCGGCATCACTGTCTACACCTGGCGCCCGCTCGAGAGCTACTGGCGCGAGGGCTACCTGCCTGCCTTTATTAGTGCGGCACAGTCCATCAAGCCGCCCAAACCCGCCGACTACTCCGTCGACGATGCCAAGGCCACGCTCAAAAAGTACGCCAAGGCCTACGACAAGTCCGACGCGGCCAAGAGCGACGAGCGCGCCGCCGCAAAGGAGCAGTTCGACAGCGAGAAGCCCACGGTCATCGCCATCATGAACGAGACGTTCTCGGATCTGTCGATCTACCAGAACATGCGCGCCGGCTACGAAGGTCCGCAGTACTTTAAGAACCTGTCCAACTGCCTCAGCCGCGGAAAGCTCTACGTGAGCGCCTACGGCGGCGGCACGGCCAATACCGAGTTTGAGTTTATGACCGGCAACTCCATGGCCAACCTGGGCTCGGGCGTGTACCCCTACACCATCTACAACATGGAAACGACCGGGAACCTGGCAGAGCAGTTCAAATCGCTCGGCTATTCCACCACGGCCATGCACCCCAACCACGCGACCAACTGGAACCGCGAGAACGTCTATAAGGACTTTGGCTTTGACCAGTTCCTGTCCATCAACGATTTCCAGGGCGCCGATACCCTGCGCGGCATGGTGACCGACCAGGCAACCTACGACAAGATTCTTGAGTTGCTCGACCAGAACGCCGACCCGCAGTTCATCTTCGACGTGACCATGCAGAACCACTCGGGCTACGACACGGGCCTGCTGCCGGTCGACAAGCAGATGCACCTGAACATCGACACGACCGACCTGGACGCCAAGACCGTCGAGGATGGCACGCTGTCCGATGTCGACGAGTACGTCTCGTGCATCGAGCAGTCCGACCAGGCGCTGCGCTACTTCCTCAACGCCCTGAGCAAGCTCGACCGCAAGGTGGTCGTGGTGTTCTGGGGCGACCATCAGCCGTTCTTCCCGTCCAAGTTCAATGACAAGTGGTTTACCGGCGAGGACGACGCTACGCATCAGGAGCGTCTGTGGCAGACCGACTACATCATCTGGGCCAACTACGACGTTGCCGGCTGCGACCAGACGAGCGAGGTTGACGACCTGTCCACCAACTACCTGTCCACTCAGCTCATGCAACTGATCGGCGCACCGCTGACCGACTACCAGAAGGCGCACATGACGCTGCGCGAGTCGCTGCCCGCCATCAACTCGGTGGGCTACGAGGACGCCAGCCTGCGCTGGGCGCTCTCCTCCAACGTCACCGGTGACGACGCCGCTGCCGCAGCCGCCACCAAGGCGCGCGAGGATTACGCCAAGATGCAGTACTACGAGATGTTCCGCGACGGCAAGAACGTGTACACCGAGCACTTCCAGACCGAGGCAAACGAGACCGACCCTAACCTGGCACCGGGCACGACGAAGATCAAGTAGCGACTAGCTGCGAGTTCATAACTGAAACGTCTGTCCGGGCGGAGGCATATAAGGTTCCCTGCTCGGACAGTCCTGCGCAAGACGGAGGCCACATTAAGTGGCCTCCTTTGCGTGCGGAACTCGCGATGAACCTTATATGCCTCCGCCCGGACAGACGCCCTGATGTTGGGGGCGTGGCTTGTCTTGGGTGTATCGCCGAACATATATAAGTTGAAGGCCACGTTATGTGGCCTTCTTTGTTTGCGGAAAGTGTATCCCGGAATTCTTGTCTGGAATGGGATGCAGTTTCCGCTTGGGACCCGATTGGGAAAGTGTGTCCCACTATTCAGCTGGATTCCGGGATGTATTTTCCGGTTGAGGCTCGTTGGGAAAGTGCGTCCCACTTTGGGGGCTGATTCTGGGACGTGGTTTCCGGTTGGCTCTCATTGGGAAAGTTCATCCCATTTCTCGGCCTAATTATGGGACGCAGTTTCCCGTTGAGGACCCTTTGGGAAAGTGCGTCCCGGTCTGGGCGCTCAAACTGGGATGGATTTTCCGGATGAGGGCTTGACGGAAAATGTGTCCCGTTCCGGGCGCTAATTGTGGGATGCAGTTTCCGCTTGCGGAGTCTCCACTCAACAGAAAACCCGGGTGGCCTGTTTTTTGGCTACCCGGGTTTTTGGGTTGTCGATATGTTCGACTGGCTACTAGTGGGTCTTGCGGCGCTTGATCAGCATGATGAGGGCTATCACTACGAGCGCTGCTCCCGCTGCTGCTGCGGTGGCGACTAGGGCGAATGTTTGGTCGCCGGTGTTTGCGAGGTTCTTCGCTGTGGTCGTAGTCTTGACCTTGGTGTCGGTCTTAGCTCCGTTGTCGGACTTGGGCTTGTCCGGGTTCGTCGGGGTCTCAGGAGTCTCGGGGTCCTTTGAGCCTTCGGAATCGGTTGGGCCGGCGGTGTTTACCAGCGTATGGTCCAGGAACTTCTTGGCGCCCGCACTTGCCTGTGAGAACAGGCGGCGCGTGCGGATCGGGGTGGCGTTCACCGTTGTGGGCGCCGTCTCCTCGGCCTCGATATTCACGAGCGTCGTGCCGGTGTCGAGGCCCACGTCGTTGTATCCCACGTGGCAGCAATACTGCGCACCGTCATCGTCTGCGGTCAGGTCAATCTCGAGCTTTGAGGCCGTTCCAGCCGCGAGGTTGCCATCGGCACCCACGAGCTTAAACTCTGTCTCGCCGCGGCCCTTGCGGTACCACATATAGGTCGGTGCCAGCCCTGTTTCGCTATCGTCGGCACCGAGTTGCTTCACATGGCCAATCGCCGAGAGCGTCAGGTGGCTTCCCGCCGTGCGCTCAACCGAAGAGTCGTATCCAAGATCCGACCCCTCCGCAGCATCCGCCGCAGGTCCGCTCACGGTCATCGTCATGCCATCGGGCATGGTCTTGACCGTGATGATTGCCGAGCGAATACCTGTTTCGGTCGTGGATCCATTCTTAACGGCGGCGATGGCGAATCGATACTCCGTATTGGGCTGCAGCCCATCCCACTTGAGCGAGGTTTGCGTGTTGTCGGCAATCTTCCAGCTATTGACGACCGCATCCGCCGCATTGCTCTGCAGCATGCCCACGCCGTAGCTAAAGCCACTCTTGTTTGCGAGTACATCGTCCCAGCTAAACGTAACGCTGGTCGAATCGACGGCGTTTGCCGTAAAGCCCGTCACGGCCGGCGCGTCGGGCATCTCGACGTCCTTAACGTCATAGCCCACGATCCAGAACTGGTCGGTGTCCTTGGTGCCGAGCTTGTCGCCCGAGTCTGCCTCGAACTTGTCGACATCCACCGCGTTGACGCCCAGACGCCACACAAAACCGTACTTGCCCTGCGCGGCCTCGGGCAGGTTGTCGACGGTGCCGCCGTATTCGGTCGATTCACTCGAGGAGTTACCCGTAGTAAAGCCGGCGTTGGCACCAAAGCACAGGCCGCCAAACAACTCGTGCTTTGCGAGCTTCGCGCCCATGACAACGCTGCCGTTCAGCGTCAAGCCGAGCTCGAGCTCCTGCTCCTTGCCCTCCTCGACTTCGATGGTCTGCTCAATGCTCGCCCCCGACTGCGCGGCGGCGCCGTTAAACCCATCGTGCGTGTAGGCGCGCGTTACGCCAGGCTTGCCCAGGCCAAAGGAATCCCCAACGGGAGTCTCGCCGTTGGGCGTCGTTTGATAGGTTCCGGGTTCTCCCGACCGGTTGGTCAAAAAGTAGCTGAGCGGCGTCATATTGTGCTGTTTGGCAATGCGGTCATAGGCCTCGACATTAACGACCGAGGTCTGCGCGCCGAGCGACACGGGTGCCGCCATCACGCCCTTGCCACCAGTTTCCTCATTTTCAATCTCATACTCGTAATAGACCATCGGAATCGTGTAGAGCACGGCCTTGTCACCCTCGCCGGCATGCGACTCATAGCTTACGCTTGCGCTGACCGTGCGCTCGCTCCGGTAGTCATAGCATCCCTCGGCGGCAAAATCGACTGAAGCATTCATCGCGACCAGGGGCGGACCGGTCTGCACCTCGACGGCAACGCCCAACTCGGCGCCAATGGTATAGCCCTGGGATGTCCCCGTGCCCTTTTCCTCTCCGTATGACGTGCCGCCCAACACCAGATAGCCGTATGCCTGCTCCAGATCCTCAACATAGGGCGCATCCTGCAGCACGGCAAGCACGCGCGGGTTGGTATAGACCTTGTAGCGGTCCTTGTACGTAATCTTGACGCTGTCGTTGTCGACATCGGGCAGCGCGAGCGAGATAAATGTGCCATAGGTAGTGCCGCGACGGTTGCTCTCGCTAATCACCTGCTCCTCGCCGCGGCGCACCTTTCCGTTCTCGTCGAGCGAAAAATGCGAGGCGGTCATCCAATAGTAGTCATCGTTCTTGCGCAGGTCCTCGTCGCGGTGCTTGCCCACCACGGCGATAAAGCTCTCGTTATAGCGGTCCGAACCCGAGACGCTGCCCGCCTTGACGTCGCTGATCCACACCTGCTCTATACCCTTGTGGTCATGCTTGTTGCTGCTGTTGTATTGCTGACCGCTCATGCTCATGGTTCCGACCATGGACCCCAAGCCCTGAGCCCCGCTCTGTGCCGTGTTGCAGGCAAAGTCGCGGAACACATCGCCGCCCACGAGCACCTCGTCGACCGCCAGCTGCTCGGACAGGCCGTCAAGGTTGGCAGTGGCAAGGGCAATAGGCGCCAAGGTGCACGGATAGCGCTTATCCTGAGCGCTATCCTTCCATGCGCTGTTGGGCACATGCATCAGCCCATAGGAGGCGAGGAGCCCGTCTCTGTATTCCTTGCAATCGGAAAGCTTGAACTCGCCAGACTCCGAGTCAAAATACGCGTAGCGGTACAGCGCGCCGTACAGCCCCTTGCTGCCGTCAGAAGCGCCGTAATCAAAAGCGCTGCGTTGCCAGTCATAGCCCGCAAGAATAAGGCCCGTGACGGTTTCACCCGTCTTCTTTCCTTCTTCATCGTAGGCGGCAAACGTGCCGAACGTCGCATTCGCAGCGACCATGGTCTTGCCGTTCGCGGAGAGGGAGATTGCGCCCGCGTCGCCCAGAGCATCGACATGGACGAGCGCACCCTTGGATGCATCCCACGAAAACAGCTCGCAATGCGTCGACTTATCAATATTCTTCTTGCCGTAGGGTGCCGAGACCACGATGGCGAGGTCATCGCAAAAATCGCGATCGAGGTCGCCGGCCGCTGGCGAAACGACAGGAGCTGACTGAAGCTGCGTCCAGGAGTCGTTTCCGCCCTTGTTGTGCGTGGTGTAGTCCGCGGCGTTACCGGCATCGATCTTGACGACGCTTTGCTTCCAGTTGCCGCCCTCCAAGTCATACATGTCGACTACAGCCTTGCGCACGCCGTTCTCGTCGACATAGCAGCCCGCGTAGACAAAAAGCTCGTCGACGCCGTCGCCATCGACATCGCCCGCCTCGACATCAAAGACGGCGTCGTGCTCTTGCAGGTAACCGGCATCCAGGTACTTAAAACGGCCTTCGTACATCATATTAGTGTTGACCGTCACCGGCAGGTGTGTGTCGAGAGTGCGCGTACGCCCGTTGCTAAACGAGTAGAGGACCAGCTCAACCTTTCCGGCGTATGACTTGCCGTCAATCGTCGTGGAGGAACTGTCGCCGTAGGCACGGAGCTCGGCAACGCGGCTCTTTTTGCCCGTGCTGGCGTCGCTGCAGAACTCAACACTCGTGGCGTGAATGCCCGAGAAACCGTTGTTGTCGTTGGCGAGTACTGTTGAGGACTCATTGTTGCTTAGGTACGACCAGGTGCCGCCACCGTAGTCGCTATGCTTGTAGAGATCGCTGTTCGTATCGAAGTTGTTGACGTTTTGCCAGAACTTTGCGGCGCCCCACACACTTCCATAGCCATCGGTGAGTTTGCTGCTGCCGCCAATGTCACCGCGCTCGACGTTCTCGAGCTTGTCGCGCAGAGTGTAGCGATTGCCATGGCTACCGTTAGCTGCCATATAGACCTCGCTGCGCGTGGCAAACGTCGTGGGGGTATCAGTGGAATAGGGGCCAACGGTATCGGCCGGAATGTCCTCGCTCGTGCCCAGACCCAGGGCTTGATAATCCTGCTCGGTCATATCGGTGATTGCGGGCGCGTCTGCCGCCTGGGCAACCTGGGGCGTAGCCGTGAAGCAGGCGACGCTCGTGGCGATCAACGCAGCAAGCGCCGCCGTCCCAACAAGCGGGATTTTCGACAGCCTACGGATACGGGGGTGTGGAACGTACATGAGGGACCTCGCTTTACTCGAGTGGAGTGGACTCATTTTTGCAAATGATACGTCCGATGCCCGATATCACGTGTCTCATTTTCGCCAACGGCGTGTCTCATTTTTGAGAATCCGAGATGCCGCGGAAATCTTATCCCAGCTCAAAGGCCATTTCTGGGATGTATTTTCCGTCGAGTGCCTCATCGGGAAACTGCATCCCATTTCAAGCGTCGATTCTGGGACGCACTTTCCCCTTAGACCCTCAACCGGAAACCGCATCCCACTTTGAGCGCAAATTCCGGGATGCATTTTCCGCTTGAGCCTCATTGGGAAACGGCGTCCCACTTTGAGGGCTGATTGTGGGATGCATTTTCCGGTTTTGCTCTCATTGGGAAAATGCATCCCGTTTCTTGACCGAATAATGGGACGCAATTTCCCGTTGGAGCGCCTTTGGGAAAGTGTGTCCCACTTCGACCGCCCAGAGTGGGATGCACTTTCCGCAAAGCACCTCAACGGGAAACTACGTCCCATTCCAAAGGCAAATTCCGGGACGCATTTTTCGAAAGCCTGCCCATCCGGAAAGCCCATCCCACTTTGGACGCATCCGGGCACGGAACCATCGACCTATCAGGCCTCCCATCAATAAAGAGGCGTCCTCCCGGACGGCGGGGCACGAAGTTCATCGCGAGTTCCGCACGCAAAGAAGGCCACTTAATGTGGCCTTCGTCTTGCGCAGGACTGTAGAGCAGGGAACTTCGTGCCCCGACGCCCGGGAGGACGTTACATTTAGAAAGATGGACCGACCGCCGTCAGCGATGGGAGCTACTCCCCCAGCACGGCCTTTTTGGCGGCTGCAGCCATGTTATCCAGATCTTCCTTGGTGGGGTGGTCCTTCGCGGCAACCCAGTTGTCGAGCAGCATCTTAAATCGGGCGTTGTCGGGATCTTGTTCGAGCATTGCCTCATAGCGCTGCTTAACCGCGGGACCCATCTTGCCCTGGCACATCGCCCAGCCCGCAAGCTCGGCATCCTCGGCCAGATTGGAAGTTACGCGGTCGACAATCTGCTGGTAATAGCTCTGGTCGGCCCCAAAGCCGCAGGTGCCAAACAGGAACACGCGCTTGCCGTGCAAGGCAGAGAGCAACGCCGCGACCGAAGGCGTGCACGCGCCCTTGTCGCACCAAAAACCGACGAGCACCGTGTCGGCCGCGCAGGCGCCCTGCGCCTCGAGCGCAACCTGTTCTGCATCCGCATCGTCGCTCAACGCCGCGGCATGGACAAACTCAACGCCCGCAGCCTGCAGAGCGCGCTTGATCGCGCCCGAAACCATCCTGGTATTACCGCTCTTGCTGTTAACCACCAAAGAGCACGTCATAGTCACGTTGCCTCGTTTCCCCCAAAACTAAAGCCACTAATGCAATTTATTAGATGAATATCTTAGTACTAACGTGACAGATGTAAACCACCGTCTGTCGATTGATTAATTTGCCCCACGGGCTTGCTCACTGGGCAAACTGGCTGCGGTAAAGATCGGCGTAGAAGCCGTCTGCCGCTAGCAGCTCGTCGTGCGTGCCGCGCTCGATAATCCGTCCGTCGCGCATCACCAGAATGCAGTCGGCATTGCGGATCGTCGACAGGCGATGCGCCACCACAAAACTTGTGCGGCCAGCCATGAGCTCGTCGAATGCCGCCTGCACCTGCAGCTCGGTGCGGGTATCGATGCTCGAGGTCGCCTCGTCCAGCAGCAAAATCGCCGGGTCGGTGAGCATGACGCGCGCGATGCACAGCAGCTGTTTTTGACCCTGGCTAAACGTGCCGCCGTCCTCGCCGATCACCGTGTCGTAGCCTTTCGGCAGCTGCACGATAAACTTGTGCGCATGCGCGCGCTTGGCCGCCTCGATAACCTGTTCGCGTGTGGCATCGGGACAACCGTAAGCGATGTTTTCCGCCACCGTGCCCTCGAACAGCCAAGTATCTTGCAGCACCATGCCAAAGGCACGGCGCAGACTTGCGCGCGTGTAGTCACGCGAGGAACGGCCATCCACCGCAATGCGTCCGGCATCGATATCGTAAAAACGCAGCAGCAAGTTGATGAGCGTAGTCTTGCCGCAGCCCGTGGGGCCAACGAGGGCAAAGCGCATGCCGGGCTTGGCCTCGATGCAGATATCCTGCAGCAGCTTGCGATCGGGCACATAGCTAAAGTCCACGTGCTCAAAGGTCACCTCACCCTGCGGGGCGGCAAGTTCAACGGCATCCGCCGCATCAGGCTCCTGCTCGCGCGCATCGAGCAGCGCAAACATGCGGCGCGCCGAGGCGTACGCGGTCTGGATCTGCGTAATGACGTTGGTGACCTCGTTGAACGGCTTGGTGTACTGGTTGGCGTAGGACAGGAAAATCTGCACGCCGCCCACCGTGAGCGCCGCAGGCACGCCCGTGACCACGCCCACGCAGCCGATCACAGCGACCACGGCATAGATGATGTTATTGATAAAGCGCGTGCCGGGGTTGGAGAGCGAGCCCATAAACTGCGCGCGTTCACCTGCTGTATAGAGCTCGGCGTTAAGGGCATCGAAGCGCTGCCGAGCGTGCGGGCCGTAGGCGAAGGCGTCCACCAGCTTTTGCTCACCCACATACTCCTCGATATGACCGCCGAGTTGCCCTTGAATACGCTGCTGTGCCGTAAAGCTTTTGTTGGAAAGCTTGGCGATGGCGCCGGCTGCAAAAATGGAAAGCGGCGTGACGAGTACCACCACAAGCGTCATGGTCAGGTTAATGGAGAGCATAAACGCAAGCGTGCCCACGATGGTGATGACGCCGGTAAAGAGCTGGGTAAAGCCCTGCAGCAGACCGTCGCCGACCTGGTCGACGTCGTTGACCACGCGGCTCATAAGGTCGCCGTGGGCATGGCTGTCGACAAAGCTGAGCGGCATGCGGCTGAGCTTGTCGCTCGCCTCCACGCGCATGTCGCGCACCGTTTCGTAGGACAGGCGGTTGACGCAGTAGCCCTGCAGCCACTGGAAGGCCGCCGCGCCCACCACGACAATCGCAAGCTTGGTAACGAGCGGCAGCAGCGCGTCAAAGTCCACCTGCCCGGCGGCAACGATGAGGTCGATGCCCTCGCCGATGAGGATGGGCGTATAGAGTTGTAAGATCACCGAGATGGCAGCGCTCACAAACGACGCCGTAAACGAAATGCGATGCGGACGGACGTAGCCCAGCAGGCGGCGAGTTACCGCGCCCACGGGGTAGCGCTCGGGGTCGCCGGGCTGACGCGGGCCGTCACCCAAGTCGTTGAGGTTATCGTTGCCGGACACGTTGGCCGTCATCGTGGCGACCGAACCGGAAGAAGTATACGGATTCATTTAGCAGCCCTCCTTTGCGCAAGTGGATGCCGGGGCAACCGGGGCGGACGCGGGCGACGCGCTCCCCTGCTGGCCCTCGAGCTCTTCGCGGCGAAGCTGCGACTGGCAAATCTCGCGGTATAGTTGGCAGGTCGTATACAGCTCATCGTGCGTGCCCAGGCCCGCGACCGAGCCGTGATCGAGCACGCAGATCATGTCGGCGTCGCGCACGGTCGAGACGCGCTGGCTCACAATCACCGTGGTCAGCGGCAGCCCGCCCTCGGCGGCACCGCGCACGCTGCGCTCGCGGATGGCATGGCGAAGCGCCGCGTCGGTCTTAAAGTCGAGCGCCGAGGCGGAGTCGTCCATGATCAGAATCTGGGGCGAGCCCACCAGGGCACGCGCGATGGTCAGGCGCTGGCGCTGACCACCGCTAAAGTTCTTGCCGCCCGCCTCGACCGGGGCATCCAGGCCTTGGGGCTTGTTGCGCACAAACTCGCTGGCCTGCGCCATATCGAGCGCCGCCCAGAGCTCATCGTCGGTCGCTGCCTCGTCGCGCCAGGTCAGGTTACTGCGGATGGTGCCGCTCACGAGCGACGCGCGCTGCGGAACGGTCGCGACCACATGGCGCAGCTGGTCGAGCGGCCAGGTGCGCACGTCGGCGCCCATCACGCTCACGCTGCCGGTGCCCGCATCGTACAGGCGCGGGATAAGCGAGACGAGCGTGGACTTGCCGCTGCCCGTGCCGCCGATGATACCGAGCGTCTTGCCCAGCGGCAGCTCCAGCGTCACATCGTTGACGGCGTTGGCAGCGCCGGCGCCAAAGGAGAAGCTCGCATGGCTCAAGCTCAGCGCGGGAACTGGAGCGACATTGCCCGGCTTGGGCAGTGTGACCGGCTCGTTGTCCTCGTCGGTGATGCTCGGCACGCAATTGAGCACCTCGTTGATACGCGACGCGCTGGCGCTCGCCTTGGTAAAGACCACGACCAGGTTGGCAACGTACACGATGGAGGTCAGGGTCTGCGTCATGTAGTTCACAAACGCCATGACCTGACCCTGCGTGAGCTCGCCCACGTTGACCTGGATGCCGCCCACCCACAGGATGGCGCACACGCCCAGGTTCATCACCAAAAACGTGACGGGGTTGAGAATCGACGAGAGCTTGCCCACCGCGATGGCAGTATTGGCCTGGTCATCGGCAGCCTGGGCAAAGCGCTCGCGCTCGTGATCTTCACGCACAAACGCACGGACCACGCGAGCGCCCGAAAGGCCTTCGCGGCAGATAAGCGCGATGCGGTCGAGCTTTGCCTGCAGCTGCTTGTAATACGGAATACAGCGCGCCATGACAAACCAAAACACCAGGCCAATGGCGGGCGTGCAGATCAAAAAGATGATACCGAGCTTAAGGTCGATGGCAAGGGCTGCGCACATGGAGCCCACCGCTAGGAAGGGCCAGCGGATGAGCATGCGCACGCCCAGCGCCACAGCAAGCTGCACCTGGTTAACGTCGTTGGTAATGCGCGTGATGAGCGACGGCGTGCCAAAGCGATCGAGCTCAGCATAGCTCAGCTTGTTGATGTGCTTGTAGAGTGCGCCGCGAATGTCAGTACCCATGCCCTGCGAGGTGAGCGCCGCCATCTTTTGGCAGACGAGCGTAAACGAGATGCCGATCACAGCCATGGCGGCGAGCACCATGCCGTAGTGGACGACGGCGTTGACATCGTGTGCGCCGATGCCCTTATCGATCATCTGGGCAATCACCAGCGGCGTAAGCAGGTCAAAGATCACTTCGATCAGCTTGCACGCTGGGCCAATCACCATATACCGGCGAAACTTACCACCAAAACGCCTGAGCAGCTCAATCATAAAAAGGCGCTCCCTATCATCATTCACACTCAATTCGAACCATGATAGTACTGTCGCCCCAACTGATGAGTAAGCCGCTCGTCATTTCTAGTGGAATTCGGTTTACAGAGAAGTGGGAAGTGTTCGGATGAAGTTGCCAATCAAGGTTACAGAGAAGCAGAGAGGTGTATGCGCATACCCGGCCACCGGCGGACCAATCGCTTGGTATACTTACAGTAGTGCTACCAAGTTAGTCGCCGACCCTTGAAATGAGGTGCCGAGATGAACGACATTCTCGCAAGAAGAGCAAGACGAGCAACTGTGGGCATCGCCCTTTCCGCGGCACTTGTCGCGGGAATCGCCCCCCCCGTAACGGCGATCGCGGCAGAAACCAGTTCCCCCACCGGTGCAGTTGCCTTGCAGACGGAAGATGCGACCGCCGCTAAAGAAAAAGCGTATGCAGCCATGCAGGAAGCGCTCAAAACCCTCGAGGCCGCAAAAGACGCCGCAAGCCCCGAGAAACTTGCGAAAATCGATGATGACATTGCCGCTTTTCAAGAGATCTACGACATGGTGGTGACGGAAGCCGCCAAACGGAGGGAACCCCTTCCCGCCATGCAAGCGAACGTCGATGCAGCCCAAGCCAAATACAATGAGGCCCACAACCGGACAAGCGGCCTTCAGGCAGAATTAAATAAGGCAATCGACGACGGAGCTTCTAACGAAACTATTAAGCAGTTGCGAAGTGAGATCATGTCGGCAGAAAGGCGAGAAAAATCTTGTGAAGATGATCTTCACCACTGCCAACGCCGGCTCGAAAGCCAGGAAAGACAGGTTCAGTATTTCGAAAGTGAGGCAGAGGAAGCCAAAGCCCACATCGACGAGGACATAACCAAGCGAAATGCGCTCCTCGGCGATTTGGAAAAGGCGCAAGCGGCCTATGACGACGCCCGCAAAGCATACGAAGAGGCAAAGGCCGCGGCAGACAAGGCCACCTCGCCCGAGATAGCGAAACCGGCAGAGACGACACCGCCCGCCGGCTCAGCGCAGCCGTCCGGAACAACGCTGCCCGCCAATTCGCCCACATCAGGCAAAGACGCTCGACCGAGCTCCACCAAACAAGCAAATGCAGGCGGCAAGCTTGCAAATACGGGCGACACAACACCGAGCGCAATCGCACTCGCAGGAATCGCCGCCGCAGGACTCGGAATAACCGCCACAGCCACACGCCGCCTCAAGAACTCAAGGTAGCTGCCAGCAAACGCCGCCTTTGCCAATCTACAAGCTCAAAACCAAAAGAGGCCCCGCTTCCCCAACTCAAACGAAGGAAGCGGGCCTCTTTACTTGTTAAAACAGATGCCAACGCCGCCGTCTCTTGAACCACGTAGCCATCAATGCCCAGACAACACTAGCAAGCCGCATTCCTTAAGGGATAGATTTAATTAGACTAACGCGCCTTTACGGGTGATTTTTGGACGACGGGGCCCGGCCGGCGACGAGGCATTTGGTAGTCGAGCGATCCCGCAGGCGCAGCCGAGGACCAGCGAGACACCAAATACCTCGTCGCCGGCCGGGCCATGCCGCGGCACCAAAAAGCGCCCGTGCGCTCGATGGATCCGGATGCCCGACAGAGGCTCCTTATGGCTGCTTCCTTCCGGACCTGACCAGATTCGGAACATGTCGTCATCCGAACCCATCGAACGCGCTAGGCGCTCGGTATATCTTACCTGCTCCCGTCCTCCACGGCAAGGTAGCTAATTTGGGACGGGGCTTTTTTGACTACTTGGGCAATCAGATCGACAAGTAGTCAAAAAAGCCCCGTCCCAAAAAGACTAGCCTGACGCTGTGGCACGGAAGGGGCCCATCTACTACGTTTAAGCCGCAGGGGTCGACCATGGCCGGCTTTTTCGAAAATCGGCAAGCCGTCTACCTGCTGTTTTAATTTCGCAAAAACCGGGGTGGTCGAGGGTGGTCGGTTAAACGTAGTAGATGCCCGCGTTTTGTGGCGGACGGTCCAACTCAAGGCCCAAGGCGCTCAGCCTCGGATAGCCAATCTCGAAGTTGCGATGGAATGGTTCCTGTATTTGCTATCTGAGCCGCCAAACGGGAACTATTTCACCGCAACTTATTGAGGCCTGCCCGGAGAGGCTTAGATGCGGCCGAGGTCGTAGGCTCGCGCGACAGACTCGCCGGCGCAGATGAGGTTCGTCTTGGCCTCGTGCGGATCGAGCGCCGCCTCAAGGGACATGGGCTTGCGGCAGACCGGCAGGACCAAGTCGATGCCTTGCCCATACACCGCATCCAGACTGTCGGCACGACCGCCTACGACGGCCACCACCGGCTTGCCATAGCGCTTCGCACGACGGGCCACGCCCACCGGCGCCTTGCCGGCAGCGGACTGCTCGTCCATGTTACCCTCGCCCGTTATGACCAGGTCGACATCGCGCACGCGCTCGTCAAACCCAACCAGACCGAGCACCGTCTCCACGCCCGAGCGCAACTCCGCACCCAGTGCCAGCAGCGCAGCACCCAGGCCACCGGCAGCACCGGCACCGGGCACACCGAGCACCGAGCCAAATGCCCGCGCGCCTTCAGGCGCACGCAGCAGATCCTGGGCTCGCGCCTTGGCAATCGCCGCATCGAGCAGGCGGCCATAGCTGACCATCCAGCCGTCGTACCTGCGAAGCACCTCGGCATCACCCGTCGGCAAACCCTTCTGCCCGCCGAACACCGCCAAGGCGCCGCGACGCCCCACGAGCGGATTCTCGACATCGGAAAGCACGACGATGCGCGCGCCATGCAGCGCTCGAAGCGCTGGTGCCAAATCGATACTCGCCACGTGTTCAAGGCCCGCAAGGCTGGGGGAGATATTGCGACCACATTCATCGACAAGGTGCGCGCCCAGCGCCTGCAGCATGCCGGCGCCACCGTCGTTGGTGGCACTGCCGCCCAGACCAATATAGATAGTCTTTGCCCCAGCACGGACTGCGCGAAGCATGAGCTCGCCCACGCCATAGGTTGTAGCAACCAGCGCCGACGACTCCGTGCAAGGCGAATACCCAATGCCGGCCGCCTCGGCCATCTCGATGACCGCGGACTCGCGCTCGACATCAACCAGCATCCGGGCAGACGTGCGCTTGCCCAGGGGACCTGCCACCTCGCAGGTCACAATCTCACCGCCGCACGCGGCAACGGCATCGAGCGTTCCCTCGCCACCATCTGCCAGCGGCAAAGCGTTCAGCTCGGCATCGGGCCAAACGCGGCACACGCCTTCGGCAACCGCCGCCTCCGCCTGCGCGCTCGAAACGCTGCCCTTAAAGGAGTCGATCGCCAACAGCACACGGCGGGGTCGGCGGCACGCAGGACCAAAGTCAACCGCCGTGTCAGTATCCTCACCGACACCTGCAAGTGCTGCGGCGTGAGCGGCGTGTGCTTCAAGATCGGCCCCACAACCGCAGCCAGCACCATCGGTGCCACGCAGCCTACTAAAATAGCTGCTCAACACCTCACGACACTCGTCTGCCAGCACGCCGGCGGTCACGTTAAACCGATGATTCAGGCGCGAATCGGCATTCAGGTCATACAGCGAACCCAGAGCGCCCGCCTTGGCATCAGCCGCGCCATACACGCAGCGTCCTACGCGCGCGTTAACCATAAGCCCCGCACACATGCAGCAGGGCTCGAGCGTCACGTAGACCGTACAGTCGGAAAGGCGCCAGCGACCGAGCGACCGAGCGGCAGCGCACAGGGCCGCGAACTCTGCATGCGCCGAAGGGTCCTGATCGAGCTCACGACGATTATGCGCCCGCGCGACAATCTCACCCGCGCGCACCACCACAGCGCCAATGGGCACCTCGCCCACCGCCGCGGCGGCGCGCGCCTCCGCCAACGCCTCGCGCATGAACTTCTCGTCGATTTCGGTGCTCGTCATCGTTCGCCTTCCCTGTTGCAAATTCAAAACGATGCTATCATTACGACTCACGGAGAGATGGCAGAGCGGTTGAATGCGGCGGTCTTGAAAACCGTTGAGCGCGAGAGCGTTCCGGGGGTTCGAATCCCCCTCTCTCCGCCACTTTTAATGATGCACCGGTGTCATGGTCCGCTCAAACAGCGCATCGACCACGTCGGCCATCTCAGGTCGACGCTCAAGATCGTGGCCCGATTCCCACCATATCGTGAAAAGTCGAATAATACCGCCGGCGACAAACTCAGACGTCGTCTCGAGTGACACGGGGGCCAGGGCATCCTCGGCAAGCACGTTCATCACACGCTCGCGGATGGAGCGGGCAATGCGGTCGCAAATAACGTTTGTCAGCATGCCCGACATGCTGCTTGCCAAAATGTTATCCATGAGCTGCTCGTGCGCCAGAATCAAATCCATGGCATCGTCCAAAATCGCGTGCCGAAGCGCGCGCACGTCCTCGGCAGACACTGCGCCGGCCTCATCGGGCTGTTTTTGCGGCAAGCCCGACATGAGCTCATCGATATAAAAGGCAAAGTAATCGTTCTTATCGCGAAAGTGCTTGTAGAACGTCGTGCGGCGAATCATGGCACGGTCGCACAGCATGGCAACCGTCAGGTCCTCAAAACGATGCTCCTCGAGAAGCTCGGTGAAGGCATCGAACAGGGCGCGGTAGGTTTTCTTAATGCGAAGGTCCACTGGTATCGCCATCCTCAGGGCAAAGACAACGTTCGTCAATCTGTCGCATATCTTACACCTGTACCTCGCGCGCTTTGCCCCGGTGCCAACCCCGCCGAAAACATAACGCTTACCGGAAAGTTCGGCACGACAAAACGTTGCGGGTATACTAGTAGCGTTATACCAACGGCAGCTGGCGCATGCCGCCGCGGCCATTCGAAACGGAGACATCATGATTACCGTCATCATCGGCATCGTTGTTGTCATTGTGATTGTCTGCGCCATCGCCGGCATCTACAACAACATGGTCACCAAGCGTAATCGCATCGATAACGCCTGGCAGAACATCGATACGCAGCTGCAGCGCCGCAACGACCTGATCCCCAACCTTGTCGAGACCGTCAAGGGCTACGCCAAGCACGAGCAGGAGACGCTCTCCGCCGTGATCAGCGCGCGCAACACCGCCGTCAAGGCCACCACGCCCGAGGCCAAGATGGAAGCCGACAACGTGCTGACCGGTGCGCTGCGCCAGCTCTTCGCCGTAGCCGAGGCCTACCCCGACCTTAAGGCGAACACCAACTTTACGCAGCTGCAGGCATCGCTCGAGGATACTGAGAACAAGATTAGCTATGCACGCCAGAGCTACAACGATTGCGTGCTCAGCTACAATAACGCCATTCAGACGTTCCCGGCTGTCATCTTTGCCGGCATCTTCCAGTTTAAGGAGCGCCAGGGCTTCGAGGCCGCCGAAGCAGCCCGCCAGGCCCCGACCGTCAAGTTCTAGTAGTTTGGCAGCGCATCCTTAATCGGCCAAATGCATAAACCGCCCCGTCGAATGCATACTTCGACGGGGCGGTTTCCTTTTTCGCGAAGGTCCCCCTCTAAGCGCCGTGCATTTTCAGGAGTATTCAACATAACCAAGAGCTTCGGGCGCTACGATAAATGCCAAAGACCGCGAATAACCCTGCAAATCAAACGCTGTCAGCCCATAACCCCGCCCATCATTCGTAGAAAACATCGAGAAATCCCGATTTTTTGCCCGAGGTCGGTATGCAGGGGCCTTCGATTGCAGAATACTCGCAAAAATGCACGTCGCCATCACCCCCACATGGCGCGAACCAAAACAAAAGCGCGGCCTAAAAGGCCGCGCGCCATCTTTCATTCAGATCTATATTGCCCGTAACGGCAGCGCCGAGGTAACGCAGGCCCGAGGGCAACCTTCCTTTCCGGCGCACTCCGCAGGACGAAAGAACCTCCGCCGCACGAAGTGCGCTGCGGAGGTTCTTGCATATCCGAGGACGCGCCGGAAAGGAAGGTTGCCCTCGGGCCGAACAGCTATGGCAGCTTACGCGACGGTGTAAACCCAGTCGTGCTTATCCTCGACAGCACCAGATTGGATGCCGGTCAGGGTCTCGCGGAGCTTCTTCATCACGGGGCCAATCTCGGTGTAGCCAGCCGGGAAGGTCACGGTCTCATCGGCACCATAGACCTTGTTGTCGATCTCGCCCACCGGGGAAATGACGGCAGCGGTGCCGCACAGGCCGCACTCAACAAAGGTGCCGGACTTGACCTCAGCCCACTCGACGGGACGCTGGTCAACGGTCATGCCCAGGTCCTCGGCAACCTGAACAAGCGAACGACGGGTGATGGAGGGCAAGATGGAGTCGGTGTGCGACTGCGGAACGACGAGCGTGCCGTCCTCCTTCACGAACAGAACGTTCGCGCCGCCGGTCTCCTCGACATAGGTGCGGGACTCAGAGTCGAGATACAGGTTCTCGGCATAACCCTCGCGATGGGCCTCCATCGTGGGCTTGAGGGACATGGCGTAGTTCAGGCCAGCCTTGATGTTGCCGGTGCCGTGCGGTGCGGCGCGGTCGTACTCGGAAACGCGCAGCTTGACGGGCTTGAGGCCACCCTTAAAGTACGGACCGACCGGGGTCACGAGAATGCGGAACGTGTACTCAGGAGCGGGAGCCACGCCGATCACGTCACCGGAGCCGATCATAAACGGACGCACGTACAGGGTTGCACCGGAGCCGAAGGGCGGAACCCAGGCGGCGTTGGCAGAAACGACCTGCTTGACGGCCTCAACGAACTTGTCCTTGGGGAACGGGGGCATCTCGAGGCGCTGGGCAGAGTTATACATGCGCTCGGCGTTCATATCGGGACGGAAGCAGACGATGCTGCCGTCCTCGGCGGTGTAAGCCTTCAGGCCCTCAAAGACCTCCTGGCAGTAATGGAAGATGCCACCGCACTCGGAGACATGCAGGGTGTGGTCGGTAGTCAGACCGCCCTCGTCCCACTCGCCATCCTTCCAATGAGCCTCGTAGCTGTAATCGGTCTTCATGTAGCCAAAGCCGAGGCTACCCCAATCGATATCCTTCTTCTCGACAGTCATATGTCGCTCCTTACATACAAAGTTGCATACTCGCGAACTCGCACGCAAGGACCGAGGCCGACCGCGTCGCAACGTCGCACGCCCGGAGCGTAGAGCCGGACGGGACACGCGAACAGCATCAAAGCCGATGGCACGTCGATTCGCATGCACGAGATTGTACTCCCCGTACGCGTCTGATAAAACGCTTTTCTTTAACTAAGTAAAGTATTTTCATTTGACCGAAACTAAAGAGGCCCGCCACCGTAAGCGGTGACAGGCCTCAACGGCACGGTTTGCGCGCTGGCTCGAGCTACGCGTTCTTTTTGCCCAGCTTAGCCTTAACCAGACCGACCACAGTCGGGATGATCGACACGGCGACGATGCCGATAATCAGCAGCTCAAAGTGCTCCTGCACAAAGGGAATGCCGCCAAAGAAGTAGCCCAGCAGCGTAAAGACCGTCGACCAGGTAATGCCGCCCAGCACGTTAAAGATGACAAAGTTGCGCCAGTGCATGCCGCCCATGCCGGCGATAAAGGGCACAAAGGTGCGGATAAACGGGAAGAAGCGGCCCAGGAAGATGGCTAGGTGACCCCACTTGTCCAAGAAATCCTCGGACTTTTTGATGCGCTCGGGCGTCATGGCCTTCACCTTGCCCGAAGCAATGATCTTTTTGCCAAAGAAATGACCGATCATAAAGTTGCACTGATCACCCAAAATGGCAGCCGCCCATGCGACGGCCAGAAGCGCCACGATGTTAAAGCCACCGTTGTGGGCAAAGAAACCCGAAGCAAACAGCAGCGAATCGCCAGGAAGGAACGGGAAGAACACCACGCCTGTCTCGATAAAGATGATCAGGAACACGCAGCCGTAGGCCATAAGCGGGCCGGCGGCGATCCAGCTGGCAATCGCGGTGCGCGGGTCTTTGAGCAGCTCGGCGATAAAATTGATGAAACCCATGAAGTAAAACCTCTCAGTTGTGGGCGCGGATACGTCCAAGTTGACCAGTATACGGTTGCGGCGCCCCCTCGTGCGCAACCCCACAAAAGCATGACCCCATTACCAGCAAGTTTGCATAACTGACACCTGTTGCGCAATGCCGCCAAGATTGTCCTTCCTAATCCCTAGCGAATCGCTATACTTTATTGAATCGCATTGCCATGGCGCTAAGGGAGGGCGGCCGGTGAGCTTTATCAATACCATTCGCGAGGACATCAAGACCGTCCAAGCGCAGGATCCCGCCGCGCAAAACGGTCTAGTCATCTTCCTTTCCTATCCTGGCCTGCACGCCAAGTGGAACCACGTGCCCGAGCACTGGCTCTGGGAGCACGGTCATCGCTCGCTCGCCCGCGTGCTCTCGCAAATCACCCGCCACATCACCGGCGTCGAGATTCATCCCGCCGCACAGATCGGCAAGCACTTCTTTATCGACCATGCCATGGGCGTCGTCATCGGCGAGACCACCATCGTGGGCGACAACTGCGTGCTCTACCAGGGCGTCACGCTCGGCGGTACCGGCAACGAGACCGGCAAACGCCACCCCACCCTGGGCAACAACGTCACCGTGGGCACAGGCGCCAAGGTGCTCGGCAACATTCGCATTGGCAACAACGTCAAAATCGGCGGCAACTCGGTTGTCGTCAAGGACGTGCCCGACAACTGCACCGTCGTGGGCGTGCCAGGACGCATCATCAAGCGCAACGGCTGCCGTGTGTTCGAGGAGAGTTTCGACGCCAAGCAGCATCGCGAGTACATGCCCGATGACGCCGCCGAGCAGAGTGCCCTCAACCGCCAGGGCATCACCGAGAATGCCCGCCGCGTCAAAGAACTCGAGCGAGAGGTGGCCGAGCTCAAGGCCCTCGTCGCCAAGCTCATGGACGAACGTTAGGAACGCAAGCGGCACAAAACAATATCGGCACCGACGCAAAAGGCGCGCCAGGGAATCAATCCCCGGCGCGCCATTCCTTTTGATGTGACATGCGGGACTGTCCCTTTGTCACATTATGCGAACTGACTCAGATAGAGGTCGGCGTAAGCACCCTCGGCAGCCAGCAGTTCCTTATGCGTGCCTTGCTCGATAATGTTGCCGTGGTCCATGACCAAGATCAGGTCGGCGTCCACGATCGTCGACAGGCGATGCGCGATCACAAAGCTCGTGCGCCCGCGCATGAGCGCGTCCATGGCGCGGCCGATAGCAAGCTCGGTGCGCGTGTCCACACTTGAGGTCGCCTCGTCCAGGATGAGAATCGCCGGGTTGTTGAGCAGCACGCGTGCGATGGTCAGCAGCTGACGCTGGCCCTGGCTGATGCTTTCGGCATCGTTGGCTACGCGCGTGTCGTAGCCCTGAGGCATGGTGCGCACAAAGAAGTCGACCTGGGCGGCGCGAGCGGCCGCAACAATCTCCTCGCGCGTTGCCTCGGGGCAGCCGTAGGCGATGTTCTCGGCAATCGTGCCGTCGAACAGCCAGGCGTCCTGTAGCACCATGCCAAACTGCTGTCGCAGCTCGCCGCGATCCATGCGGCTCGTATCCACGCCGTCGAGCGTAATACGCCCGCCGTCAATCTCGTAGAAGCGCATGAGCAGGTTGATGAGCGTCGTCTTGCCTGCGCCCGTGGTTCCCACCACGGCAATCTTCTGGCCCGGCTCGGCGGTAAACGACACGTCGCGCATGAGCGGCTTGTCGGGCGCATAGCCAAAGCGCACGTGCTCAAAAGCGACGCGGCCCTCAATGCGACCCGGCAGCTTGGCGGCCTCGTCCGGCAGCGGATCGGCCTCTATCTCGGGCTCATCAAGCAGGTCGAAAACGCGCTCCGCACTCGCCAGCGCGCTCTGCAGCGAGTTAAAAGTGAACGACAGCTGCGTCATGGGTTCGGACGCCTCGTAGATAAACTGGAAGAACGCCTGGAACACGCCGACGGTCATGTGACCGGCGACCAGCATGCTGCAGCCCACGAGCGCAATCACAATCTGCGCCAGGCGACCAATAAAGCGAACCGCGGGTCCGACGGCGTTGATCATAAAGTCGGCCTTGGTGCTCACGCGCGCCAGCTCGCCCGAGGCCTCGTGCACCTCGGCAGAGCTCTGGTGCTCGCGGTTGAATGCGCGAATCACCAAACGGCCCGAATAGCCTTCCTCGACCGCGCTCGTGATTTTGGACACCCACTCCTGACGCTCGCCCGTCACATCATGCGTACGGCGCGAAACCACCTTGGTCACCAGCAGCGACAACGCCGTAAAGAACAAAAAGACTAGCGTAAGCGGCACGCTAAACACGAACATCACGCCCACGGCGCCCACCACGGTGCCGATCGACACAAGCAGCTGCAGCAATCCGCGCTGCATGCTCTCGGACATCTTGTCCAAGTCGTTGGTCGCACGGCTGACGACCTCACCGGGACGATGCGCGTCAAAGAAGGCAAGCGGCAGACGGTTGAGCTTTTGTGCGATGCGGTTGCGTAGACGCAGGTTGAGGCGTTCGGCCACGCTCGACATCAAAAAGCTCTGGAGCGCATAGAACGAGGCAGCGGCAGTCCAGATCATAAAGTAGACGAAGATGGTCTTGCCGCAGTTCTCCCAGGTGATGTTGAAGGTGGTTCCGTTGGCAAACGCCACCTTCATGTGCCCCCACAGTTCATCGATCACGCGGGCGCTGTAGGCCGGCGCCGCGGTGTTAAAGATGGCATAGAACACGATGCTCGCGAACACGATATAGAAACGCCAATGGTCGCCGGCGGCCTCGCTCCACAGGCGGCGCACCGTCGCCCAGGTATCCCGGGGCGTCTCGTCCTCGTCCTCGTCGTCAACATCGCGCATGCGCTCTGCCTCGGCACGGGCACGTTCGTCCTCGGCACGCTCGTTTTCCTCGTACAGCGCCTGGCGACGAGCCTCGCGCTCGGCCGCAGCCCTGGCGGCGTCATCCAGCTCGGTCGACGCGGCAGCCCGCTCGACCGTTTTCTCGCCAGCGTCCACAGCGTTCGAATCGATTGCGTCACCGCACTTCTTGAGCTCCTCGGTCATGCTACTCACCTCCCTTCATCTGCGATTCCGCGATAGCGCGGTACACCTCGCAGGTTTCCATGAGCTCGTCGTGCGTGCCCAGGCCCACGACCTCGCCGTCCTTGAGCACCACAATCTGATCGGCATGCAAAATTGTCGAAATGCGCTGGGCGATGATGAGCACCGCGGCATCGCACGTCTCGTCCTGCAGCGCATGGCGCAGTGCCGCATCGGTCTTAAAGTCCAGGGCCGAAAAACTGTCGTCGAAGATATACAGGTCGGCGCGCTTCATGAGTGCGCGGGCGATTGCCAAACGCTGGCGCTGGCCGCCCGAGAAGTTCGTGCCGCCCTGGGCCACCGGCGTATCGAGCCCCTGCGGTTGATCGAGTACAAAGGTGCTCTGGGCAACCTGGAGCGCATGGAGCATGTCAGCCTCGGTCGCACCCTCGTTACCAAAGCGCAGGTTGCTCGCCACCGTACCCGAGAACAGCCATGCCTTCTGCGGCACATAGGCGATACGCCCGCGGATGTCGTCTTGCGAAAGGTCGCGCAGGTCGACGCCGTTCAGGCGAATGGCGCCCTTCGTGGCATCGTGGAAGCGAAGCAAGAGTTTGGCCACCGTTGACTTGCCCGAGCCCGTTGAGCCCACGATCGCGGTCGTCTGTCCACGGCGGCAGGCAAAACTCAGGTTGCACAGGGTGTCCTCGTCGGCATCGTCAAAACGGAACGACATGTGGTCGAACACGGCCACCGCGTCGGCGCCGTCTGCGGACTCAGGCGCCCCGTCGCCCAGCGTAGCCTTGCCGTCCACAATGCTCGGCTCGATTTCGAGCACCTGCTGCGCGCGGTTGAGACACGCCGCGGCGCGCGGGAGCGTCAGCACCACCATCTGCGCCATCATCACAAAGAACAGGATCAGGATCGCGTACTCCAGCACCGCCGAGATGCTCGCGATCTGCATGGCGTGGGCACCCACGCGGTTGCCGCCAACCCACAGCACCGCTACCTCGGCGATGTTCATCAGAAAGAAGCTGGAGCTGTCGAGACCCACAAACAGGTGGTTGACCTTGATGGCATTGGCCGCGTAATCGCTAAACACCTCGTCCAGGCGCTGCTCCTCGTGGCGCTCCTTGTTAAATGCGCGGATGACGCGCACGCCCACGATGTTCTCGCGCAGCACCACGTTCATGCGGTCGATAAAGCTCTGCAGGCGCATAAAGATCGGCGCGGCGTTGGCAACGGTAAAGACCGCCGCCACCAGCACGATCGCAACGACCACGCCCAGCAGCGTGCCCATGGCAGGATCGATAAACCAGGCAAAGATGATGCCCGCCACGGCCAAGAACGGTACCGGCAGCACCAGCTGAATCGTCTGCAGGATCGCTTGCTGGATCACGTTGATGTCGTTGAGCGAGCGCGTGATCATCGAACCCGTGCCAAAGCGCTCAAAGTCGCTGGCGGACAGCTCGAGCGATTTGTCGTACACGGCGTTGCGGATATCGCAGGCCACGTTGGCCGCCAGGCGGGCCGAAAGATAGCAGCCCAGCACCGCGCCGCCGCTGGCCATGCCGGTCGCGATAAGCATGTAGAGGCCATTGCGCAAAATGTAGTCGACATCACCCGTGGTGATACCGGTGTTGACCATGTTCGCCAGCATCGTGGGAACCAACAGCGTGCCGACGTTATCAACCAGCAGCACCAGCAGCGTCACTGCGACAAGCCCTCGATAGGGCTTCAGAAACCTCATTAACAGTCGCACGACTCCCCCTCACATTGATCCTGCGTCTGGCTTGCAGCTGCCACCTGCTGCTTAAATGTCTCGCACTCCTCATCGAGCACCTGGGAGAATTTGCCGATCAAGCGCATAATCTCGCGTTGCTCACACGGCTCAAGCGCGCAAAATGCTCGCTGTTCGGCCTTGAGTGCCGGCAACGCATAACGCTCGGCAAACCGCATGCCCGCTTCGGTCAAACGCACAACCTTGTTCTTACGGCTGCCTTCGGCAAACTCCAACGTTGCGAAGCCCCGCGCCGTCAAGGTTTTAATTGCCGAGTTGATAGTCTGCTTGCTGTAGAACCATTCGCTTGTCAGACAGCTTACGGCAACACTGCCGCCCGCCGTGCTGGTATCGACGAGCATCCAGTAAGCGCAGTCCGAAAGACCGCAGGCGCGCGAGAACTCCGAATAGATATGGTCGAGTCCATTGAGCAACCGGTCGAAGTCGACCAGCGTAACCGCACTATTCATCTATCCCACCATTCGATTGTCCGATTTTTGACCAATTTTGTATCTCTAGATTAGTCCGAGTTTTGACTATCGTCAACAGGCTCTCCGCAAATGCTTGCACTTTTATGGCCTATCGGCAGAAAAAGACCGCCGGCGCGGGGGCAGCGCCAGCGGTCACGTGAAAATCGGGTTTTATTGCCCGTTAAGCGGCGACGGCCTCATAGACCGTAGCGCCCGAGAAGCTGTCATGCAGGCTCTTGCCGGCAATCCACGGCAGCTCGACGACCTCGCAGACCGTGTTGACCAGCTCGGAGCAGTCAGTAAAGTGGCCCTTGTCGTTGAGGGCCTCGCAATCCTGAACACGCCAATAGCCATCGGTGTGCGTGATGTAGTACTCGTGATCGTCAATCGTCACAAAAGCGCGCGTCTTGGAACGCAGCAGCTTCAGAAATCCTTCGAAGTCGGTCTCGACGACATCTCCAGCCTGGAACATGATGTTACCTCCTGGCCCGGCGCCACCACGGCGCATTGATAAACGTTGGTACTCCTTTAGTAATACCTTTATCAGAGGTTATGCGTTCGTCATTTAGGCAAGTGGTAAAAAACCGCAGGGTAGACGGGATAAAACGTTTAACCATCCCATTTGTTTGTCACATTCTGAAGGTACTTTTATGCAAACCTACTTTCCCAATTGGGATCTACCCTTTTGGCCGGGCAATTGACCGTCTATCGTTTGAGCCCGACGGGTATGAACGGGGCATCTGCAACGCCACCGCAAGGAGACACCATGGAGACTATCGAAGCACTCATCCACCGCCGCAGCTGCCGCAAATACAGTGATCGTCCCGTCGAGGCCGAAAAGCTCGCACGCATTATCGAGGCCGGCCAGTATGCACCCAGTGGCATGGGGCGCCAGCCGGTGACGTTTGTCGCCGTCACCGACCCCACGACCGTTGAGCGCCTCTCGCAGCTCAACGCACAGGTCATGGGCAGCAACAGCGACCCCTTCTATGGCGCCAAGACCGTTGTGGTGGTACTGGTCGACCGCAGCGTGCCCACGCACCTGGAAGACGGATCGCTCGCCATGGGCAACCTGCTCAACGCCGCCTATGCACTGGGTGTCGACTCATGCTGGATTCACCGCGCGCATGAGGTCTTTGACTCGCCCGAGGGCCTGGAGCTGCTGGCCAGCTGGGGCCTGCCCGCCGACGGCAGCCTGCGCGGCGTCGGTCACTGCATTCTGGGCTATGCCGAAGACACGCTACCCGAGCCCAAACCCCGCCGCGACAACGTGGTGTACGTTAGGTAATCAGAACCACCCTTAAAAAGGGTGGTTTGCTCTTAGGGTATAACCCACGGGCCCCGGGCTCGCGTCTAAAGGCGCGGGCCCGGACTTCGTCCAGGCCTAGTGCATCTTGACCCGTGGCGCGCCGGTCGAACCGGCAGGATCACCTCCTCTTGAAGGGGTCCTCGTACTCCTTCACGCTCAGCTTGTCCAGCGCGATGTCGTGGGACTCCTGCTCCCTGATGTACTTGGCGATCGTCGCCTCGTTCAGGCCGACGGTGGACACGTAGTAGCCCTCCGCCCAGAACTTCCTGTTGCCGAACTTGTACTTGAGGTTGGCGTGCCTGTCGAATACCATCAGCGAGCTCTTCCCCTTCAGGTAGCCCATCACGCTCGACACGCTGTACTTCGGCGGTATCGCCAGCAGCACGTGCACGTGGTCGGGCATCAGGTACCCCTCGATTATCTCGATCCCCTTGTACTCGCACAGCTTCCTGAGGATCTCCCCTATGTCGCTCCTGATTTGGTTGTAGATCACTTTGCGCCTATACTTCGGCGTGAACACGATGTGGTACTTGCACATCCACTTCGTGTGGGAAAGGCTGTAGGCCTTCTGGGCCATGGCGACCACCCCTTCGACTCGAATTCTTGACGGCCTGAACAATCGTCAATATCGGTCGGAGGGGTGGCTTTGTAAAGCCGTTTGTCTCCACCCGCGTAGCGGGTGGTTTAAAGCTGGCTGCTGCGCGGCCAGCAGACTAAAGTCTTGAATTAGTTCCGCCGTTCTAACGAACGGCGGACCCGCTCGCAACTTATCTTGCCGATGGAGTTGTCGTCGTTTCGTTCGTGTGGGTCGTTTCGGCGCCGTCGCCCTGTTCGCCCTCGTCCTTTTGAGCGTCGGCGATGGTGGAGGCCGCCGCAACGATACCGCGCTGGGGCGCGACGCCCGTCTGGGCCTGAGCGCCCTCGACAATTTCTGTGCCTGCATGCGCGAGCTCGGGCGATTTAAACATCGCGTCCAAGTTGGCACCGTCGCCGGCGTAGCCAAGCGCAGCGAGTGCGATGACGATCACTGCAACGACGACCGCGATCGGAACATAACGATGCCAACCAGCCGGATTGAGTCCGCTGCGACGAGCCGCCCCGCGGCTGATGTAGCCGAGCGTGCCGTCGTGCTTGAGCTTTGAACCCACCACGCGTTTGCGGTCCCACAGCGAGGACTCTGCCTGCATTGCCAAGCGGGCACCTGTCGAAGGATAGCCGTATTTAGTGCGCTTGAACGAGCCGTCAAACCCCGAGGCGTGTTTGCCCCACGTCACCGATGTTGTGCGTCGGTTAACCGGCGCGGCGCTCCGCCTTCTGCGGCTCGGTTTTGTAGTCTCAGCCATACGCCCCCGCACGCCGTAACCAAATCGAAACAATAACGCTTTGGACTGTAGCACACGCGTCGCGCGCGGTTACGGGCGCCTCGCTCAACGGTCATCGTCCTTCAGTAAGCGCCACAGCGTTGTTCGGCTTATGCCCAGCACCTCCGCCGCACGGGTTCGGTTGCCGTGGAGATGATCTACAACCAGATGCGCGATATCTCGCTCGGTATCGGCCAGCGGTCGCAGGATATACAGGTCGCTTTCGAGTGTCGGGGCGCCAAAGGTTGCGGTCTTAATCACGTCCTCTTGGGCGAGCACTTCCTCCGCCACAGCGCGGTCCACCGTGCCCGCCCCCACCAATATATACAGTCGTTCCGAGACCTCGCGGAGCTGCAGATAATTGCGCGGCCAGCGGTAAACATCGAGCGTCTTTGCCGCCGCGGCAGACAACGTGGGCGCTGCCGTCCCAAATGCATCAGCGAGATATTCCAAATAGCGCGCAACCTTCGTCGACGCGGCTCCCTGCTCGGCGATTGCCGGCGCCACGCTCACCGCACAGGCGAAGCGCTCAGTCACAAAGGCAGCTTGATCACTTTCGCTGCCGCCCGGCATGTCATTCGCCGTCAGCACCACATGGCAGCGCGTCGCCAACGCGGTGTCGGCCATCGTGGAAACGAGCTCGCGGAGGCGCTGGGGGCCAACCGCATTCCAGCCCTCAATGCAAAGGGTCAGCCCTGTTTGAAACAGCGGCGATTCGGAGCTTTTGAGCACATGGCGCCAACCGCGATCGGTGAGCTCATCGAGCGCGACGGAAACAAAGGGTTGATCGGCAAAAGGACCGTCCAGATAGAGGCGCTTGGCTATCTCGACCTGACCCGCCCCCAGCTCGCCCTCGAGCATAAGGGGCACGCCGCGCGCGTAGCTCTCGGCGACCGGCGCAGCCACCGAGGCCGCCCCCTCAACGATGCCGTACGCGCTCGATTCGTAGCGGGCCTCAACTTCGTCGGCGTTGAGCCACTCGATGCCCGCATGCGCCGCGGCACCGCGCACCTCGCGGACCACAACGACCCAAAGCCTCCCGCCCTCTTTGTCGGTGGGGCGAACGGTCAGGCTCAGGCGCGCACCCGCACGTCCCATAACCAGACGCGCGCCGTCTCCTATACGGTCGAGGCGCTCAGCGACAAAAGCCGCCACATCCCGCTCAAGCGCCGCGTCATTCATGGTCGAAATCGCGACGTCCCCCCGCGCATCGATTGCCAATGCCGAGGCCCCGGCAGCAGCCAGGGCCTCGGTCAAGATGTTCAGCTTGGCAACGCTATCCATGATTTGCCCCTGTCCGCGGCGACATGCAACCGCCGACGGTCGCACGACCGAGTGTTTCAAAATTGAACGATATTGCTCACCAAACACTATAGGGCAGAGAGCGCCGTCCTGCGAGTATAGGTGTTGCCCCGCATCGCCATCCTGGCGGGGCGATAAGAGCTCTTCGGGACTTATAAACCTGCGGACAAGCCATACCCGCAAGAGCTCCTATCGCTCCACCGCAGGCATGCGCTCACCAGCAGCCAACACGCAAACTGGCTACTTCTCTACCAGATTCCCAGCACGTGCTGCATTCCCAAGCTCATGCACGCAATGCCAATCCAACAGCAAAAGCCCAGCGCGATGGGCTTGCCGCCCTTTTTGACCAGCTCAACGATATCGGTATTAAAGCCAATAGCCGCCATGGCCATCACGATAAAGAACTTCGAAAGCTCCTTGATGGGCGCCGTAATGGACGCGGGAAGCTGAAGCACCGTGGTGATTACGCTCGCCAGCACAAAGAACAGCACAAACATGGGAAACGCGCGTTTAAGCGAGAACGTGCTTTTGGCGTCGCCGCCGGCCTTGCGCGCCAGATGCATCTGCCAGCATGCGAGAACCAACGTGATGGGAATAATGGCCAGCGTCCTGGTGAGCTTGACCACCGTGGCGCTCTCGAGCACATTGGCGCCGGGATGCATGCTGTCCCAAGCGCTCGCCGCAGCCGTTACGGACGAGGTGTCGTTGATGGCGGTGCCGGCAAACAGGCCAAAGCCCTCGTTGGTCAGCCCGAGCATACCGCCGAGCGTTGGAAACACGAGCGCCGCGATAACGTTAAACAGGAAGATGACCGAAATAGCCTGGGCAATCTCGCGATCGTCGGCATCGATGACGGGCGCGGTCGCAGCGATGGCAGAACCGCCGCAAATCGACGAGCCCACGCCCACAAGCGTCGCGATCTTGCTCGGCACGTTCATAACGCGGCAGAGCACGAAGGCGATGACAAGCGAGGTCGAGATCGTCGCCACGATAATCGGCAGCGACTGGGCGCCCTTGGACAGGATCTGGGACAGGTTCATGCCAAAGCCAAGCAGGATAACCGCGTACTGCAAGACTTTTTTAGACGTATAGGTGACACCGGCGGCGAGCTGTTCGCGGCGATTCTTGGGAAAGACGAGCGCCAGGACCATGCCAAAGAGGATGGCAAATACCGGCCCGCCGACCACCTCAATTTGTTTGCCGAGCAACGTCGCGGGGATAGCGATGATCAGGCAGAACAAGACACCCTTCCAGCGCTCGCGTACGATATTCGCCAGTTGCATATGGGATTCCTTCTTTCTCTTTCACGTTTGCGACGGCTTATGATACGGCAACATTGGGCATAGCCTTGCGCAAACACAGACTAAGATGCCGCAATAGTTCTCGGGCGACAGCCGAATTACCCACCGCGGAAAGCTGATTCGCGGCATAATTAACAACTGACATATGAGTTTGATAGAACAGTTGCGAGGCGCTATGGAAGAATCGATGCACGTCGGCGAGCAGGAAACGAGCCTACAGGACCAGTCCTACCACACCATTCGACGCAAGATCGTCTATCTGGACTACAAGCCGGGCGAAAAGCTGGGCGTCAAGCAGCTTTGCGACGACCTGGACATGGGTCGCACGCCCGTGCGCGAGGCTTTGGTTCGCTTGGCGCAGGAAGGGCTGGTGCGCACCGTGCCCCAGAGCGGCACCTACGTCTCACCCATCAACCTCACCCTTGCCGAGAGTGCCTGTTACATCCGCGAGCATCTGGAAAAACAGGTGATCGTGGAGTGCTGTGCGCGCGCCACGTCGGCCGGCATCGAGCAGCTCGACCGCGCCATCGCGCTGCAGGAAAAGGCCATGGCCGAAGAGGATCGCATCGGCTTCTTTTTGAGCGACAACCTCATGCATCACATGATTTTTAGCATCGCATGCCGCAGCACTGTGTGGTCGTGGCTCGAGGAGACTAATGCCGACCTGGAGCGCTTCCGCTGGCTGCGCGCCGCCACGCAGGTTCTCGACAATCAGGACATCGTGAACGAGCACAAGCAGATTCGCCGCGCTATCGCCGGTCGCGACCCCATCGAAGCGAGCTTTTTGGTCAGCAAGCACCTGCACATGATGTTCCGCAACCAAACCGAGGTTCTGGACCAGTTCCCCGAGTACTTCGAGACCAGCAAGCTCCGCTAACCTGCCAAAACCACCACAAAGGGGACAGGCACCTTTGCGGTGGTTTCTCCGTACAAAAAGGCCCGACTCTGTCTGATGACGCGGAGCCGGGCCTTGGTCGTTAGAACGGCGGAACCAACTACTCGACTGTGACACTCTTTGCCAGGTTACGGGGCTGGTCGACGTCGCAGCCGCGCAGGATGGCCACCTCGCGGGCAAGCAACTGCAGCGGGACGCTCGCCGTGATGGGGCTGAACACGTCGCGGACGGCCGGCACACGAATGATGCAGTCGGCAATCTTGTTGATTTCCTCGTCACCCTCGGTGGCAACGACGATAACCTTGGCGCCGCGCGCCTTGCACTCCATGAGGTTCGACACGGTCTTGTCGTAGGTGGCACTCTTGGTGGCCACAGCGATGACAGGGAAGCCCGGGTCGATCAGGGCAATGGGGCCGTGCTTCATCTCGCCGGCGGCGTAGGCCTCGGCGTGCAGGTAGCTGACCTCTTTGAGCTTGAGCGCGCCCTCGTAGGAAATAGCAGCACCCATGCCACGACCCACGAACAGTGCCGACTGCGCGTCCTTGCACAGCAGGGCGGCCTCATGCACGGCCTCGGTCTGGGTATCCAAAATCCACTGAATCTGCTCGGCCGTATCGGAAAGCTCGCGGAACAGCATGCGCGCCTGTTTGGTGGTCAGACGGTACTTAACCTGCGCCAACAGCAAAGCCAGCAGCGTCAGGCTCACGACCTGGCCGATGAAGCTCTTGGTCGAGGCGACCGCGATCTCCTTGTTGGCCTTGGTGTAGATGACGCCGTCGCTCTCACGCGCCACGGGGCTGCCCACCACGTTGGTGATGCCAAAGACCTTGGCGCCCTTGATGCGCGCGTCGCGAATGGCGGCAAGGGTATCGGCCGTCTCGCCCGACTGGGACACGGCGACGACGAGCGTCGTCGGTGTGATGATGGGGTTGCGGTAGCGGAACTCGCTGGCAGCCTCGACCTCGGTGGGAATGCGAGCCCAGCCCTCAATAAGGTTCTTGGCGATGAGTCCGGCGTGATAGCTGGTGCCGCAGGCGATCACGTAGACACGATCGATGTCGTTGAGCTCCTCGAGGGACAGGCCCAGCTCGTCGATATCGAGCTCACCGGCGGGGGTCATACGACCCACCAGAGTATCGCGCACGACGCGCGGCTGCTCGTGAATCTCCTTGAGCATAAAGTCGGGATAACCGCCCTTTTCGGCCATGTCCAGGTCCCAGTCGATGTGGGTGACCTTGGGCTCGATGACGTTGCCGGCCTCGTCGGTGTACTCGACGCCCGCGGGCGTAAGCTTGGCAAACTGACCGTCCTCGAGCACCACGACATCGCGGGTGGCGTCGATGAGCGCGATGACATCGGAAGCAACATAGGAGCCGGTTTCGCCCACGCCGACTACGATCGGGGAATCCTTGCGGGCCACGGCGATCACGCCGGGCTCGTCAGCGCACACGGCGGCCAGACCATAGGCACCGACCACGTGGGTGCAAGCCTCGCGCACGGAGGCCATCAGGTCGTGCGTCTCGGCATAAGCCTCTTCGATCAGATGCGCGAAGACCTCGGTATCGGTCTCGCTCTTAAAGTGGTGACCACGGCCCTCCAGCTCTTCGCGCAGCTCGGCGAAGTTCTCGATGATGCCGTTGTGGACGATGGCGATACGACCGTCGCAGCTGGTGTGGGGATGGGCGTTAACGACGGAGGGCTTGCCGTGGGTGGCCCAACGGGTGTGGCCGATACCGCAGGTAGCGTCGCTGTCGATGTTGGAAAGCTCGCTCTCCAAGCCCGCGACCTTGCCCACGCGGCGGATGACGTCGAGGTGCGCCGCGGCGCCCTCACCCACCTCGAGCGCGACGCCCGAGGAGTCATAGCCGCGATACTCCATACGCTTAAGACCCGTGACCAGGATGTTCTTTGCAATATCAGAGCCGGTGTAGCCGACAATTCCGCACATAGGATAAATCCCTTCGTTCGCGTGACTGCAAGACGTCCACGCACAGGGGGCGCTGAGACGTATAACGTTCGAGTATTGTACTCACGCAAGCGCAAGCTGATATACCAGAAGTGGTATCTCAACTTAGATACCACCCGATGCACACATGCCCAGCCGGTCCAAACCACCACGAAGGAGACAGGCACCTTTGTGGTGGTTTGGACCGGGGCGGCGGCCTATCCCGGCGAAAGATCTCAATCTGTAACATCTGGGCCGCAATAAGCCGGCTTTGTGTTACAGATCGAGACATTACGGTTCGGCCCCAGCACTATGTCTCGATCCGTAACAGGTAGAGGCGGTTTTGCCGTCCAGATGTTACAGATCGAGACAATTGAAGGCCCGGGCGTCTCAAACCACCACAAAGGTGCCTGTCCCCTTCGTGGTGGTCGCGCTGGCAACGGCGTTTTCGCAGATAAAACCTACCAAAATAAACCTGTCCCTAATTGGCAGGTTTTGACACCCCAGGGGCGGGCGATGCTACAATCTGGCTTGTACTTGAAACGCATCAAAGGGGCCGCTATGGCAAAGGTAAAAATCAGCGACGTCGCGCGCGAGGCAGGGGTCTCGCTGGGCACGGTATCCAACGCGCTCAACCACCCCGAAAAACTGCGTCCCGAGACCCTCAAGCTCATTAACGAGACCATCAATCGCTTGGGCTACCTGCCCAACCAAAGCGCCCGTCAGCTCGCGGGCGGCACCACCAAGTCCTTTGGCCTGGTCCTCCCCCGTCTCGACCACGGCTTTTCGCTCCAAATTGCCAGCGGTGCCCACAACGAGGCACGCAAGCACGGCTATGACTTGCTCATCGCTAACGCCGACAACGACGACATTCTCGAAGACCATTACCTGCGCTACTTTATGGGCACTCAGATGTCCGGCGTCATGGTTCAGCCCATGGCGTCCCCCGACTGGCACCCGGCCATGACTAAAGTGCCCGTGCCGATCGTCCATCTGGACATCCACTGCTCCGAGCCCGGTTATTACGTGGCTGCCGATAACGAAGCCCAAGGTCGCATCATCGCCGAGCTCGCCGTTGCCCGTGGCGCACGCCATATCACCGTTGTGGGCAGAGCGGCATTCATGCAGCTCACCTTGCGCGTACTTGGCATCCACAAGGCCCTCGCCCTGCATCCCGATATCAAGATCGAAGTCATCGACGCCGGCGAATGGAATACCGCTGCCGACGGCTACGGCATCGGTGCCCAAATCGCTGAGCGCCCCGCGGACGAGCGCCCCGACTTCGTGGTCGGCCTGACCGACGTATTGGCCTCGGGCGTTATCTCGGCGCTGACCGACAAAGGCATCTCCGTCCCCGAGCAGGTTCGCGTGGCCGGATGCGACGGCAACCCACTCGCTTGGAGCGGGGCGGTCCCGCTCACCACGGTAGCACCCCCAGGCTACGAGATTGGCCGCAAGGGCGTTCAATTGCTCATGGAGCAAATCGAGAACAAGGCGCCGGCGAAGACAAAGCATGTCCGCATCGGCTCTGCCGCGCGCACCGTCACCGCGGTCACGGCCATCGAGGACATCAACCGTCAGGAAATCGTGCGTCCCTTCTTGCTCGAGCGCGTAAGCACCCAAAATGCCAAGCCGCATCCGACGGGCCAACCCATAGTCCCGACAACCGACATCAACCTGGGCGCCTACCTGTAACAAAAAAACGCCGCAACGGAAACAGCCCCGCTGCGGCGTTTTTGCTGACCCCACGGGCCTTCCCCGTTTAGCCGAACCTGCGGCTACGGATTTTTATGGAATGTAATCCATTTTTCATTAGCTTTTTTGCAAAAATGGATTCAATTCCATTTTTTAGAACAGCGCTTCCGCGCAGGCGCCGTTGCCGTCGCCGTCCTGCGGGATCGGGCGTGGGGCATGGCGACTCGCGTGCGAACGCTAACACACGGCCTTGACCGCGGCCGTCAGATCGAACAGCGTATCGAGCACAGCCTCACAGCCGTCCACCACGTCCTGCGGCAGCGGCACGATGTCGGGAACGGCAAAGACATGACAGCCGGCCGTGATGCCCGAGACGCAACCGTTGCGTGAGTCCTCGACCACGGCGCACTCCTCGGGGGCAAAGCCCGCGCGCTCGCAGGCGAGCAGGTACATCTCGGGGTCGGGCTTGCCGCGCACGACGTCCTCGCCGCAGGTCACCGTCTCAAACTTGTCAAAGAGGCCAACCGTCTTGAGGTTGCGCTCGGCCGTAACGTGGCGCGATGACGTCGCAAGACCCACGTGATAGCCCGCAGTCAGCAGCTCGTCGAGGCACTCGGCGGCACCGTCCTTAAGCTCCAGATCGGTCTTGACCATCTCGTCGCGAATCTCCCTATGGCGACGATAGATTGCCTCAGCGGTTTCGCAGCTGCCGTAATGCTCATCAAGGATCTCCATGACATCGGGCAGCGTGCGACCGATAAACTGATGGATCAGCGCATCATCAATCGCGAATCCCAGCTCGGCCGCGCCCGCCTTCCACGCCTTGATACCCAACCGCTCGGTATCGACCAGCGTTCCGTCCATGTCAAAAATAACGGCCTTGATCATATCGGTCCCCCATCGCTTCGCGCTGCTGTACTCCCGCAACTTTACCGCACCTGTAAACTTGTATATAACGTATATAGCATATTGCACTTTCGTTACATAGATAGAAGTCTTATGACAAGCGGCTCGGTAGGATTATAGTTTTCGACCGAGTACTCAACGGCAAGGATCGACTTATGCTTTCAGACACCACCGCACCCGCAGAGGGGCTTCAGGACAAACTCGCAGCGCTCGAGCAGCTGCTTTTAGCATACGGGCGCGTCGCCATCGGCTTTTCCGGTGGCGTCGACAGCAGCTTTTTGGCCGCGGTCTGCGCCCGCATCATGCCCGCCAGCACGCTTCTCGTTCACCTCACCACGCCGCTCATCGGCACGCCCGAGCAGGCTTCGTTTGAGCGGGCGGTTGACGGGCAGGCCGATGAGGGGCCGCATTTTAAGCTCCCCGTGCTCAACCTCTCGGTCGATCAGCTGCAGCTCCCCCAGGTAGCCTGCAACGACGCCAACCGCTGCTACCACTGCAAGCGCGCCGGCTTTACTGCTATCGTCAACCACGCCAAGTCGCTGGGCTTTCCCACCGTCATCGACGGCAGCAACGCAAGCGACCGCGGCGACTACCGCCCCGGCATGCGCGCCGCCCAGGAGCTCGGCGTGCGCTCGCCGCTTATGGAGGTCGGCTTTACCAAGGACGAGGAGCGCGAGCTGCTACGCGCCTGGGGCTATCCCGTCTGGAACCTGCCGGCAGGAGCCTGCCTGGCCACGCGAGTCCCCACGGGCGAGGAGCTCACGCGCGAGAAGGTCGATGTAATCCGCACCTGTGAGGACTACCTGCACGACCTTGGCCTGGGCCAGGTCCGCGCACGTCTCGTCGGCGGCTGCATGCATATCGAGGCCGCGCCGGCAGACGTCGCCAAGATCGCCGCCCTCGGCAGCACCGCGGTCAACGACGAGGGCAAGGCCCCGCTTCCCGCCGCCATCGAATCTGCCCTGCGCAACCTAGGCTGCGGCCATATCTCCCCCGAGGTCACCCCCTACATCCACGGCAACATGAACCAGTAACCTACCAAAAAGGGACAGGTTTATTTTGGCAGGTTGGGACTGCGGACAAAAAGTTGGACCATCAGGTCCGGTTTGGAGTCCGCATGACATACAGTAGAGCCGTAGTGGAGAGGGCCGGGGAGCTACGCCGCTCCGGGCTCTCGTGCAGGGAGATAGCCCGGGAGCTCGACGGGCCGAGCAAGAGCGCCGTCGCGCGCTGGACGAGGGCCGGGGCCGCGGGCGGAACCGTCGGGAGGGCGGTCGCGAAGATGGATCTGCCGAAGGTCGTCGGGGACGGTCCGGTGTACCCCGACATCGACCCGGACGACAAGGACGCCCTGATAGAGCGCCTCGTCCTGGAGAACGCCGTCCTCAGGGCGGTGAACGACGTTTTAAAAGCCGCGAGCCTCGACGGGATGTCGAACAGGGAGAAGACCCTGGTGATAGACCGCCTGAGGCCGTGCGGGAAGTGGTCCTTGAGAGAACTCACGAGTTCCTTGGGGATATCAAAGAGCTCCTATGAGTACCAGCGCCGCGCGATCGCGAGGCCCGACCGGCTCGCGCCCCTGCGCGCGCTCGTGCGCAGGATCTTCACCGAGGACGGTGAGGGGGCGCGGGGGTACCGCTTCGTGACGGCGCGCCTGCGCGAGCTCGACGAGCCCGTGCGCGCCTCGGAGAAGGTCGTCCTCCGCATCATGCGCGAGGAGGGCCTGGTCCCCAGGTGGATGAGGAGGAAGAGGAGGCCCTACAGCTCCTATGCGGGCGAGCCGACGCCGGCCCCGCCGAACCTCGTGCGCCGCGACTTCCGCTCGGCCCTGCCGAACTTCCTGTGGCTCACCGATGTTAGCGCTACTGTAAAAACAACCATTTTGACCAACGCTCAACAAC